>JAPPAJ010000093.1 GCA_026705565.1 Caldilineaceae bacterium | reverse complement strand
GTGGCCCAAGGCGGTTTGGAGGCCGCTCGGGTCCTTGGGATCGGGATCAACCAGACCCAACAGGTTGGGCCATCCGGGTGAACGGTTCACTGAAGTCCGCCGGTTTGATCGGTAGGCACCGCGAAAGCCTTAGGCAAACCCATTGTCCCCATGGAAACCATGGTCGGCGCACACGCGGCTGATGTGGTTGATCAGCTGCGCATGCCGACGCCCGTTGGAGGCGATCACACCATGGCGCAGGTGGTAGTCGGCTTGATTGTATCTGCGATTGCGGCCCCAGCAGTCGGTCACGGTGGCGCCTGCGGCTTCCAGAACGGCGTGCGGTGCGCAGACATCCCACTCCTTGAGGCCGATGGATGCGTGGAACCAGCAATCCGCCCGGTCTTCGGCCACCAGGCCTGCCTTGAGGCCGGCGCTGCCGATGCGCGTACGCTCCGCGAATCCCGCATCATCGAGGCAAGTTTCCATCAATGCAGTGAGGTGGCTGCGCGATACCGCCGCCCGCATGCGGGACAGTTCATTCCGGTGGCCGGCACGGGCCGGAAGCGTGCAACCGTCCCGGTGGACCCAGGCGCCCGTGCCCGGAATCCCGATGTATACCAGGCCCGAGGTCGGCTGCAAGACGATGCCCAGGCATGGCTTCCCATGGATCGCCAAGCCCACCATGATCACGAACTGTGGCAGTCCAATCACGAATTCCTGGGTGCCGTCGAGGGGATCAATGATCCAAACCCGCTCCTTGCCCAACCGTTCGGCCGTGTCGAGCTCTTCTTCCGAAAGGATTCCGTCGTCCGGAAAGGCATTTCTGAGGCTGGAGGTTATGAACGCGCTGCACTCCCGGTCCGCTGCGGTCACGGGTTCGTCGATGTTCTTGAACTCCACGTCCGTGTCCTTGGCAAAGTACCCGGATACTATTTCACCGGCAGTTCCCAAAATCCCGAGAACGGCGTCGGCTTCACGGTGCAACGCGGCACCTTGCGGCATGGGATTGGCAATGGGCATGGACAGGCAAGATTGGGGGGGGGTGCCGGAACCGTGGCTGCCGCATTATAAGGTTGTGTTGTCCAACCAATGTTCATGGGGACGGCGGATGATCGTCCGGGATGGCCCATGGAGAAATTGGTTTCGGGGGTGAAGTATCCGTGGCAGGACCGAAGCAGACACGGGCCATGGTACGAGCGCCATTCTGTAGAATCCGGGCGAAACAAGAACTTGGGCTTTGGCGGCCCCTTGGTGCAATGGCGATCCCCACACCATATTGGAAACGCTACTCGTGAACCCCACTCGACTTTCCGCGGCAACGGCGGTGAGCCGTCGGTCGGTGCTCAGATTCTTGGGCACGGCCGGCGTCGTAGCCTCGGTGGCAGCCTGTCGTCGGCCCGGTTTCCTCGGCAGACCGGAACCCACGCCTGAAATAAAGGATCTCAACCTGCTGGTGGCCGAGGAGTACCTGTTTCTCCTGGAGTTCGAAACACTGGAGGGCCCTTGGTCCGAAGCCTATCCCCATTGGCCGCTTGTGCTGCATGAAAGCGACTTGGACGGACTGTTCAACCAAGCCAGCCAAGCTGCCGCGGACGGTTCCGGTGCCTACGACGGCATTCTTCCCATTCCCATGCCCACCGAGACCCAGAACTGGCTCGACTTTGACCTGATTCAGCCCTGGGACGCCCATCTGGAAGAGGGCGGATTGCCCGGCGCGGACCGGATCATGGAAGGCTTGGATCTTCCGGTGAGGGAGGCCGCCCGGGCCCGCGGGCAGCAGATGGGACTGCCGATCAACGTGAGTTCAATCGCGTTGGCCTGGCTGAACGCCCCGCTGGAGGCTGCGGGGATAACCGATCCTCCGGTCACCTGGGACGACACCATGCTGGCCGCCCAGGCGATTAAGCAGTCGTCGTCGCTGATTCCGTTCGACAGGGCCTTCAGCCCCCTGTCGGATTTGGTGGCCATGATTTGGAGCGGGGAGGAAAATCCCTACACATCCGACGACCACATCAAGTGGGATGGAGAGGTGGCGCTGTTGGCGCTCACCTGGCTCCAGGAAATGGTTCTGGCGGACCTGATGCCGGAAAACGAAAGGGGCTTCGGGATGTGGATGCAGGGCCGCACCGCCATCATGACATCGGTTGATCTGCACGGTGCGGTGGCCAACACGTTCCAGGGCGCCGGCAGTGCGGATTTCGCCGCCACCGGCTCCAACATGCGGCTGCAGCGCGACTCGGCCAAGGCGGGAACGCCGTTCTGGTCGAATTGCATGGGGCTGGCGCGCGGGGCCCGCAACATAGAGGGCGCGGCGGCCTTCGGGGTCTGGTGGCTGGGGCCCGACAACATCGCCCTGCAGCGGCGGATTGCCGATGTCGCACCCAAGCCGGCCTATCGCTATGTCTACGAACACGAGCTGATGGCCGATGCAAAGTACGATTGGCAGCGTGCCGCCATGGATACGGTTCGTGCATCGGCGCCTCTGCGGCCCAGTACGACGTTCGCACAGGAATTGGCGGTCGTCAGCAGCTGGATGGAAGAGGCGTTGGATCCGGCCGGGTACGTGCCCGCCCAAGACGCCCTTGCCACGGCTGCGCGTGAGGCGCGCGAGGTACGCGGGGAAGCCGGAAGCTGACCCGCGTCCGATTTTTGTCCGCGACATCAATTGAATGAGGAATAGATGCCCAAGACAGCACCGTGCGGATCCTGGCAGTCCCCGATTACGGCGGAACTGCTGACCTCGAAGTCCATATCGATTTACGACCCCAAGCTGGTGGACGACGACATCTATTGGGTGGAGATGCGGCCTGGCAACGAAGGGCGCTATGCCCTGGTGCGCCAAACCATCGGACAAAGGCCGCGCGACCTGGTGTCGGGGCAGTACAGCGTCCGAACCAAGGTGCACGAGTACGGTGGCAATCCCTACGGGGTCCTGGATGGCAAGGTGCTGTTCAGCAACTTTGCCGACGACTGCCTGTACACCTGGCGCGCATCGGGTCGGCGACGCGTCGAACAGTTCCTGCCGTCAAACCAGTGCCGATACGCGGACTTTGTGGTGAACCGGTCCACCGGGCGCGTGTACGCGGTGCGCGAAGACCACTCCGTGCCCAACCAGGAGTGTGCAAACACGCTGGTGATGGTGGACGCGGAAGCGCGCGGCTCGGAGGTCGTCATGGCCCAGGGCCACGACTTCTATTCCTCCCCCGTCCTCAGCCGGGATGGAACCAAGCTGGCCTGGCTGGCCTGGAACCATCCGGACATGCCGTGGGACGAAACCGAGTTGTGGATGACGGAACTGGACGAGTTCGGGGAGGCGGTCAAGCCGGAACTGGTCTGGGCCGAATCCGGCATGTCCATCTTCCAGCCGGCCTGGTCGCCCGACAACGAGCTGTTCTGCGTGGCGGATCCTGACGGTTGGTGGAACCTGTTCCGCATGGATGCCGAGGCCCCGACCAACGTGTGTCCGATGGAGGCGGAGTTCGGGGCGCCGCAGTGGGTGTTCGGCCTGTCGAAGTACGCGTTCATCGACCGGACGCACATTTTGTGCACCTGGTCGGGGGCCACGGGTGGCAACTTGGGGATTCTGGACCTGGACACCGGGGAACTGGATCCTGTGGACACGCCCTACTCGTCGTTCTCCTCCCTGTCGGCCAACGAACGGCACGGTCTGTTCCTGGCGGCCAGCCCCGCCCATTTCTCCACGCTGGTGTTGTTGGACCTTGCCAGCCGCGAGGTTCGGGAACTCAGGACTTCGAACGAAGTCGACGTGGACCCCGCGTACTACTCGATGCCACAGGCCGTCGAGTTTGAAACGGAAGGCGGTCTGACAGCCTATGCCTGGTACTACCCGCCGGCCAATCCCGAATACGAAGTTCCCGAGGGCGAACTGCCACCGCTCAGGGTCAAGAGCCATGGTGGTCCCACCTCCCAGACCGGCAACAACCTGGATCTGCAGATTCAGTACTGGACCAGCCGCGGCTTCGCGGTAGTGGATGTCAACTATGGCGGCAGCACGGGCTACGGGACGGCCTATCGTCGGCGACTAAACGGGACCTGGGGACTGGTGGATGTTCAGGACTGCGGCAATGCAGCCACGCATCTGGTGGAGCAGGGCCTAGCCGACGGGCAGCGGCTGTCGATTTCCGGCGGCAGCGCGGGCGGTTTCACCACGCTGGCCTGTTTGGCCTTTACCGACCGGTTCCACGTGGGGATCAGCTACTTCGGGGTTAGCGACCTTGGTGCGCTGGCCCGGGAGACCCACAAGTTCGAGTCCCGATACCTGGATTCGCTGGTGGGCAGGTACCCGGAGGAGGCGCACATCTACGAGGAGCGGTCGCCCCTGACCGGGGCCGAAGGCATTACCTGCCCTGTGCTCTTCCTGCAAGGGGACGAGGACAAGATCGTGCTGCCCAACCAGGCCGAGATGATGGTCGATGCCTTGCGTTCCAGGGGCGTGCCAGTGGCCTATCTGCTGTTTGCAGGCGAGCAGCACGGATTCCGCAAGGCTGAGAACATTGTTCGATCACTGCAAGCCGAGACCAGTTTCCTGGCGCGGTTCTTCGGCTACGAGCCGGCGGAGAAGCTTCCGGACCTGGACATCGACATGGGCTCCAGCGACGGCTAACGCTTGCGGCTCCACCTCCAACCGCGAGGCGATACCCAAAATCTGGACTTGGCCTTACGTTGGCCAGTTGAGTTGTGCTGGTGGCTGCAGGACAACACCAAATACCGGGTACAGTCCGAAAAGGGGTTCGGCACGAGTAGTAGTCCAGTCTCTCTGGTTGAATCTGCAGAAGACTTGGGAGCTACGTCGAACGGAGAACGAGATTGGTCGTGAGATCGTCGAACTAGCGATACCCAGGAATTTGATGATTTCAAGGAGATATGACCGACAGAGATGGCTTTTCAGACTCCCATCACAATCACCAAGGCTCTCGAATCCATCGAACGAGGGAGGTACGTCCTGCCTGCGATCCAGCGAGAGTTCGTCTGGAATCCCCGGCGGATCGAACGTCTCTTCGACAGCCTTATGCGGGGGTATCCAATCGGCTCATTCCTGTTCTGGAGCGTGTGGCCTGAGAGTATCGAGCAGTACAAGTTTTACGACTTCATGCTCACCTACCACCAGAAGGACAACACTCACTGCGCACCACACGGCGTGATTACCCAAGACGAGATCACGGCGGTGCTCGATGGACAACAACGCTTGACTGCAATGAATATTGGCTTGCGTGGCAGCTACGCTTACAAGCTGCCGCGCCTTTGGTGGACAAGCCCGGATGCGTTTCCCAAGAGGCATTTGTACCTCAACATCCTCTCCCAAGCGGAGGAAAACGAGGCGGGAATGCAGTACGACTTTCGTTTCTTGACCCCCAAGGAAGCAGGACTACGAGACGATACCCACTGCTGGTACCGGATCGGGGAAGTCCTGAAGGCTGAGGGTGCTGTCGGCCTCAGCAGTCTCCACAAATTCCTTGTCAAGGAGGAACTCGGCAATCTGGACGAGCCATTCGAGATACTGACCAGACTTCACCAGGTCGTACACACGGAGCCGGTCGTCGCTTATTACCAAGAAGAGAGTCAGGATCTTGATAAGGTCCTGGATATCTTCATCCGTACGAACAGCGGTGGCATGACGCTCAGCTATTCTGACATGCTCATGAGCATGGCTACGGCACAGTGGAAGAACCTGGACGCCCGCGAGGCGATTCACGGAACTGTTGACGAACTCAACAGTATTGGGGACGGCTTCGATTTCTCCCAGGACTTCCTACTCAAGGCTGGCTTGGTACTTGGCGGCGTGGGCAGTGTGCAATTCAAGGTCGTGAATTTCAACCATGGGAACATGAAGCTTCTCGAGGAACGTTGGGATCCCATCACGAGAGCGGTCCGCACCGCCGTAGAACTGGTTGCAAGGTTCGGTTTCTCCAAAGCCAGTCTGAGCGCGAACAACGCCGTGCTACCCATTGCGCACTACCTGTATCGTCGAAACACTCCAGTAGGCTTCATGTCTCACGACACATATAGCCACGATCGCGAAGCGATCCGTAGCTGGCTGATCCGCTCGCTCCTCAAGCGGGGGATCTGGGGCAGCGGTTTAGACTCGCTGCTCACTGCACTCAGAAGCATCATCGACACACACGGCGGTGAGGGATTTCCATCGACGGAGCTGGAAAGGGAGATGCGAACACGGGGAAAGAGTCTGACGTTCGAGGAGGAAGAGCTCGAGGATCTCGTGGAATCGAAAAATCGTATCTTTGCGCTGCTGACTCTCTTATTCCCGTTCGTCGATGTGAAGAGCAACAAGTTCCACATCGATCACGTGTTTCCAAGAAGTCGATTCTCTACCAAACGACTGCGTCATGCCGGCGTGCCCGAGGAGGACATTCCGGTGTTTCAGGATCGAGCCAACCGTCTTCCGAATCTGCAACTGCTCGTTGGCGAGGCGAACGAGAGCAAGAGCGACTTGATGCCGCATCAATGGTTGGTCAAGACCTTCGATACTCAGGAGGCCTCGGAATACGCCAAGAATCACGAGCTTGGCGAGGTTCCTCCTCACATGACCGATTTCAACGTGTTTTACGAGACGCGACGCAGCCGTCTCCTCGGTAAACTGCGACGGATGCTCGGTACCACGGGGCATAATCGCTCAGAACCGTGACCATCATTGGATGAGTCGTGGGTGTCAGATGAAGCAAACAGTTTGGAAACAATAGGTTTCCTATAATCGAAGCGTTCACCAGATGCTTGTGTGATTGGCGGGTAGTTCACCGGACGGAGCCATGTCGGGCACCAAGTTGCAATAGGAAATTCTGGTCTTCATGGAGGCTGGGCCGCCCGACGAGCGGATTTTCCGGCGGCGCGAGCTGGATCGGTTCGGACCGGCTGCGGATGTGGATCGGGCACTGGACCGCTTCGCCAGGGCAAGGAAGATCGGTTCGCGAAGGGTATGGTTTCCCTTCCACTTCGTCGCCGGGCTTGAACACCCCGTTCTCTACGCCTCGCTACGATGCTTGGCCACGTCTCTGCTGCGGTGAATGGTTAGGCATGACTTGTTCCTGAACCCAAGTCAGCCATCCCGGGATTGGTTTTGGTTCTGCCACTCGGCGGCATGCCGCGCTGCGTCAAGCGCCTGTTCCAATCGACTGCGACTCGAGAGGCCCGCGGCCGTGTCCATAAACGTCCACAGGTCGGGCGATAGCCTGCGCAGTTCTTCCAGCTTCGGTCCCAGGTCGCTCGCGCTGCTTCCAGAGGTGGCATAGGTTCCATGGAAGGCGAAGTAGGCTTGGTTGAGCTTGCGGATGAAGTAGCCGTGGGCGTTGATGTATTGGCGCTGAGTTTCCATGTAGGCCTCCGCGTCTTCGATTAGCCCTTCTGCCAGGAGCCGATCCGTTTCCAACCGGGTTTCGCGCATGGCGGCCCGAAAATCGAAGCCGCTTTCCGGTTCGGGTGGGTCCTCGTCGGCAATTGCATATGCTGTCCAGGATTGGCCTTGTGTGTCCGTCTCAATCGGTGGGGCAGGGAGCATGACGGCGGGAGGTGGCCTTCGAATCAGATCCCTGTAGTGGCGCAGCATGATGCGCCGGCCCGTCTCCTCGCCGAAAATTGTGGCCACGGTCTCGTTGATGGTTCGCATCTCCTCCGATTGCAGATAGCGAATGCCCAGGGGCCTGAAGGCCAACCAGGTGTGAATCCACTCGTGGGCCACCACTTCGTACAGGTATTCCAGGTCCCGGGTGAGGGGATGGACCGATGTCGGATAGGTGGCAATGCCGCCCACGCGGCTGAGGTGGGCACTCAGGTTGTGCTCGGTCAGCACCATGTCCTCATAGGTGTCGGCCTGGGCCCAAGGCGTACTTGGGCGGACATAGGCAAAGCCGATGGTCTGAATCACATCGCGCGGGCTGTACGTGACCAAAATTGGAGGATCCGTCAACCGGAACACAACGGGCGGGAATACCCGGCCAGGGGAAACGAACCCTAGGCGCGCGAGTTCCTCCATCACCTCAAACTGAACAACGAGTTCCAGGTCGGTTCGGTGAAGGCCAAGCCACGCATCTTCCTCGAGCCGCTCGACGGCATACCGATGATAGTT
This sequence comes from Caldilineaceae bacterium, assembly GCA_026705565.1. Lineage (GTDB taxonomy): Bacteria > Chloroflexota > Anaerolineae > Caldilineales > Caldilineaceae > Bin34. The sequence continues at coordinate 10,009 of JAPPAJ010000093.1, read as the reverse complement.
TACATAATCGAAAGGATCCAGGAGTTGGCTGGCCAGCCACATCCCTTCATTGGCCTGCCAACGGGCCTCAAGATGGGATGCATATCGCCTGACAAACTCGCGGCGTTCCCTGTCGGTCCACGCTCGGGAACGTTCATTGACGAGGCGTGCCAGTGCATAGCCGGCGGCATCGAGTTCCAGTTGGAGAACCGAATACTGCCATGGTTCAAGGTGGGCCAAGTCCGGGACAAAGGGATCCGGCCTGAGTACCGGTGCGAACGACGGCACCACGCTGATTAGGATTAGCCACCAACGCAGGCGCAGGCCAAGCAGGATGCGCGCGGCACGCCACTTGCCGTTCATGGGCAATTCCGGTGTTGCTCCGGTCGCGGTGCGTCTGTTGTCGGCGAAATCGGCCGGTATCCGGTTGGCGGACGGAACCGGGTCAAGCGGCCGTGCTCAGTCTGCCGGATCAAGGCCGGCGAGGGGGCCTGCCAGATCCTCGGGCAGATCGGATCCGAACGCCATGTGTTCTCCGGTGCACGGGTGATCGAAGGACAACCTTGACGCATGAAGAAACTGTCTGGGCATGTGCAATCTCGGTTTCGTCAGACCGTACACCCGATCGCCGACCACCGGGCATCCCAGCCATGCCATGTGAACCCTGATTTGGTGGGTCCGACCCGTGTGAAGGTGCAGTTCCGCCAAGGAAAACGGATGTTGCACGCCCGGCGAAGGCGAGACCAGGTAGCGGGAGACCTTGAAGTCCGTCACGGCGTCGCGCACCCGGACTCCGGCCGTCGCGGAACCAGGCGGAAAAGCAGCCTGCCGCTGCCGCCAGCGAGGATGGCGCCCGAGTGGAATATCCACCGTTCCGCTCCGGGGTTCGAGCCACCCGTCCAGTAGGGCTGTGTAGAACTTGCCAACGGTGCGTTCGCTGAATTGTCGCTGGAGCCTGACTTGGGCAGCCGCAGTGCGCGCGACCACCACTAGGCCCGACGTGTCCATGTCGAGACGGTGGACCAGACCCAGGCGGCTGTCGGGACCAAGGGTATGCCAATCGGGCCAGCGATGAACGAGTGCGTTAACCAAGGTCCGGTTGGGATGGCCGGGTCCCGGGTGCATGGACAGACCGGGTGGCTTGTCAATGACCGCCAGGTGCTCATCCTCAAAGACAATTGACAGGTTGGTGGACCAGGGTTCGATGGTTTCCGCCAACGGTGCAGGCATTTCGACCGTGACGGTTTGGCCCGGGTTTACACGGAATGACGGTGTGGACGGACGGCCGTCCACCAGGATACTGCCCTCCTGGACCAGTGCCTTGACTCTGGTTCTGCTCAGAGGTGCCAGTCGGCTGGCACACACTTGATCAAGTCGGAGGCCCGCGTCGCCCAACTCTGTCCGGAACGACAGCTGTTGTACATCCACCTATACCCCGGAGTCGTTGCTGCCGCCCGATGTCTCCGGCACCAACGTCAAGGCGTCGGATTGACCCTCTTCCTGATCCTCGTCGTTGGCGAAGATGTCGCGTCGCCAAGCCATGAAGGTCATGATCAGGACACCGACCACGATGCTCGAATCGGCAATATTGAAGTTGGGCCAGTAGGCCTTGCCGGGAATGCCCACCTTCACAAAGTCGGTCACATAGCCCAGTGTCGTGCGGTCGATGAAGTTCCCGATGGCACCACCCAGGATGAGGCCCATGAGAACCTGCATTCCTCGTTGCGATACTCCCAGGCGACCGATGCTGACCACGATCGCAATGCAGATGACCACCGTAGTGATGACGAACAATACCCCCGCGTTCTGGAGGATGCCGAAGGCGGCTCCGTAGTTGTGGACATGCTCCAGCATGAAGATGCCTTCAAGCCAAGCAATGGGCGTGGACGCGTGATGCAGTTCGATGTGTTGGCGTACCAGCACCTTGGTCCACTGGTCGAATGCAACCACCGCTGCGGCGCACAGCAGTGGAAGCCAGGCTCGATTGAGGTAGCCGCGAAACATGGCAGGCGGTCGGTGAACGGGAAAGGACACGGAGGACCACGTGTTGACAACACTTTCGATGGCCCCCGGGCATTATCCTATACGCGACGGGTTTATGCAGGCGTAGGTTCACAACAGACGCGACATGGCACCAAGGGAAGAGGCGTGGGGCCGCCTGGACTCCGCAACTTGCAACGTGGAGACGTGGACTGGCAACACATTGCCGGTCCAGTGCCTTGCGCCGACGTTCCGTCAGACGGGTTTGGCTGCCGCTGGGAAGTTGGAACCCTTGCGGCCGGCCGTCGTACCCGCGAAGGCCGGCAGGCCGGTGTCCAACCGCCATCGTTCAGCAGTTGGGCCCGCCATGGTTCCCAACATTCCGTCAATGCCGTATTCATCCATGCCGACCCAGTTGCCATGGACCTGTTTCAGGCTCTGATTGCCCACGGCAACGCCTGCGGCAATCGCGTCCTCGTCCAGGCTGACTGGGAGACGGATCGCGACACCATCGAATATAACTGTGTCGAGACCCGGCGCATGCTGATCGAGAAGTCCTCCTTCTCCAGCAGCAACATGGAGATGTCCGGAACCAGGATGCGGTTCTGGCTGACCGAAGCCAACTACGTGGTGGAGAAGTATTTTGGGCCCGATCTGGCCCCGGTTGGCTGGTTCATGCCGGTCTGCGAGGAGGTCACAAATGTGGACCGGCGGCTGCAAGCCTGTACGCTGTATCTGGGCATGGTGGCCAACCGCACACGGAAACTGGTGGTGACCGGGGAAAGACAGCTGGAACAGGCCGTTGCCGAGCAGCGGTTGACCCGACAGGCTGCGGACCGGTATCAGGAGCGGCTGCGCCAATTGCGCAGGGATTGTCTTTCAGGCCGGTTTCCGCCTGCCATCGTGCGAAACTTTGAGTTGGACGGTTGATCGGGAGGCGGTGCATGACAGTGGCAATCATCGACTACGGGGTCGGCAATCTGCGCAGCATCAGCAACTCGTTCACACACGTGGCCGGACCGCTGAACATCGAAGTGGCAATATTGGACCGGGCTCAATGCCTGACTGGTTTCAGTGCCCTGGTGCTGCCGGGCCAAGGCGCATTCGGGAGCAGTGTCGACAATGTCCGCAACAAGGGTTGGGAAGAGCCCATGCTGGAAGCGGTGGCCGATGGGGTGCCGTTGTTCGGCATTTGCGTTGGCATGCAGCTGTTGTTGGACGAGAGCGAGGAAATGGGATGTCATCAGGGGTTGGGCCTTGTGCCCGGTCAGGTCCTGCGCTTCCCGGAGGCGATGGCCGATCCCCGGGAGCCGGCGCGTATGTTGCGTGTCCCACAGATTGGGTGGAATCAACTCCACCAACAGCGAACCGACCCGTTGCTGGACGGAGTCCCGAACCACGCCTATGCCTATTTCGCCCACTCGTACCGGTGTGTTCCCACCGACGAGTCCGTGGTTCTGGCCACGACCGACTACGGGGTGTCCTATGCCAGCGTGCTGCAATCCGGCAACCTTTGGGGCATCCAATGCCATCCCGAAAAGAGCCAGCAGGTTGGTCTTCGGATCCTGACCAACTTTATGCGGACCGTTGAGGAACGGGCCGCTTGAACAAACCCGCTGCCCCGAGTTGTGACGGCCAGCCGGTGGATGGAATTCACCCCCGACATTTTTGGTGATACCCAGTGATTGTCTTCCCTGCAATCGACTTGCGCAACGGTGCCTGTGTGCGGCTGCGCCAAGGCGACCCCAATGCCGAAACCGTCTTTAGCCAGGAACCTGCGGCCATGGCCCGGCACTGGGTTGATGAAGGCGCCGAGTGGCTCCACGTAGTGAACCTGGACGGGGCCTTGGGACAGGTCGTGGGCGAAGCAGCCGAGGTGCCAGTGAACGTCCGGGCGTTCTCGGACATTCGCCGGGCCGTGGACGTGCCGGTCCAGTTCGGCGGCGGCATCCGTTCCCTGGACGACGTCAAGTACATCCTGGGTCTTGGTGCGACCCGGGTGATTCTCGGTACGGTGGCCGTACGCAAGCCCGATGTAGTGAAGGACGCCGTTTTGGAGTTCGGGGCCGACCAGGTGGTGGCGGGACTGGACGCGCGAGGTGGCATGGTGGCCACGCACGGGTGGCAGGAACAGACCGATCTGTCCGCGGTGGAGGTGGCCAGGCGCATGCAGGATCTGGGCGTGGAACTGATTGTCTACACCGACATTGCGCGGGATGCAATGCTGACCGGCGTAAACCTCCGGGAGACGGCGGACCTCGCCCGCGAGGCGGGTTTGAGCGTCATTGCCAGCGGCGGCATTGGTTCTCTGGCGGATGTACAGGCCCTGGTCAACCTGAAGGAGCCGGGAATCATCGGGTTCATTTCAGGCCAGGCCCTGTACACCGGGGCCTTGAAGCTGCCGGAAGCCATCGCCGTCTGCAAAGCCGGGAGCTGATACATGTTGGCCAAACGGGTTATTCCCTGCCTGGACGTTCACAACGGACGTGTGGTCAAGGGCGTGGAATTTGTGGACTTGGTGGATGCCGGGGATCCGGTCAGCCAAGCCATCTTCTACGACCGGGAAGGCGCGGACGAACTGGTATTCCTGGACATCACCGCTACCCATGAAGCCCGTGAGATTGTTACCAACATGGTGCGGCAGGTGGCCGATGCCGTGTTCATTCCGTTCACGGTTGGCGGCGGGATTCGCAACGAGGACGACATGCGGGCGATTTTGCTGGCCGGCGCGGACAAGGTGTCAGTCAACAGCGCCGCGGTTCGCAACCCCGACATCATCTCCCACGGTGCCGAGCGGTTCGGCAGTCAATGCATCGTGACGGCCATCGATGCCAAGCGGAGGGAAACACCGTCCGGAGCCGGCCCCGCCTGGGACGTTTATGTGAGCGGGGGGCGCATCAATACGGGCCTGGATGCCGTGGAGTGGGCCCAACAGGTGGAAGAGAAGGGAGCGGGGGAGTTGCTGCTGACATCAATGGACGGCGACGGAACACAGGAAACCTACGATCTCGACTTGACCCGGGCCGTTAGCGATGCCGTCTCGATACCGGTCATTGCCAGTGGGGGCGCGGGCCAGGTCAGCCACTTTGCCGATGCCGTAACCAAGGGCGGCGCCGCCGCGGCCTTGGCTGCATCGCTGTTCCACTTCCGGCAGTTGAGCATTCGGGAAGTCAAGGAACACATGGCGGCCAAGGGAATTCCGGTCCGCCTTGACGGGTTCGGTTCCTGAACGAGCAGCCATGACGACCGACGTACAGTTGTTGGATAGCGCCGAGTTTCTGGCCTCCGTCAAGTTCGACGCCCAGGGTTTGGTTACCGCGGTGGTTCAGGATGCCGATTCCCTCGAGATCCTGATGGTTGCCTGGATGAACCGAGAGGCGCTGGAGCAAACCGCTGAATTGGGTCAGGCCGTGTTTTGGAGTCGAAGCCGCCGGGAACTCTGGCACAAGGGAGCCACCAGCGGAAACTTTATCGATGTCGAGGAGATCCTGGTCGATTGCGACGGGGACACGCTGGTCCTGCTGGCCAGGCCGCAGGGTCCGGCCTGTCACACGGGTGCCCGGAGCTGCTTCTTTCGACGGTTGGCATCGGACTTGGAGCAGGAACAATGAGCGATGTAGTTCGGGACCTTGAACGAGTCATTCGGCAGCGGCAGGCCGACATGCCGGAGGGTTCCTACACCGCGTCCCTATTCAGGGACGGAACACAACGGATTGCGCAGAAGGTTGGGGAAGAGGGCGTTGAAGTTGTGATCGCGGCCCTGGCACAGGATGATGGCCGATTGACCAGCGAGATGGCGGACCTGTTCTACCACAGCCTGGTACTGCTTGCGGACAGGGGGTTGTCATGGGCGGATGTGGAGGCAGTGTTTATCCAGCGCGCCCAATGAGTTTGTGCAGGCACTCTGCCCATCCGCGACGTTTGTGGCGTTCTGGATTCAGCGTGTACTGGCAAGTGGGTCAATTGATGTCGCCTGTCGACCATCGGCGGCCAACTGCGAACGGAAACAGTGCCTGTGATGGTTGGCCTGGTTATGGCTTCGTAGAAGTTGGGTCAAGCCCGGAACAGTCTGAAGAGCCCTTTTGATGTTTGGTGAGACAACGCCAACATGGGACTTCTTGGTACGGACTTCATTTCGGCCTTGGTCCATCCCGATAGCCCATTTCCCCATCCCGATCCGCCGGTTGTGATTCCCAGCGACGAAGGGACTGCAACTGAACGTTGAAACAAGGGCTCAATCTACCAGCGTGGCCGGGTAGAATGGAGAGAGTCGTGCGAAGTGGCCGGCAACGGGAGACGAAGATGGCTGCGGTTGAGGTGCGGACACCGGAACGGACATTGGTTCAGACGGACGCCAACGGACGCGCACGGGAAAGGTACGTCGATGCGACCATGACACGCGCGGCGCGGGAGGCGCGGATTGCCTGGCGGCTGGAGCACCTTGCGGCCTGGCAGCACGACCTGGAAAGCCTGGCCCACTTCGACCCCGACTATCCGTACGACGTCGCCCACGAATACGACCACGACTGGACAACCGACCCCGACTACGGGGCCGAGGGCGTGCATTTCAGCGAATTCGAAGAGGACGGCGTGCTGATCGACGGCGACTCCAGACCCAGCAGGCTCCAGGAGCGCATGTTCGATACCGCACAGGACCGGATTGGCGACCGTGCGTTGACCGAGGCGTACTACGTCTTTGTGCCGCAACGGGTCGAACATCTGGAGTTGGCCACCCGGCAGGGCAGCCCGGTGGACCGGGTGAAGCCGGATCTGCTGGTGATGCCGACCGAAGCGGATCTGCAGGAGGCACACAACCGGGACCCGGACCGGACCGCGCAGCTCGACGATCCCGTCCCGGAGCTGGTGCTCGAGGTCCTGTCGAAGACCACGGTGGTGCGGGACCTCGACGACAAGCGGCGGCTGTACGAGGCCCTGGGAGTGCTCGAGTACCTGGTCTACGACCTGGGCGGCAAGCGTTGGGCGGATTCGCCGCGCGAGCTACTGATGTGGCGACTGGAGGGCGGGGTGTACCACAGGATGGATCCCGACCTCGATCTGTCCCAGCCAAACGCGTTGGCGTATCGGAGCGAAGTGTTCGGCACGCACATTCGCTTCCTGCCGGATTCACGGGAGGATGCCGAGGAGTTTCGCCGGTTGCCGGCGGAACGCCGGCCGCAGCCGTGCTTCCAGTGGTGGGATGCCACGGAGTCCCGCTGGCACGACCGGGAGAGCGACGAATGGGATCGCATCGCACAGGAAACCCGGCAAGCGGAACGGATTGACCAAGCCGTCGCAACGCTGCGCGAGTTCCTGGACATGATGTTGTCGCCGGCAGTTCTGGATCTCATCGAAACCACATGGCGCCGGGACGGCCTACCGCCAAACCACCTCCGGCAAATCAAGGCCGTGCTGCGCATGCCCTCCGAGTGGCGTTCCCTGTTGATGCCGGACGAACCGGACGACGCAGGTAGTCCCAATCACACGCCTGCCGCGGGGCCGACATAAGTCCCCACCGCCGATTCCCGGAAGTGTGCGAGGGGACTCGCATCGATTTCAACTAAACGGAGACAGTGGCCAAAATCGTTGAGGATTTTGACAGAGAAACGCGCCCGCAGTTGAGTTGAGCCAGGCTTCTTCCCTGTCCGCTGGATCGTGGCTCCAACCACATCCCTGGGCGGGTGTTTTGAGTATTATCGTGCTCATCGACAGCCAAGGTCGTTATGGCTTGGCGTATTTCGTTGATTGCCAATCATTCCATTGCGCACGATGGGCTTCAATGTCCCGCAAAGTGATGCCTGGAACTCAGCTGTGTTCGGACCTTTGAAAGGCAGGCAACACAAAGGGGTGCTCCGGGAGTCTTTCAGCCTATCGCGATGTGCAGTTCCCTATGGGAACCCACAGTCAGAACGTCGTCCTCATGCAGCACGGTCGTGCAGGTAGGTTCCTCAACGATGGCCGGGCCATGCAATGACATTCCCCTGGGCAAAGCCGCGCGCTCGTAGACGGCATATGTGTCCGGTGATCCTGCAACGGCGCGCGATCCCTTGGGCCGAGGTACTTGAGGTGTCGCGGCCTCCTTCATCTCGGGAATGTCGGGCCTCGGGAGCAGGCCGGTCGCGCGCAGGCGCAGCGTCACGATTTCGACTGGATCCTCCATGCTGTGCCCGTAGTGCCGTTCGTGCACTGTATTGAAACGGGCGACCAATTCCGGCACATCGTCCAGGGTCAACGGATTCGCGGGCAGGGGAATCGTCACCGCGTGTTCCTGTCCCGTGTAGCGCATTTCGGCAAACGGTTCGAGACGGCGGTCTTGCGGACCGATGCCGTCGGCATCCAATGCGGCGCGGGCTTCCTGTGCAAGCAACTCGCGTATACGGTTTACCGCATCCAACTGGAGGGAGTCGATACCGGAGACAAACGTTTGGGCAAAGTCGTGCACCACGTCAACCATCAGCATGCCGAAGGCCGAGAAATTGGCCGGGCCCGGCGGTACTACGACGGTGGGCAAACCCAATTCCCGCGCCACGCTGCAGGCCAGCAACGGCCCTCCGCCGCCAAAGGCGAAGAGTGAGAAGTCGTGCGGGTGGTGTCCCTGCTCCACCGAGATTTCCCTGACCGCACCGGCGATCTTGACCGTGCTGATGCGAAGGACTCCGTTCGCGACATCCAATGGTTGCATGCCGGTTTGCTTGGCCAGCTTGGAAAGCAACGCGTGGGTCCGGGTTTCCTGCAGTGCCATTTCGCCACCAAGGAAGTTGCCCGCGTCGAGGTAGCCCACGGCCAGGGCAGCGTCGGTTACCGTGATGTCTTGGCCGCCCTTGCCGTAGCAGACCGGGCCGGGTACGGATCCGGCGCTTTGGGGACCCACCTGTAGGTGACCTCCCGCATCCACCCAGGCGATGCTGCCGCCGCCGGCGCCAATGGTGTGGATGTCGATGGCGGGTTTGGAAATGGGCAGACCCTCAAAGATCTGGTCATTGTTGTATCGAGGCTGTCCGTCCACGATAAGCGAAGTGTCGAGGCTGGTGCCGCCCATGTCGAGTGTGATCAGATTCGGAACCCCGATGACCTCGCCGAAGGCAGCCGCGCCGATGACTCCCGCTGCTGGTCCCGAGAGGATCAGCTGCACCGGCTCCGCTTGGGCCGAGGCCACCGTCATCACACCGCCGCCGGAGCGGGTCAGCAGGAATTGACCGTGCGAACCGGCTTCCGCCAGCGTCCGGTCCAGCTGTCCCAGATAGGCACGCGTGATCGGCTGAATATAGGCATTCACCACTGCCGTGCTCGTCCGTTCGTACTCCCGGTACTCCCGGCAGAGATCACTGGAGAGGGTTACCGGCAAGTCGGGACAGACCTGTGCCAGTGCTTCCTGCATTGCAAGTTCATGGATCTGGTTGGCATAGCTGTGCAGAAAGCAGATCGCCACCGCCTCCGCACCCGAGTTTCCAATGCGGGATGCAACTTGGAGTGCGTCGTCCTGGTTGAAGGGAGTGAGGATTTCGCCTCGGAAATTCAGACGTTCCTCGACCTCGAAGACTCTGTGCCGCGGCACGAGGGCCGGGGGTTTGCGGTACTTGAAGTCGTACATCGGATCGCGGTCGGTCCTGCCCAGTTCGTACACGTCGCGAAATCCGCGTGTGGTGACGATTGCGACGTTGGCTCCGGTGCGCGTCAGAAGCGCGTTGATGCCGAGGGTCGTGCCGTGTATGAAGTAGGCGATTTTCTGCGGCTCGACTACCGCCTTGTCCAATCCGGCCAAAACCCCGGAGGCGGGATCCGACGGTACGGTCTCCACCTTTTCGAACCGGTAGGCACCGGTCGCTTCGTCCAGGATGCTGACATCCGTGAAGGTGCCGCCAACGTCAACTGCTATATGCACAAAATCCTCCCTGTAACCCAACCTGCCTTGGTGTTTCGGTGTTTGGTTTGGATGACCGCTCACAGAACCGTTTGGCGGCGATGCGGTCCCCTTGTTCCAACGTCGGGAGCGGAATTGCCGGAACCCTTTTGCCTGCCACCATTGCCGAAACGGATGGGGCTTATATCGAAT
>JAPPAJ010000305.1 GCA_026705565.1 Caldilineaceae bacterium | reverse complement strand
GTTTCCGTGTCGCCCTTGAAGGCCGACACGGAGAGCACCGTCGACTTGTAGCCGTGCACGGGTTCCGGGTTCCCGGTCGGCGTCGGGGGCGGCGCGAAACCGAGGTCGGGGTAGACGTCCGGGAAGGAGGCCCGGAATTCGCCCACGATCCATGCCTGTTCCTCGGTCATGCAGGCCAACCGGGTGCCCACCGCCTCGCCGTTCCACGGGAAGTCCGGATCCCAGACTCCGTACTCCAGATTCCAGTCCGCAACGGTTTGGTAACCGGCGACCGCCTCTTCGCTGGTGAAGTTGGCCTTGATCGAGTCCCCGGAGGTGTCCACGATGTTGCCGCCCAGCTGCAGGACCTGGTTGTAGCCCAGCCACTCATCGGCAGGCACGACGCCGCAGCGGGTAATCCCCGAAGCGTCGGATTGGGTTGTGGCCTGGGCCGCCACCAGGAAGTCTTCCCATGTGGCGGGAGGCGTGTCCGGATCCAGCCCGGCTTCCTCGAACATCGCGCGGTTGTAGACCAGCAGCGTGCTGCTGATGCCGGTCGGGATCACGTAACGACCGTAGACATCCCAGTTCACGGACGGATAGGTCTCCTCGTACCAATCGTTGGTGAATATCTCCTCGGGGAATTCCAGGAGGAGCCCTTCACGGCGCATCGGGAAGAACTCCTCACCCATCTTGAACAGGTTGGGATGGGTCCCGGCTTCGATGGCCGAGTAGATTTTCTCCAGGCGGCCGGAGACGGAGAGGACTTCGATGGTGTAGTTGTCCCGCTGTTCGGCCCACTCCTGGGCCACGTTGTCATAGATCGCCATCCGGGGTTCCCACCAACCCCACAAAACCAGATGGATCGGCTGGGCACCGGGCTCGACCGCCGCAGGCATGCCGGGGGCGACGCAGGCCGCCAACGCGAGACTGGCGCCGGCAAGGCCGGCCCCCTTCAGGAATTGACGTCTGCTGACTGAGGTTGACATTAAGCTGCTCCTTGGTTGCTGAGGTATGTCCCGTCCGGTGCTGCTGTTGAGGCACGATGCCTCGACCCAGGGTTGGGGATTGGACGGAATCGGTTTCGGCGGATTCTACAACCCATGGCTTTGCCGCCCGACCCCCATCCCATGCACCCAGGCCCGCGGGAACAGCACCTTGGGCTGCCATGGCCGGACTCAACACCGAGGAGACATCCGGACCGGTCGGTGCGCAGCCCAACAAACAACATGCCGGAATTGAGAGCCCACGGGCAATCCCAAAGTCGGTGAATATCCATAGACAGCAGTGGTACGCGACCTTCCAAAGTGCCGCCGACAAACTGCTGTCATTCGCCAAACCACACCACCACCAGGATTCCCTGCCCAATGCCGACCGAGGCCCTGGTACTCGTGATGCGGTTGCTCACCGCCAGTGTGTCGCCCTGGTGGATCAAGGCGTTGTGCAGGGGATACTGCATTCCTTCAACTGTCACCCGGTCCACTAGGCCGCTGACCGGAACCAGGCTGCAGACACTTCCCTGAGCACCCTGGATTTCCAGTTCATCCTCGCCGACCAGCACGGCCCCATGCTCCTTCCCGTCCGTGAACCTGACCCGAAGACGGCCTGCATACCGTCCCAGCAGAAGCATGTTGGCCAGGGACTGATCCAACCTTCCGCCCCAAACCCCAACCACCAGGACCTCGCATATGCCTTCCTCAACCACCAGGTCCATGGCCAGTTCAAGATCGGTCTTGTCCTTGGCAACAGGATGGACATCCATCCGGACTCCCTCCCGGGTCAACCTTGCACGTTGTTCACCGGCAAGGCTGTCCATGTCGCCCACCACCAAGTGCGGAGCAAATCCCATGGCCAAACAGTGTTCCGTGCCACCGTCAACGCCGACCAGCCAATCAGTGTCGGCAATCGCCAGGCCCAAGGACTTTGCATCGGGCACCAAGCCATTGGCGAACAGGATGGCACGCGACCAGCGCGCACCTTCCGGTGGTTTGTGGTTAGGACGTGTTGACATGTGGCAATACGGCAGTCCCTCAAAACCTGGCGGTTTTGGGTACTTCGCTCTTGATTGACAGGTGCCGCGTGGTACGCCTCTGCAATTGACCTATTCGGAAGCCCGTTTCGATATGCAGGCTGGACTGACCAAGGCCGGCGCAGAGGTTCTGCACAGAGATATCAAGGCGAGCGTGTCGGCCATCTCGCCCTTATCCTACCCACCCGGGCAGCGGTGGGTGTCCCGATCGTGGTATGGCGCCAACTGCATGGAGGCGGACAGGTCCTCGCACGCAACGACGCTGGCCGTTCCAACACGGAAAAGGCCGCCTAGCAGAGCAGGTTGCATACCTGTGGGCGGTACATGGTCTCATCCGGGACGCACAGCAATTTGGCGTTGGTGCAGTGGCACGGCCTCACGGCCGTGCACCGCGCCGGATAATACTTCCGGACGCAACCCAAACTCCGCAATTGATCCGCCGAACGGAGCGTCTCGTGAATTGCGGGATGCAGGACAACCGGCCCATGCTCAAAGGACGGCACGGAACACCCGACAAAAACCAGGAATACGAAGGCAGGTCGCTGCTCCCCGTGACAGCGCCACTCATGAAGCCGAACCGCGAACTTCCCAGCCGTTGGTGATAATGGCGGCCCCGTCGGAACCCTCCACCGGCCGGGTCGGGTCAGCGTGTTCGTTGTCCACCGAGAAGTCGCATTCCCCACGGGCTACGGCCAAGCCGAAATCCACTTCCTTCACCAGCGTGGCCGCGATCAGGTCGCGCAGGGGTTGGAGGTTTCCGGCGTGTGCATAGTCCATTGCCGACAAGTACGTGTCCCTCTGTGAAACTGGAATGATAGAGACCGGGAAACCAGATTTCAGGCACAACCAACTTGTGATGAGACGCCCCGTGCGGCCGTTGCCATCGTCAAAGGGGTGGATTTGGATGTAGTCAGCGTGCTGGCGAGCCAGCAACTTCGGAAAATCGCCTTTGGACGGAGATGTCAGGTAGTGTTGCAAGTCTGTGTTCAGGCGGTCCACATGTTCCGTCATCAAGGCGGGGGTTTCTTCGGGCGTGGCGAAACGCTTGATGCTCCCGTCGGACAAGCGCACAAAATTGGGCACCTGCTTGTAAGTACCCACCTGTATAAGGCGAGAGGTAGGGCGTCCTTCCGGTGTCTGAGCCGGCATGCGGTAGGGCCTGACCAACAACAAGCTGTGCCACTCGCGCAGGTCCGTCTGGAGCAATTCCCGATCCTGGCCGGCCATCTCGCGTACATACGAAACTGCCAAGTCGTGGCCTACCACTTCCTCGCACTCCCGCATCAAGCGTCCGCCCACGGCTTCGCCCAGCAACAGCAACACAATGGTTTCACCGTGGGTTAGCGTATTGCCTTCAATGGCATTGGAGTGCAGATTCCAGCGAACCCGGACATTGTCCTCATAGGACATTCGCACATGTTCGGGCATGGCTGGACGTACCCCCCAAGCTCGCCGGAGATCCTCCATCGCCGAGGGTGTCAGACGCTCCGGGTTGACGGCCAAGTGAAAAGGCGAAGCCGTCTCGGACCTCTTACGCTCCTCTGAAGGACTATTATCAGTGAGTTTGAGGTACATCGCGCCTGCCCCCTTGCTGTGCAGACGGCATTCTACGGGACGACCTGCCGCCAATCAGCGGCTAAAGTCCCCTTCTCCTCCAGCCAGCATCGGCCCAGTTGCGCACCAGATCGGAAACACTGGTGTCCTGTTCGAGGGAGTCCCGTTTCAGGTGCCGCCGGAGTTTGGGGGAACACCGAACCTTGAGGCCCCCAGCCAAGCTCATGCGCCCCCTGCGGACAGACCGCGCCTGCCGGACCCAACCCCGGGACAGTTGCCACACTGCACCTTGATTCCAGGATCCGGGCGGCAGGATGTTTCATGATCCTGCAAAGGCCGGCGGCGAGTCCGACATGCCGCAGCCAGATTGCTCGGCCAAGGAAGTCCACCATTTCAAGTCTGGAACCCACATTCTACGAATCCCACCTGCATACAACCTTGTGCCGGCATGCCACAGGGACTGTGGATGACTATGCCCGTCAGGCTGTGCAACGGGGCCTGAAAGGCATGACCGTCACCTGCCATTGTCCGTTGCCCAACAAGATCGACCACCAGAATCGCATGGCGCCGGACGAACTGGACACGTACGTGGACTTGGTGTCCCGGTCGGCCGCCAAGTGGCGCGGCCGCCTGGACATCCGCATGGGCATGGAAAGCGACTTCGCCCCCTTCCTGATCCCCTACCTGACCGAACTGCACGAGGCGCACCCCTTCTCGTACATCCTCGGCTCTGTCCATCCGCAGGCCGAATACTTCAGGGAACGATACGCTACCGGCGACACGCCCGCGTACCGTCGCACCTACTATCGAATGCTGGCGGAGGCGGCGGAGACCGGGCTGTTCGACTGCCTGTCCCATCCCGATCTAGTCAAGTACATCGAGCGCGCGGAATGGAACTTCGATTTCTATGCTCCCGTCATTGAAGAGAGCCTCGATCGCATCGCAGCCACGGGAATCTGCATGGAACTGAACACCGCCGGCCATCTCATGAGTTTGCGGGAATACAGCCCCGGCAGAGCCCAACTCAAGATGATGCACCAGCGCCGCATTCCGGTCGTGGTGGGCGCCGATGCGCACACGGCCCACCGCGTGGCCGACCATTTCAAGGAGGCGTTGAACCTGTTGGCGGACATCGGCTACCGAACGGTGTCCATCTTCCTGGAGCGGGAACGTCGGGACTTGGACATTGAACTGGTCCGCCGGACGTTGCACTGACTCCCGCCTTGGCGTCGGCCGACCCGGGTTTGGGCCGGTCCAGACGCGGGAACCACACCTGAGATTCTGGGATCCGAGTGGCGGCACCTTCATAATCCTGCACGGTTGGCTTCAGGCCCGCCATGCCAAAACCAAGTCGTCCGGCGAAGGAAGTTCATCATTTCAAGCACGGAATCCATCTTCTACGAGTCCCACATGCACACAACCCTGTGCCGCCACGCCACAGGGTCCGTTGACGACTATGCCCGGCAGGCCGTGGAACGGGGCCTGAAGGGCATGACCGTCACTTGCCATTGCCCGTTGCCAAACAGGATCAACCACGAAGCGCGCATGGCGCCGGACGAACTGGACACGTACGTGGACCTGGTATTCCGGTCGGCCGCCGAGTGGCGCGGCCGCCTGGACATTCGCATGGGCATGGAGAGCGACTTCGCGCCGTTCCTAATCCCCTACCTGACCGAGCTTCACGCGTCGCGTCCCTTTTCGTACATTCTCGGTTCCGTACATCCCCATGCCGGTTACTTCAAGGAACGATACGATACCGGCGAAACGCCCGCGTACCGCCGCACCTACTATCGAATGCTGGCGGAGGCGGCGGAATCCGGACTGTTCGACTGCCTGTCCCATCCCGATCTCGTCAAGAACATTGATCACGCGGAGTGGGACTTTGACCGCTACGCACCCGATATTGAAGCGAGTCTGGACCGCATCGCAGCCGCAGGGACCTGCATGGAACTGAACACCTCGGGGCTCCTCAAGACAATCAAGGAGTACAACCCCGGCCGGGCCCAACTTGAAATGATGCACCAACGCCGCATTCCGGTCGTGGTGGGCGCCGATGCGCACACGGCCCACCGCGTGGCCGACCATTTCAAGGAGGCGTTGGACCTGTTGGCGGACATCGGCTACCGAACGGTGTCCATCTTCCTGGACCGGGAACGCCGGGACCTGGCCATTGAACAGGTCCGCCCGACCCTGCGCTGATCCCGTCCGCGGCAGGTTCGCCTCGAAGGGCGGCCGGTGAACGTCCACCGACACATCGTAGACACCCACCTGGGAGCCGTGCCGGTCATGGATACGCAGCCCGAGGGTGGCTCCGGCCCCGTCTTGATGCTGCTGCACGGATTCCTTTGCGACAGCACGTTTTGGCACCACTTGATTGAAGTCCTGCCGCCCGGTCCGCGCATCGTGGCACCGGACCTGGCAGCCTTCGGCCGATCCGGAACCGACAAGCGGGAGATGGACTTCAACCACCTAGCCGAGGTTCTGGAGGCCCTCCGACTGGCCATGCACATCACCCGCATCCAAGCCGTGGCCCAGGATCTGGGATGCCTGGCCCTGCTGCGCTACACATCGCTCTACCAGCACCATGTCGACCGCATCGTGTGGTTCAGTCCCTCCTTCTACCCGGATCAGTTCATGCCCAGGGGCTTGCGGCTGTGGCGCGGACGGTTGACCGGTCCCGCCATGAACGGGATCCTGTTCGGACAGGCCGTCAGGTCCTACTTCCGCAAGGCCAGTGTCGGAGCATCCCCAGCCGTCGATGACTGTGCCGTGGCGGCCCTGGACACGTACGGTTCCCCTGAAGGTCGTCGGCTCCTGCGCCGCTGGATCCATTGGGGAGAACCCGATGCCCTGTTCTGGGACCACCCGCGCATGCTGCGCAACGTCGCCAGTCCGACCCTGGTGGTTTGGGGCGGTGCCAATCCCTGGGTCCACTTCAGCCAAGTCGAAAGACTGGGCCGCCATGTGGAAGACATCAAAATCGTGGCCCTGACCGATTGCGGCCACTTCCCCTCGATGGACAATCCGGAGCGCGTCGGGCGCGAGGTGGCCGGATTTCTGGATCTTGCCTAACGGCGGTATACCCTTACCGGCCGTTGGCCCCTTCCAATCCCTCCGCCCATGACGTCCGTTGATGAACTCAAACTGCAGGTGGCCCGCCGCGCATTGGATTTTGTCGCGTCGGGCACCGTCGTGGGGCTCGGCGGCGGCAGCACGGCCGCCTTGTTCGTCCGGGAATTGGGCCGGGAACTGCGCTCGGGCCGTCTCAAGGACATCCTCGGCGTCCCCACCGCCCTGGAGGTTGGAGCCCTGGCAACGGAAGTCGGCATCCCGCTCACGAGCTTGGAGGAGCACCAGACCATCGACGTGTGCATCGACGGCGCCGACGAGACAGATCCGTCCCTCAACCTGATCAAGGGGGGAGGCGGGTTCCTGACCAGGGAGAAAATCGTGGCCCAGGCCAGCCGGCGCCTCGTCATCATTGCCGACTACACCAAGCTGTCACCGCAACTGGGCACGCGTTGGCACGTGCCGCTGGAAGTGATGGAGTTCGGGTTCGAGGCCCACCGCAGCTTTCTGCTGGACCACGGAGCCAAAACCACGGCGCGGCGGCGCAATGCCGATGGTACCCCGTACCGAACAGATCAGGACAACTACATCCTGGACGCGGACTTCGGCCCCATTGACGACCCGGTCGGCCTCGCCGAAACACTGTCGGCCAGGGCCGGGATCGTCGAGCACGGCCTGTTCCTGAATCTGGCAACCGATCTGCTGGTCGCGTCTCCGGGCCGGACCATCGACCACAGGACCCGGGCCCTGGCGCCTGCCTGACAAGCCCGGACAGCTACAACAGCTTCAGGACCACCCGGGAGTCCTTCCAGCGTTCCTCAAGGGCGTAGTGTTCCCGCGAGTCCTTTGTGAACATGTGCAGGACTACATCCCCGTAGTCCATCAGGTGCCAGCCGCTGCCGTCCGCCGGTCTGCCTTCAATGCCCTGGGGCCGGACCCGGGTCTGCTTCTGGAAGTCGGCCAGAATGTCCTCTTCAATGGCGCGGGCATGCCGATCGTTTACCACCGTGCCAATGAGGAAGTAGTCCGCAATCGACGAGTTTGCGCCGATGTCCAGGACGACAATGTCGGCAACCTGCTTTTCCTCCAGCCAGTCCACCAGGGCGTGCACCAACTCGAGGCTGGTCAGGGGGGCGCCGCCCGTGCGACCGGATTGCAGCTGGCTTGGCTGATCGGACACAACGCTTTCGAACTCCCCGGACCCTACTCCCAAATCCAGCCGTCGGTGGCCCGGACCCAGTCCACGGCTTCGTCGCCGAACCACAGGGACGTCTCCGCAGCCGCCGTCTCCGGGCCGTCGCTGGCATGCACCAGATTGCGGCCGATGTCCGAACCGAAGTCGGCCCGGATCGAACCGGGCGTCGCCTCGACCGGATTGGTCGCACCCACCATGTTGCGCACCAATTGGATCGCGTCCTTGCCTTCCACCAGCATGATCACCACCGGTGAACTGGTGATGAAATCGATCAGGTCCGCAAAGAAGGGCCGATCCTTGTGCACGGCGTAGTGCTCACCGGCCAGTTCGCGGCCAACCTGCAGCATCCTCAGGCCCTTCAGCTTGAGCCCCCTCTGCTCAAAACGGGCAATGATTTCCCCGACCAGGCCGCGCTGAACCGCATCGGGCTTGACAATCACAAAGGTCCGTTCACTCATCGTTATGTAATGTCTCCAATCCAAGGCAGCGCAACAGCCGCGGGTTGTTCCCGGGAATGGGCAATTGTGGCACCGTGCTGGCAGCCGGCACAAATCCCAGCCCCAGCATCAGGCGCGTGTGGTTCCCGTCGGGGTCCAGCATACCGATATAGGTCGCGGCCACCCTGCGGTCGGCGACTTCGCCCACACGGGACAGGATGCGCCAACCCGCCAACAAGTGCCGGTTGTCGTCCACCTGCAGACGGGCCAGGGTCAAGGCCTCCCGATTCCGGTAGTCGCGCCAGGTGCAAATCAGATGGGCCAGTTGCCAGTCCTCGCGTTCCGGCCACCCGAGGGCCAATTCCGAAAACACCCGTCGCGCCGCAGGCCAGTGACGGGCACGCATGTGAATGAATCCCCTGGCCGGAAGGTCCAGCGACAGATCTGCGCCGAACCGACTCCACTGACGCCGCATTTCCGGGTGCAACGGATGCATCTGCCAAACCTGTTGCCAAAGGGCCCGCGTGCGGTCCGCCTGGATTCCATCCTCGAATTCGGCCCGCCGCGCGAGCACGCTCCTGGCCGCAACATTGAGGGGATCGGCCCCCAGCAGCCTGCGGGCGATGTCGGCGGCCTCCCCGCCCTGGCCGTTGCGCCACGTGACGGCCAGGGCGCGCTCATAGGCCTGGAGGTGCAGCGGCCGCTCCGCCAGGAGCCCCCGGACCAGCATCGTGGCATCGTCCAGGGCACCGGCTTCCAGAACCTTGTCCAATCGGCCCATCCACCAGTCCAACGGAATCCCCGTTGGCTGGGTTCCGGTCGGCATCGCGTCGGTGGGAAGGGCCATCAGCGGCCACCGAACCACTGACTGCGGTATCTCGCGACCAGTTGCGCAATGTCGCGTTCGTCCTGCCGCGGCGCACCGAAGGGATCATCCGGACCGTCTTCGCCTGCCAACGCGGCGATGGAATTGACCACGGCGTGCGCGAGTACCTCAAGGCGATAGCCTCCTTCCAGGACCAGGACCAACCGGTTCCGGCACAGCATAGCCGCCAACTCCACCAGTCTTCGAACCATGGCGGTGTAGCCGGCAACCGTAAGTTGCATGTGGGCCAGGGGATCCAGCCAGTGGCCATCATAGCCGGCCGAGACCAGAATCAAATCGGGTGCGAAGGCCTCCGCCAGCGGCACGGCGACTTCGTCCAGCATCCTCAGATATCCCTGGTCGCCGACACCGGGCGGCAGCGGCAAGTTGCAGTTGAAGCCCTCCGCCGGAGGGCCGCCGGTTTCGGACGCGTCGCCGGTGAACGGATACAACGGGCTCTGGTGCAGCGACACGAACAGAACGGACGGATCGCGCCAGAAGATGTCCTGGGTCCCGTTGCCGTGGTGCACGTCGAAGTCGAGGATCAGGATCCGATTGATGTCGGTCTCCGCCAACGCCCACGCGGCGGCCACGGCGATGTTGTTGAACAGACAGAACCCCATGGCCCGATCGGGGGTGGCATGGTGACCCGGCGGTCGCACCAGCGCCATGCCGTTCACGGCTTGGCCGACCAACACCTGACGTGTCACCTCGACGACAGTCCCGGCTGCGCGGCGCGCCACCTGCCAACTGTGTTCATTGCCGTAGGTATCGGCGTCGAGCCATTGAAGGCCTTCCGCCCGTTCGGTATCCCGCACCCGCTCCAAATGCAGCGGCGAATGCACCCTGAGCAGATCCGGTTCGCCGGCCGGCCTGCCGTTCACGAACATCAACGGCTCGCGTATGCCGTCGGCGTCAAGCAGATTCAGAATTGTCTGCAGACGACCGGCGTGTTCCGGGTGCTGCGGATGGGTGTGTAATCGGCTCTCCTCGTTATAGGAGACCGCGGTGGGCAAGGTGGGCATATGTTTCAAACGGGCGGGTTGGACGGCCAAGCAGGTTGGCAATGATTCCGGCGTCATTCCTCCAACGCGACTGGGGCTGACGCTTCGGCTCTACTTATACTGTACCGGGCCACCTGAATACCCACCCATTCCCCATGGCGCGGTTCCTGCCGTCCCCTCCAGCCGATTCCCGGTGCCCCTCTCCAATTCCATCCCCAGGCGCCAATGAACCTGCCTGACCTGTTGCGCATACCCCTGCATCAAACTCCGGACAAGTGCGCGCTGGAGTTTGCGGCGGCGGACGGCGTCCGCCGCTGGACCTACGCCGAACTGCACCGAGAAGCCGCCAGCTTTGCGTCGTGGCTCCTTGGACAGGGATTGGCCAGAGGAGACCGGGTCATGATCATGGCGGCCAACTCCGATCATTTTGTGGTCGCCTGCCTGGCAATTTGGCGGACCGGCGCGATTCTGGTTCCCGTCAACACCCGGTACCGCAAGTCCGAGTTGGCCCATATCGTCGGGGATTGCCAACCGACGTTGATCCTTGCCGACAGCACCTGCGCGGGCCATCTGGCAGACATCGCAGGGATCAAACGCAATCGGATTCCGGTGCATGGTCTCGAACCCGATTCGGTACCGCACGAATCGGCCGCTCCGCCGCCCTTGTCCGGTGACGACACATGCACGCTGCTGTACACCTCCGGCACCACCGGCCTCTGCAAGGGGGCCATGATTTCCCACAACAACATGGTGGCAACGGTCACCGGCCTGCTGGCGGCTTGGGCTTGGCGCCCGGACGATGTACTGCTGCTGACCCTCCCGTTGTTCCACGTGCACGGCTTGCAGGTTGGCCTGACCTGTGCCCTGGCCGCCGGCGCCACCGTTCTGTTGCGCAGTTCGTTCGACGCGGAAGCCACGATTGGGGAGTTGTCCCAGGCCCGCGCCAGCCTGTTCTTCGGCGTGCCCACCATGTACTACCGCCTGATCCAGGCACTTGAGGCAATGCCCCCGCCGCAATTTCCGCGGATGCGCCTTTTCTGTTCCGGCAGCGGGCCCTTGGCCGCCGAGGATCACAGAACCTTTGAGCGCCTGACCGGTCATGTCATCCTCGAACGGTACGGGATGACCGAAACCGGCATGAACTTCAGCAACCCGCTGGCCGGTCCGCGCATCCCCGGATCGGTCGGCCTGCCGCTGCCCGGGGTGTCGGCCCGGGTCGTGGACGCCGACGAGCGGCCGGTCCCGCCGGGCACCGAGGGTTGGCTGCTGGTGCGCGGCAGCAATGTGTTCAAGGGCTACTGGAACAATCCCGAGGCCACGGCGGCCGCCTTCGTGCCGGGCGCAGACGGCCATTTGTGGTTCCGGACCGGCGACATGGCCGTCCTGGACCCGGACAGCCACTACCTCACGCTGCTGGGCCGGGGGCATGAGCTCATCATCTGCGGCGGCATCAATGTCTATCCCCGCGAGATTGAGGAAGTCCTGATTGCCCACGACGGTGTCCGCGAAGCCGCGGTCGTGGGCCGGGGTGATCCGGAATGGGGGCAGGTGCCCGTGGCATTCCTGGTGGCGGACCGGCCGGTGGACACTGGATCCCTGCTCGACCACTGCCGCAGCCACCTGGCCAGCTTCAAGGCCCCCAAGGCCTGCCACTTCGTGGACGAACTGCCGCGCAACGCCCTGGGCAAGCTCCAGAAATTCGCATTGCCCAAACCATGATCCCGCTGAAACCCAAGTCCCGCAAGGTGAAAATGTGGCGCTGGTACCTGCACATGACCAGCCGACGCGACTGGAAACCGATTGCCCGGCCGCCGGCCGGCATCGTCCTGCGCCAAGCGGAACACCCCTCGCCGGAATTCGCACGGTTTCTGCTCACCGCAGTGGGCGGTGACTGGTACTGGACCGATCGCTACCACTGGAGTTGGGCGCGGTGGAAAACATACCTTTCCGGTCCGGACATACAGGTCTGGGTCTTTTATGTCAAAGGCACGCCGATTGGGTACTTCGAACTCCGGCGCAAGTGGCAGGAAGTGGAAATCGCCTTGTTCGGCCTGATGCGGGAATTCCAGGGCAAGGGCTATGGAACCTGGACCCTCTCCGAGGCCGTCCGCCACGCCTGGGACATGGCGCCCGGGGTGGCGCGCGTCCGACTGCACACCTGCGAACTGGATCACCCGGCCGCCCTGCCCAACTATCAAAAGCTGGGATTCCGGGTCTACAACCAGGACGAATGCTGGACCACGATTACGGACGGTCCACCGGGCCCCTGGGAGGGTTCGGGCCTGCCGGTCCACCCCGATCAGCGTTTTCCGCGCTGATCGGTTCCGCGCCGGGGCCTATTCCGGATCGAATTCGGTAAAGGAATTGGGCAGCAGTTCCGTAATCGAGGTGCTGATGAGCCGACCCTCCGCGTTGCCCAGGTACACCTGCATCGTCGGGCCCAGTTCAACCATGAACTGGCGACAGCTGCCGCAGGGCGAAGCCCCCGGCTCGGCGTAGACGGCCAACGCCGTGGGCTGTCTACGCCCCTGCACCACCGCGGAGACCAGAGCCGTGCGCTCCGCGCAGATGGTGGAACCGTAGGCGGCGTTCTCGACATTGCAGCCCGGGGTAATACTGCCGTCCGCGTCCAGCACGGCGGCGCCGACGCGGAACTTGGAGTAGGGAGCATAGGCATTGGTTGCCGCCGCCTTGGCTACGGCCATCAGTTCTTCAGGTGTCGTCACGCGCATACTCCGCTGGAAATCTTGGCAAACCGCATGGGGACAACAATTATTCCACGGCACCGCGTGTGCTAGACTATCAACGAATGGGATCCGTATCGCGCGGGCTGCGGATTTCCACCCCTCTTCCCCACGCAGCAGTACCCCGCTCGCTCCCTTACCTGATTCAGCCGGGCGCACACGCCAAGCACCGCGCAAGGCCGGCCCAGTCCTCGGCTCCGTTGAGTCGATACGACGGCCCGCCTCCAATCCACTTTCTTTCCCAGGAACAATCTAGAAATTCAGTGCTATCATTGGCACTGTGGATTTCCTGTGAATCGGCCGCGTGCCAGCGGTCACTTTGTCGGTCAAACTGCCCAGCAGCAGGAGACGCTGAATGGCGCGAACCAAAGACGCGGATCGCCGGTCCCGATCCCGTCCCCGCTACACCTACAAGGGCCTTTATGCCATGTCGCCGGCCGAAGTGGTCGCGCTTGCCCGCGAACACAATGTCCGCAGAGCCACCCGACAGACGAAACGGGATCTGGTGCTCAACATCCTGCGCAACATTTCCGAGGCGCAAGGCAACCTGTTCGGCGGTGGCGTCCTCGAGATCATGCCGGACGGCATCGGTTTCCTGCGCACCGAGGACCTGCTGCCAGGCAGCGACGATGTCTATGTGAGCCAGAGTCAAATCCGCCGGTTTGGCCTGCGGACGGGCGACATGGTGATCGGCCAGTTCCGCAAACCCAAGGAATCCGAGCGCTACAACGGCCTGCTCAAGGTCGAGACCGTCAACGACATGGAGCCCGAGGACGCCAAGCTGCGCCCTCACTTCGAGCGGCTGACCCCCATCTTTCCGGACGAACAACTGTACCTGGAGACCCAGCCCAGCGTCCTGGCCACGCGGCTCATCGATCTGCTGTGCCCGATCGGGCGCGGACAGCGCGGCCTCATCGTTTCGCCGCCGATGGCCGGCAAGACGACCATTCTTAAGCGCATCGCCAACGGCATCACCGCCAATCACGAGGACGTGACCCTGATTGTGCTCCTCATCGGGGAACGCCCCGAAGAGGTGACGGACATGGAACGCTCGGTGCAGGGCGAGGTGTTCCCCAGCACCTTCGACGAGCCGGTGGCCAACCATGTGCGCGTCTCGGAGATGGCACTGGAACGGGCGCGCCGGCTGGTCGAGTTCCGTCGCGACGTGGTCATCCTGCTGGACAGCATCACACGCATGTCCAGGGCCTACAACCTGGTGGTTCCGCCGTCGGGCCGGACGCTGTCCGGCGGCATCGATCCGGCCGCACTCTATCCGCCCAAGAAGATCTTTGGCACGGCGCGCAAAATCGAGGAGGGCGGATCGCTGACCATTCTGGCAACCACCCTGGTTGACACCGGCAGCCGCATGGACGACATGATTTACGAGGAGTTCAAGGGCACCGGCAACATGGAGCTGCACCTTGACCGCAAGCTGGCCGAACGCCGCATCTTCCCCGCCATCGACGTGGAGCGCAGCGGGACGCGTGCGGAGGAGAAACTCCTGGATCCCGAAGTCCTGACCCAGGTCTTCACCCTGCGCCGGATGATCGACGCGGTGGGCGGCAGCCAGGAAGCCATCCTGCCCATTCTGGAGCGGTTGAGCAAGTCGAACAACAACGCGGACTTCCTGTCCAAGCTGACTTTATAGTCAAGGTCCACCGATGCCGGTCGGGGCGGACGCCCGGCACGGAACACTCCACTCCCATGGGCGCGCCGGTGGCGTGCTACACTCGCAGCCGACGTCCATCCTCAGGCGATTGAGTGATGCCGGCCATGCTGCGGTCCCGGCCATCGAGTCCCAACAGTCCAGGGGCAACCTCCACCCATCTGCTGCTGGAGCAAACGCCGGTGCTGCGCGCGGCTCCGCACAGCTGGATCAGTGTTCTCCGGCAGTTCAGATCCCTGATCTCCATTGCCACCGTGTTTGCGATTCTCGTGACGGTGGCACTCTTCCAGGCCAACGTGGACCTGCTGAATCCGCTGGAGGATCTGTCGATCACGGCTTTTCGTGCCACGGTTCCCGGCGCAGAACTGGACAGGTCGGCCATCATCGAAAGCACGGGCACCGCCGGGCTGCTGGCTCAACTCAACAGGCCCGTTCCCCGGACCGTCCTGAATCCGGTCCAGGACGCCGCCGGCCCGATGGACGCCGCGAGCCGGGTGGATCCCGCCACCGGACTTGAACGCTATGTGGTCGAGCGGGGCGACACCGTCTGGGGCCTGGCCGCCAGCCGCGGCCTCAAGCGCACCACCATCCAATGGGCCAATCCGTCGCTGGACGACATTTCCCATCTGTCCGTGGGCGACCTGCTCATGATCCCGGCCGTGGACGGGGCCATGCACCGCATAGTCCCGGGGGACACGTTGTCCCAACTGGCCAACGTTTACGGCGCCGACATCAACGATATCGTGGCCTACGAACCCAACCGCCTCGCAAGCACGGCCACCCAACTGCAGGTTGGCAAGGATCTGATGATTCCGGGCGGCGTCAAGCCGCTCCTGCCCACCGCATCAAGGGGCGCCTCCATCAATTTCAACATTAAGGCACCGACCGGTGCCTTGCCCGCCACCGGCATCTTTCTCAAGCCCCTGGACCGCTCCCACATAACCCAGGGTTATTGGGACGCGCACAAGGCCATCGACTATTCCTCGCGCACCGGAGCCCCCATCAAAACCCTGGACCACGGGACGGTCGCCTACGCCACCTACGGTTGGAACTACGGCTACGGCAACATGGTGGTGGTGGACCACGGCAACGGCTACACCTCCCTGTACGCACACCTCAGCACGGTCTACGTCAGGCAGGGCCAGGCGGTGCGCCAGGGAGAAGTCCTGGGCACCCTGGGCAGTACGGGCAACAGCACCGGCCCCCATCTCCACCTGGAACTGCGCCTGCACGGCGTCCACGTCAACCCTTTGGGCTACCTGCAGCCGTAACGTCCGGCCAGCCCGGCAATACCGGTGGCACAGCGGGCATTCCGAAGCCCTGGCCGTCCAGTTTCGATGCCGGCAAGGCACCCGAGCACGACCCCAACTCCTTGGACCCGGGAATATTCAGTCCCGACAGGAACCGCCTCGGATGTCATGGATGCCGCGACATCGCGCATGGCCGGAACCACACGGCTCTATTCGGCAATGCCGCCCTTGGTCAGCTTGGCCGGATCCAACAGCCGGTCGAGTTCTTCGGCGGACAAATCCGTCATTTCCAGGGCCACATCCTTGAGCGATCGGTCTTCGGCATAGGCCCGCTTGGCGATGGAGGCTCCCAGTTCGTAGCCGATGACCGGGTTCAGGGCCGTTACGAGGATTGGATTGCGGCTCGTGGCGGCTTCTATGCGCTCCCTGTTGACGGTCAGGTTGGCAATGGCACTGCCCAGGACCCGGACCGCGCCGGTCAGCAAACCGGCGCTTTCCAGCAGGTTGTGGGCGATGACGGGCAGCATCACATTGAGCTGGAACACCCCGGACTGGGCTGCGATGCCCACTGTGACATCGTTGCCCATGACCTGGGCGCACACCATGGCGGCCGCCTCCGGCGCCACGGGATTGATCTTCCCGGGCATGATGCTGCTGCCGGGCTGGAGCGCCTGAAGCGTCACTTCGCCCAAGCCGGCGATGGGCCCGCTGTTCATCCAGCGCAGATCGTTGGCAATCTTCATCAGACAGACCGCCAGGGACCGCATCCGGCTGCCGGCATCCGCGGCCGCCTCCTGCCCGGCAATCCGGGCAAAGTGATTGGAACTGCTGGCAAACGTGGTTCCGGCCAAATCGGACAGGTGGCGGCAGGCAACCTCCCCAAACCGGGGATGCGCATTGAGGCCGGTACCAACCGCCGTCCCGCCCAGCGGCAATTGGGACAGGCCGGCCAGTCCTTCCCGAAGCCCTGCGCGGCATCCCTCCAATTGATGCCGCCAAGCTTCCATCTCCTGCCCCAGTGTCACCGGCACGGCATCCATCAAATGGGTGCGTCCCGTCTTGACCACATCGCCGGTGGCCTCAATCTGGCTGTCAATGTCCGCAAGCATGCCCTCGAGCGCCCTGGACAATGCACGGACCGCCGCCGCCGTGCTGACGTGGATGGCGCTGGGAATGACGTCGTTGCTGCTTTGCGACATGTTGACGTCATCGTTGGGGTGGACCGCAATCCCCGATTTCCGTTCGGCCAACGCAGCTATGACTTCGTTGGCATTCATGTTGGTGCTGGTCCCGGAACCCGTCTGAAAGATGTCCAGCGGGAATTCCCCGTCGTGCCGCCCGTCCGCCACCGCCGCAGCCGCCTCGGCAATGGCTGCAACACGCTCTTCGGGGAGCAGGCCGAGTTCATGGTTGGCCAAGGCCGAAGCCTGCTTGATTTGGGCCAGCGCCTGCAGGAAGAGTCTGTGAAACCGATAAGGGCTGATGCGGAAGTTGTCGACCGCACGCTGGGTCTGGGCGCCGTAGAGGGCCGCGGCGGGCACGGCGACTTCGCCCATGCTGTCTTTTTCAATGCGGAACTCGTTGTTCATGAACGGGGCATCATCCGGATGGCTCAGAATGTCAAATTATAGGTTTCCCCGGCCCGCGGGCAGCATCCCGCGGAGTTGTGCCATTGGGTGCCCTGCGGTCCCATCGCGCGTCGATGGCCCGGCCCGGTCCCGAAATCGGGCCGCCCGGGACGAATGTGATACCGGGCCGGCACATTCCGGCCCCGATGGCTACAATAATTCCCTGTTCTCGCCGGACCAACCACACCGCAAATCAGCCATGATTACGAAGCTCGTGTTGATTGACGACGACCGCTACTTTCGGCGTTCGGCCCAGCGCTTCCTGGAAAGCCACCTGCCCGACGTCCACATCATCAGTTGCGACAGCGCCGAGGAGGGGGAACGGCTCATTACGCTGCACCAGCCCAGCGTGGTGGTCCTGGACATCAAGCTTCCCGGCATCGACGGCCTCGAACTGCTGGATCGCATGGAGCACAAGGCCAGGGACCCCTTTGTGGTCGTCATTTCCGGGCAGCAAGCCACCGAGGAACAGGTCAACTCCACCTACATCGACGCCCTGAACCGGGGCGCACTGCACTTCCATCGCAAGGGGGACGACGAACAGAAACTGCTGGCCATTGTCCGCCGGCAACTGGAAGCGGACGCCACCCGGCGCAGCCGGGAGCCGCTGGCGGAGATCCTGGAACTTCCGGAACTGGACCTTACGCTCTACCCCAATGAGAACCAGGCC
>JAPPAJ010000200.1 GCA_026705565.1 Caldilineaceae bacterium | reverse complement strand
ATGGCTTCAACCCCGCCATTGTAACCCTTCATCCTAGTCACACACAAGCACTAGGTCTCGTCCAGCAGGACCACCCCGGGCAGCTTCGCCGCCGAGTCCCAAGGGGCCTCCGCCTGCCGCCGCTGCACGTCCCGCCACAGGCTGGCGGGGCTTACGAAGCAGCCCAGGACCTCCAGGCTGGCCGCGGTCGCGCGCAGGCTGACGCCCAGCACGTATAGGCGCATCAGGATTGCCTGCCAGGACCGCGTGCGCTGCTGGCCGGTCACCCCTCCGGGAGGCGCGAATGTGTGCGCCCGCAGCTCTGGCAACACCAGCGTTGCACGCGGCAGGAACCCAGCAGCAGCCGTTGCGCCAAAAGGCGCGTCGGCCGCAATGGGGACACGCCTCCGGCGGGCCGGGGTCCGCGAGTTGACGTGCGGCATCTTCAGGGACTACGGTGAAAGACATGGCGGGAGGTCCTTGCTTGGTTGAATGACATCAAACCAAGGGTACAGAGCCTCTCGTCTTGTTCCGGGCCTGAACCGTTTTCAACGAAAGTGAAACAGTGCCATGATGCGTTAGTACCTGCGGGAGTGGCTGCGCGACGGGGCCCACCGGACCGCATCCTGCCGGGTCCAGCTGGAGGCGACCTATTTCACGCCGCTCCTGCGCTGGGGTGCTGGCCTAGTGGGAAGGTTCGGAGTTGAGGGCCATTGACCCCACCGCCAAGAGCGAGGCTCTGAACGTCAGAGTGGTCTACCGGGGTTTGGCCATCCCCGTGGCCTGGTGCCTGAAGCCAGACGGCCAACCCGGACCCTAATACCAATCCACGATGGTTATGCCACTTCAGCATCGGCGGGCAGGTCCTTGAGGGCCTTGCGGATCCACTGCCAACCGCACAGCCACCGCACCCGCTCCGGATCGCTTGGCAGGCGTTTAGGATCGGTTCCAGGGCCTTCTGCTTGGCCTGCAGGGACGGATAGGCCCTGCCCTCAATGGCCCGGCACAGCTCCCGGAAGAAGCGCTCGACCGGGTCCGGTTCGGGCGCATAGGGTGGCTGCACCACCCGGGGCGCGTCCACGGCCTGCATCTCCTCGCTCCTGTGGCCGCCGGCCCCGTCCCAGACCCAGCCGTCGAGGGCCGGGTCCTCCGCCCAGCCACTCCCCGCAGGCAGGGCGATTGCATCTAAATGGGTTTGGTCTTGAGGCCGATCAGTTGGCACAGGTAGTCCTTGTTCCACCCCGCGGCCAGCCGCTTGTTGGCGATGCCCACCTTGAGGGATGTGTCCTGGCGCAGCAGATTGTGGGCAATGCGCTTGAGGATCGCCATGTTGTGGGCGGCGTGGCCGGTGCGGATGCGGCTGCCGTCCTCGCCGAAGGCGACATCCAGGACCCAGTGGTGGGCGTTCTCGATGGCCCAGTGCTTGCGCACCGCCTCCAACTGCGGCTTGGCCTTGGGCGGCAGGCTGGAAATGAAACCGCGGACCTCGGTTGAGATCCGATCCCCGCAGCGCCGCTCGCACTCGATCCAGACCAGGCTGGTCAGGTCCCACCACGCCCGGTCGGGATCGACATGGGCGAGCAGGTCGGGGTCGCCGGTGGTCCAGCAGCGACGGATTTCGATGCGCCCGTGGCCTTTCCCGACCGTGTCCGCATAGTCGTGGGCGTACCCGGCAAAGCCCTCGGACCGTTCCAGGTCCCACGTGTCCTGCAGGCGGCCGTGGAGGCCCTTGTGGTTGGCCCGCACACGCAGCACGTAGTCGGCCCCCTGCTCCCGGATTTGGCGGGCAATCTTCTTCTGGCAGCCCATGGCGTCCAGGGTCACGATGCA
Source organism: Caldilineaceae bacterium (assembly GCA_026705565.1). Lineage (GTDB taxonomy): Bacteria > Chloroflexota > Anaerolineae > Caldilineales > Caldilineaceae > Bin34. Next base: position 16,382 of record JAPPAJ010000200.1, on the reverse strand, counting down.
GCCCTCCAGGCACAGCATGCGCAGCAGCTCGGGGATGGCCGTGATCTCGTTGGACTTGTCGTCCACCGCCGTCTGGGCCAGCACCAGCCGGTTGGCCTCGGCCCAGGCGCTCACCAGGTGCGGCGGTTCCAGGCCCCGGCCCCGGTCGTGGGAGCCGCGCAGGCACTTGCCGTCGACGGGCACGACCTGGCCCTCGGTCAGCGCAAAGGCCGCCTGCACCCAGTCCCGGAAGCCCTCCTCGAAGCGGGCCGCGTCCAGCCGTGCGAAGACCCGGCCCAGGGTGTCGTGCGAGGGGATCCCGTGCGGCAGCGCCAGGAAGGTGCGCAGCCATTCCTCGTTGAGTTGGCCAAAGAGGGCGATGGCCACGAAACTGTCGGCGCCGCAGATGACGGCCAGCACGGACAGCACCAGGATGTCCGTCAGGGGGTGCAGCTTGGTCCGGTCGACACGGGGATCCTCCAGGGTGCCCATGGTCTCGACCAGGGACGGGGGCATCGGGTTGTCCATGAGGGGGTGCTCCGCAGGCTGGATCCAGAACCGCCCATTGTAGCCACGGGCCGGCCGGCCCGGTCAGCCACCCCCAATTTAGGCAATCGCCCTGGGCCCGCAGGCCATCTCCGCTCCCTTCATGCTCGCCTGTCACGCCTACCACAGCCGCCCCGTCCACAGGTTGATGGCCACCGCCACATACGTATACTTTCGGCTGAACGGCACGGCCTGGCGCACCTCGACCTTCGGTGGCGCACGTACGCCACCGTGCGCCACAAGCAGGACCCGGCCCTGGCGCCCGCAGCGGGGACGACGCGGGCGGGACTCAAAAAAGGCCGCGGCCGCGGAGCTGGACCTTCTTCCTTGACGAGACCGGTTTCAGCCCCTCCCTGCCCCTCACCTACACTTGGGCCCCGCCCGGCGTGCGCCCGATCGTCCTCCACGAGAACCCTCAGGGCCGGCGCGTGAACCTCCTGGCCACCCTCGCCGCACACGGCACCCACAAGCACGCGCCTCTGGATCTGGCGCGCCGCATCCCACCCCTGGAAGGGGAAACATGTCCTCGCCTTCCTGCGCAACGCCCTGCCCGGACGCGGTTGGGTATTGGGAGAATGGCCGGGATGAAGTAGTGGGTTTCGGTGCTGACGCAGCCTTCCGCCTCCACCAGCAGGAGGCTGTGCAGACCGGGCCCGGCGTCCCTCCGGATTCACATACTGCAGGTACTCCGGGTCACCTAGGGCCCACCCACGGCCGATCCCGATGCGCCCGTGGCCCCGTTCACGGTGCGGTGGGCGGTATGGGAACAACCCTCAAACTGTGTCTCGCGCTCCACCACGGTGGAGGTCTCCTCCAGGGCGGCCCGCAGCATCGGTTGGTTCCCCTTGACGGTCAGCACATAGTCGGTCTGCTGCGACTGAATGTGCCGGACCAGTTCCTTCTGGCAACCGAGAGCATCGAGGGTGACCGTGGCCCCCGCCAGAGTCAGCAGAGCCAGCACCTCGGAGAGGGCCGTGAACTCGTTCGGATAGACCGCCACCGCCGTCTGTGCCAGCACCAGTCGGCTCTCACCGGTGTCGGCGCTGACCGTGTGCAGGACCGACCGATCTCGGCTCCGGTCGCGCGCCGAGCGGTCTTGCCGTCCACCGACACGACTTGGGCCCGGAGGGCCGCGACCAGTGACTGGACCCAGCATGTGAAACAGCCTTCCAGCTGTTGCGGGTCCAGCCGCGCGAAGACGCACCCGAAGGTGCCGTGCGAGGGGATGCCGCCATGCGGCAGCTCCAGGAATGTTGCCAGCCAAGCCTGCTTCTGGTGCCCGAACAGCTCATTCGGTCCAGCTGTCAGCACCGCAGATGACGGCCAGAGCCGCAATCAGGAGAATGTCCTCCAGGGCATGCAGCCGCGCTTGGAGCCGACGGGAATCATCGACTTCGGCGAACAGGGAAACCAGAGGCACGGGGACAGGATCGGCCATGGAAGACTCCGAGTACTCCATCCTACCCATGACCGCCGCTACCCAAATTAGAATGCAATTGCCCTGCGTATCGGTGGGACCGTCTTGGAAAAGACTGGTAGGCTTAGCAAGCTGACATGTTGTACCTTTTGTACCTTGACAAGGATAGTGACACGGAAGATCTGAAGATTGGTACCGTGTTCTCAAGACCGGCTGCAAGGTTGACTGGGCCATCGGACTGGGGACCGCTCACGGACAGTGACGACCTAAGGCGGTCTGCTGGCCCTGACCTTGTTGGAGCGCGACTCCAGAAAAGTCAGCTACGCTCCTCATCACTGAAGTTACTTCAACTGATTCTGGTCAGGTTCTTGAGGACTTGGATCGGTACCGGGGTTGGACTTACCCGCCGCACTGGGCAGCGACCTCGCGTGCAACCGCGGTCCACAACAAATCCGGCATGGTTACATCCGTCTAGTTGATCGCGTGGTCGCCTATGAAAAGTCCCTCAGGGATCACCAACCAACCCGCGGTGGGTAATGTGGGCAGGATGCGGTTGACGGACCTGGACTGGTACAAACACATGTACTGGACCGTCATGGCGAACCAGCCGATACTGCGGGCCGCCCTGGAGGAGACCTTCACCGTGGTCGAGCGCGAGGCACAGTTTGAGGGTTGTCCCCATACCGCCCACCGCACTGTGAACGGGGGCCACGGGCGCATCGGGATCCGCCGCGGTGGGCCCTGGGTGACCCGGAGTACCTGCAGTATGTGAACCCGGGGGACACCGGGCCCGGTCTGCGCCGCCTCCTGCTGGTGGAGGTGGAACAACAGGCGGAAGGCTACGTCAGCACCGAAACCCACTACTTCATCCCGGCTATCCTCTCATTGCCCACAACACCTGTTGGTCATGGTGACGCACTGGGGGATTGAGAAGGATTGAGAACAACCTGTACTGGATCCTAGACTTGGCCTTTCGGGGAGACGAGAACCGGGTGTGAACCGGCCATGCCCCTTGCAATCTGTGCCTGCTGAGGCGCATGGCGCTCAACCTACTCCGGCAGGACACCATCGTCCAAGCCGGGGTGGCCACCGAAGGCTGGCCGCAATCTCGCCTGCAGGGAGCAGTCCTGGGCTTGGCCTAATCTTGCGATTGCCCTGCTGTGATGGGAGTTGCTACCCACATCCGTCCGAACTCCTTTGCGCGTTCCCACATCAATTCCCAAGCTCATTGCAACAGTGCCGATCCGCCCCCTGTTGTTTGAAGTGAGGTTGTGGAGGCAAGGGGGCAACAATGGAGTAATCGCGCAAGAAAGCAAGACAGCCACCCGCGAGGGGTGGCTGTCTCAGCACTCGTTGTCATCAGCCTAGGATGAATCCGGGACTATCCAGCTCCCTTCTCACTTCTTCAGGCTTCAGACGATCGTTAGCCAGCTACTTGATCACCGTGAATTCGGTGACAATCAACGTACCCGATGTGACTAAAGTTCCTGGAGTACCAGCAGTAGCGTCGGTGCCGGCGTTCAAGTAGTCCGCGAGGCCCAATGCAGCATCTCCAAGCGTGATCCTCTCGTTAATCGGGCGCACGGTGAGCGTCGCCACCGGGCTGATGACCTCGTCATCATCGTTGATCGCCCAGGCCGTGATCGTGTATCTCACGTCACTGCTCAAGGTATCGATCGGGAAATTGCGATACTCATCCGGGGGGTTGGCATACACCATACCGTCCACCACCGCACCAGCGGTATACGGTGAACCATCCGTCCCGTCCCCGGTTCGTGCAGCTCCAGACACGTCGGCCTTGACAATCGAAATTGATGAAGGGGTCACCGTCGCAGGATCACTTCGAGTCAGGCCCGCGAATCCCACGGTAATTTCGGAACCATCAACCATCCTGACATTTTGTAGCGCTGTAGCTGTCTCATTGTCTGCGTTGAGGGCAGGCAGGACGGCAACGTCGTATATAAACAGCTTCCTGTCCGCCACCTTTTGGGCCGCGGGAGTGGCATTTGCAACTGAGTAGAAGGTACGTGCGGTCCCGTAGTTGTTCGGGACTGTTGTCACGTCGTCGCCTTCATCCACTACGTCGCCATCCGCGTCGGCGATGCGAAGGACGTAGGCATCGAAGTCCACATCGTCCCGCGCGTCATCGTCCTCCTCAGAGGAATGCGCCAGACCGATTCTCAACCTTTGGGTTGTAGGACTGTGCGTGTAGGAAGCGGTCCCCGCTGTGTAGTTCGCGAAGTTCTCGTTGTAGCCGATGTAGTACATCGCGCCATTGGCGATCATTTGAGCATCGTACTGGAAGTCCGTTGCCGCATCCACTTCAGCAAATTTGGCAGGGGTAGGATCGTCAGCCCTATTCAGACCACTTAAGCGAACATCGGGAGATTGGGCAGCGGAGTTGTCACCTCTGTCACCAATCGGCCGGACGCGGAACCAATTGCCACTGAAGGACGGCTCCGTCAGGCTCTGGTTGATGCTCTTCTCCAGAATGTCGCTGATCAGGTACTTACCATCCGGGGTATCAACCACGATCGCCATCTGGACTGTCACCTCTCTGCCGGTGTCAACACCGTCAAAGGTGGTCTTCCTCGCACCCAGCGACAAAGTCTCAGTATTGGCGCTGCCGTCGTCCAGAATCACCACGAGGGACGTGTTGTAGGCATTGGGCCCCAAACCCCAGGTGGCAGGATCAGTGGCCGCCCACGAAACGTTGACCTCATCCTCGTCATCGGAGTCGCGGTTTACGGACAAGTCTGAAATCTGGCCGTCCCGCAAACGGGTCTTGTGGGGGCAGTCATTGTAGTCGTCGTCGAACAGGTCGCCGCGAGCCAAGCTGCCTCCGCTGATCACGGCCAACGCCAGAAGCGCCAGCAAGGCACTCCTGAGCAAGTGAGTTCCTTTGATCACAGTGCGTCTCCTCGTGTTACAGGTCATGCGGACGCGTCTCGGCGCCTCCTCTAGGGTAATTGTAGCGCATTGGCCCCTCGCTGCCAACTGAGTCGGCGTGAAGGAAATGGGCAGGTCAAGCCCCGAATCCCTCTGCGCTCTTGGAGGTATCGTACACCATGGATACGGCCTGTTTCCGCACGAAGACACCCAGCAAATTGGTGGCGGCATCGCAGTGGATTTTGGAGGTTCTCAACCCCTCTGCATCCACCCCCACATCCCTGAGCCGGTTCAGTATCCAGGACCGGGTTGGCACACCGTGTTTGCCGGCTTTGGGGCTTCCCCTAAGCAAGCGTTGCAACGGCCCGCACCCTCAGTCCAACACACCATCATTTACACGGTTGATCCAGGTGCCTGCGGCCGCCAAGAGGGCTTCCCGTCCAGCCTCGGGCCATCCCTGCCTGCGAACTCCCCCATACCCCCACTCCCGGTTCAGACCGACTCGTGGCCGCGGCAGACTGGACAGTCCCAATCCCCAGGTTCCAACCGCACCAAGACACCCCGCCGCGACTGGATTGGCAGTCGCGGCAAGCACACAGCCTGGTCGGGCCTTGCTCGTTGCAGCCGTCTCCCCGGATGGCTGCACAGCGTACTCAACTGCAGTGGCCGTCGTACCGTCCACACCCCACTCCGCCACCACCGATCTCCAACCTCATCCGAGCACGCGACAGGCACAAATACAAGCCTGACAACCCCTCGTCCGTGAAGACATCCGAAGTTCCAACAATGGACACAACTTCAATAGAGAGGCCGTCAATACCATGAAATAGACGGAAATCACCCATGGAATCGGTACAAACAAGCCTATTTCAACGGTTTGGCACAGAATTCGAGCAGGTGGCTCGACACTGGACCGGGAAGCCTGTTCCCGTCAATTCCAATGTCAACCAGGACAGTGGGGAGGATCCCGCGACCTCGGCCTCCAAACCTTCCTGCCCTGTCCTGACTCCCTGCATCCACACCGTCGGTTCAAGGCCTTCCGTCACTGCCAACAGGCGGGCGGACAAGGCCCGCCCGTCGTTGCATGGACCAGCGCGCAGCCACGTTGAGTCCATCTCCGCGACGTCATCGCATTTGAAGGATCGCACCTCCCTCACAGACCCAACGACAGCTGCCGGAAGCCATCGTCCTCCGGCTTCTACTACGCATCCTCGTCCACTGGTTGGGACGTGCTTCACCCCCTCCCCCAAACCCCGACAGAGACGACTCCCTTCACCGCGTTCCCATGGCCCGTCAGGCACAGGGATTCCAGCGGAAGCCGACCCCATACCTGGCATCGGTCACGACCTCATTACGGAAGGATTCCACTGTGTCGGCATTGGGAGCGATTCCCTTCCCACAGGTCCCCTGCAATGGCAACCAGGAACCCTCCCCACGCCAGGCCGGACTCCCCTCCCCGTACTGCTTGACAGCCCGGATTCACCCATTTGACCTTCCAAACAGGGCCAATTTTGATTCGGTCTCAATTCGGACTGCAAACTACCAAAACAGCGGGTTTTTCCGATTCGACGCGGAATCGCCTTCCGAAGCGCCGCGCGGACACCAAATTCCGGCGCAAGGGATCCGCCGGATCTGCCGGTGTCCACGCCCCAAACTGGGGACAAGACCGGCTCCTGGCCAAGGACCGGAACCGATCACCCCAAACCCTGGCTTGGACATGCGACTCGATACAGGACGCGCGGTGACAACGGCCGCACGGCTGGCCGGAACCAACATCCAGCCAGTCCTGCGTCATCCCGTCGTTGCCGGCCTCTCTTGCATTCCCGTTCGGATTCTTCTCCCGTCAACCTCAACCACCGAACTGCACCCAAGACCTGCATGTTGCCTGGCAACCCGTTCCGACAAGCCTACCCTTGCTTTGACACCTCGGATACCGGATCGCAGAGTGATGGCAATTTCGCGATCCATCATCGGTCTCCGACTGTGCGGTGTGTTTGTTGATCGAACCTGTCCGCCATCTGCTGTTATGGCTGCCAGGCAGGTTGAAACCAACCAACAATCCACTATGCCCGGGTTTCGACAACACATTGGAATGGCTCACTGGCAAGCCGCATATCACCTGTTCCCTCCCCAAGGAATCAGGTGTCTGCCATCCCGCTGAAGTGATGGGTTCGGGACGAATCCACTCCAATCGACCAACCTGCCTTGGTTCTGACAGATACGTGCGTGGCCAGTCCGTGCCGTACCAGTTCCGGCACACCGGAACCATCACCCACTTGGTCACATGGCATGGCACACGGCACTCGGCCTGACTCCGGGTCCTCGGACGGCGGTGGTGCACATCGAACGGGCCTCCTGTAAGGAGCTCGCGTACGACTCTATTGTTCCGTTGGTTCCTGGACATGGACTTGCTGGAGTACAGCTTTGATGCAACAGTCTTCACCAAGAATCGGCCGCTGGCCGCTGGCGCACGATGTGGGCCGGGCCATGTTCGACGAGATGGTGCTGGCAGCGCACGCAGAGAGCCTGCTGTCGAACGCGTATTCCAGTATGGACGGACCGCCGCCACCAGCCACGAATGACGCTCCCGGCCATCCATCCGTGGATTTTCGGGGCACGCTCCGGCGCCATACACCCCATGCCAGCACCACGGACCCCGAAGTGCGGCGGCGGCACAAGGGCCGGGACCGGAAGGTGAAGCTGATGTTCGTGGACCATGCCCTGACGGGAACCGCCATGGGCTGTCGGTGGACTTCACAGGCGGCCGGGCCGACGGGTATGCGGAACGGCCAGCGGTGTCGGTCCTTCTGGACGAGCCTCGTGCACGCGGCTTCCATCCCCGGAAGCGAACCGCCGACCTGGACCATGACACGCAGGCTTGTGCACACGACCTGCGGGATTGGCGCATGACCCTGCACATAGCGCCAAACCAGCACTCAGCCATTGACGGCCGCACGACGCGCCACGCCAGCCAACGGCTGAGCCCGTGAACCCGCAAACTTGCTGGTCGGTTCTCGACAGAACCTTCGCTTCACGCTGGTCATGGATTTGAATCGAAAGGCCGGGCCGGACTGCGATCGGCATCTCGCAGCCGTGGTAGCGCTTGCCGACAGCAAACCGTCCCTACACGCCTGGGGGATGGCGGGAATCGGAGTTCGTACAAGCCCCGGTCCCCAAGCAGACCGCCCATGGTCGATGAACTGAGTCGGTTCCTGCGTGCAGTGCCGTTGGATTGGTCGTCCTTGGCTGACTGTTTGGCTAGCGTCCCGCAAATGGCCGTTTATGGGATGGAGTTTCCTGCTCCCGGTCCTGTGGGGTGGCCGCGGCGGCCGGGACCGGTTGGTTAGGGAGCCGTCTCCGGCTCCGGCCTGACTCAGGCCCTCGGTCTACCCCCTAAAGGGTTCACAGTCCGGGAGATCGGTCTCGGCGCGTGGACCGCGCGCCGAATCTGATTTGGATGGGAGGTGTGGAAAATAATTCTGGGGATAACAACCGGTCAGCTGGTTGTCGGACAGTTTGAGCCACCTGAGGCGGGCCAGTTGGCCCCATTCGGGGGGCAAGGGCCCCGTCAGCTGGTTGCCACGCAGGTTGAGAAGTTCCAGGCGGGCCAGTTGGCCCCATTCGGGAGGCAGCGGTCCCGTCAGTTGGTTGCCGGGCAGGACGAGCCACTCAAGGCTGGTCATTCCGGTCCACTCGGGGGGCAGGGGGCCTGTCAGTTGGTTATTCCCCAGGTTGAGAAGTTCCAGGCGGGCCAGTTGGCCCCATTCGGGAGGCAGCGGTCCCGTCAGTTGGTTGCCGGGCAGGACGAGCCACTCAAGGCTGGTCATTCCGGTCCACTCGGGGGGCAGGGGGCCTGTCAGTTGGTTATTCCCCAGGTTGAGAAGTTCCAGGCGGGCCAGTTGGCCCCATTCGGGAGGCAGCGGTCCCGTCAGTTGGTTGCCGGAGTTGCCCGGAGGGTGCATGCGGCGGGATAGGTCGAGGGTCTGCAGGCGGGTCAGCTGACCCCACTCGGAAGGCAGGGGTCCCGTCAGCTGGTTGTCGTTCAGGACGAGCTCCCGCAGGCGGGCCAGCTGGCCCCATTCAGGGGGCAGGGGTCCCGTCAGCTGGTTGTCGTTCAGGTCGAGTTCCTGCAGGCTGGCCAGTTGGCCCAGTACGGGGGGCAGGGGCCCCGCCAGCTGGTTGCTGGCCAAACGGAGGATTTCCAGGCCGGCCAGACAGCCCGTTGCGGGGTGCAATGCGGTCAACCGGTTGTGGCTCAAGTCAAGCTCCTGCAGGCGGGCCAGTTGGCCCAGTTCCGGCAGCAGTGCGGTCAACCCGTTGTAACGTAGGTCGAGCGTCCGTAGGCGGGCCAGTTGGCCCAGTTCCGGCGGCAGCGCAGTCAACCAGTTGCCCCTCTGGTTGATGCCACTCAGATTGAGGATTTGCAGGCGGGCCAGTTGGCCCAGTTCCGGCGGCAGCGCGGTCAGCCGGTTGTGGCTCAGGTCGAGCGTCCGCAGGTGGGCCAGTTGGCCCAGTTCCGGCGGCAGCGCGGTCAACCGGTTGCCGGACAGGTCGAGCGTCCGCAGGTGGGGGAGTTGGCCCAGTTCCGGCGGCAGCGATCTCAACCGGTTGCGGCTTAGGTCGAGCGTCCGCAGGTGGGGGAGTTGGCCCAGTTGCGGTGGCAGTGCGGTCAACTGGTTGCTGTGCAGGTTGAGGGTCTGCAGGCGGGCCAGTTGGCCCAGTTCGGCCTCCGGGGAGCCGACAAACAGATTGTCGCTCAGGTCAAGCGTCTGCAGGCGGGTCAGTTGGACCAGTTCAGGGGGCAGGGGCCCCGTCAGCCAGTTGTCACCCAGGTCCAGGTATTCCAGGGAGGCCAGACGCCCCAACTCCACCGGTAGGGTCCCGCTCAAGAGATGTCCCGACAGGTCCAGGTGGCGCAGGCGGGCGAGCTGCCCCAGTTGTGGCGGGATTGCGCCCGTCAACGGGCGCAATCCCACCAGGGGCCTCTCGTCCCTGGCCAGGCGGTCTAAGTAAAGCTCCTTACGGGAGAACCAGTGCATAGAGGACACAAATTCGCGGTATTCCAGATCCAGGTGCTCCAGCCGGTGGAGTTGGCCCAGTTCCGCCGGGAGGGAGCCGTGGAAGAGGTGGACGGGCGCGCCCGCGCCGGCCTTGGACTCGTTGGTGGGCGCGCCCAGGGCCGTCACGCGCCCGTCCGCATCGAACGTTACGAACGCACCCACCACGGCGGCCGGTAACGTCTGCTCATAGAGATCGTAACCCCCTACATGGGCGGGAACCTTGAATTGCACGGGAGGCGGCTCGGCGGACAGGAGGGTCTCGCCGAACCAGTGCGCGTCCAGGACTTCGAGGACGGCGCGGTCGTTGGCGGCCGGGGTCGTGCCCCAGACCGTGTGCAGCGTGTAGGCCAGGTACTCCGCCGCATCCTCCACGGGGGCCTCGTCCACGTAGCGCAACACCCCCTGCCCCGAACTGTCGAGGTCCGCCTGCAGTTGGGGAGCCCGGGTGGTGACGGGCGAGACGTAGTGCACGGCCCCGTCGGGGTCCACCCGCAGCAGGAAGCGGCGGGGGTCGGAACGGCCCGGAGCCCGGGTGCCGTCGGCCCGCATCGGCCGGCCCTCCGCCGTGCGCAGGACGGGATAGGGCGGCCGGAAGCCCTCCGGGACGGTGAACAGGGGGGCCGCCACGTCCCGGGCCCAGGACTGCACGGGGGAACGGGACGTGGAGAAGGTGGCCGCCACCCGCGATCCGGATAGCTGCAGTGCGTAGCGCCCGTCCGCGTGCTCCGCCACGTTGTCGTAGGCTCCGGAACGCGTCAGGGTGGGCGTTGGTGTGGGTGTCAATGTAGGAGTGGGCAACAAGGTCGGAGTCGGTGTCGGCGTGGGCAACAACGTGGGTGTCGGCAACAGGGTTGATGTCGACATCGACGTGGGCGTGACGGTCGGCGAGGGGGTGGGGACCGATGTGAACGTGGCCACCGGAGGCGTTGGGGACGGGGATGCGGCCACGGCGCGGTCCGTGGCTGAACCACCGGACCCGCGGGCGGCGCATCCGGCCAGGCACAGGAGAGGCAACAGGACCGCCAGCAGCAGCCAGCGAGGGCGGGCGGCGTGGATCGGCATGGGGCAGGTTCCCGAATGTCGGTTCAAGGTCGGCGTGTCATGGTAGCGGCCGACGGTTCAGTCCCCCAGTGTAGGGGAGCCGCACTCGCCGTCCCCGTCCCGCAAACGGCCGTTTGCGGGACTCCGGCACCAGCCTTGGCCGGAGTTGCCATGCCGTCCCCAAGTCGGGATCAGCGCGGTCGTTTGGAGGCCTGACTCTGTTGCGGTGCTGTCGGCTCCCACGCGTACACTACCAAGGCCGGCCGTCGTTGACGCCCGTGCATGTGTCCACCCCCGGTATCCTGGCAGAGGGGCCCGGGGGGTACTGCACCGGTCGCACACTCTGTCCATACCTGGGAACCGGACCATGAAGGGCCTGTCGATGTACCACCTGCCCGTGCTTCTGTGTCTGCTGGTGCTGTTCGGGTGCGTTGCGGACACCGCCCTGCCGGTCGGGACCACGTCCGCCTCCACCATATCCCTGGCTTCCACAACCACACCCACGGCGCTGCTTGAGCCTCCGGTCCGTGCCGAGGTCCCCCGGCGGTGACGGCCAGTCCGGTCCCCTTGACGGTGGAGGCGGTGCCGTGTCCCGCAGTCGGCCCTTCCCCCAGCCTGCGCTGTGACAAGGAGGTGCTGCTGGCCGTGCGGGACCGGCTACGGGGCGAGCATCGGGAGCTGCTGCGCAGCTGGCGCCCGGACAATGCGGTTCAGGCCTTCGAAGGGATCACCGTAGGTTCCGGCGATGGCGGGGAGCGGGTCGTCGGTCTCAAGTGGATTGGGTGGTGGGCCGATCCCCAGGTGCGGCTGGTTGGCGCAATCCCTCCGGAGTTGGGTCGGCTCTCGGAACTGGCGGTGCTGGATCTGGCGGGCAACGGGTTGACTGGCTCGATCCCGGCGGAACTGGGGCAGCTCGCCCGGTTGCGGGAGCTGTATCTGAACGCCAACCGGTTGACGGGGCCAATTCCGGCAGAGTTGGGACAGCTTGCCCAACTGCAGTACCTGCGGTTGAACCACAACCAATTGACAGGTCCGCTCCCGCCGGAGCTGGGGCAGCTCGCGGCTCTGTGGGCACTCTATCTGCACGCCAACGCGTTGACGGGCCCGATTCCGGTGGAACTGGAACAGCGCGCGGCACGACATACACTCTTACTCCATCTGGATGCCGACGAGGAGATGTGGCGCGTGCCGGAGGAGTGGGGGCAGTCGGAACCGTGTCCCGCGGTCGGCCCGTCCCCCAACTTGCGCTGCGACAAGGAAATCCTGCTGGCCGTGCGGGACCGGCTGCGGGGCAAGAATCAGGCAATGCTCCGCACCTGGCACCCGGACAACGGCATTTATAACTTTCAGGGCGTCGTCATTAGTTCGGGCGACTACCCACCACCGCCGCGGGTAGACGGTTTGGAGGTGATTGGGTGGTGGTCCGATCCCCAGTTTCGACTGGTCGGGTCGCTGCCCCCGGAGTTGGGCCGGCTGCCCGAATTGGGCCATGTCGTCCTGCGCGAAAACGGGTTGCGGGGCCCGATCCCGGCGGAGTGGGGCCAGCTCACGCGACTGTGGCTGCTGGACTTGGCGGGCAACGCGTTGACGGACGCCGTCCCTCCGGCCCTGGGGCGGCTCGCCCACATGGAACGTTTGGATCTGGGCGGCAACCAGCTGACGGGTCCGATCCCGGCGGAGCTGGGGCAACTCGAGCAGCTGCAGGCGCTGAACTTGAACCACAATCGGTTGACGGGGCCCATTCCCCCGGAGTTGGGCCAACTCGCGCACCTGCGGGTGCTCAAATTGGGCGGCAACAGTTTGACCGGGTGCATCCCGCCGACCCTAGTGCCTGTCTGCGAGTGTCCGGCCCCGCCCCGGTGCGAGTGACCCGGTGCCGGGTTCCAGGACCGCATCGATACGATTTCGGAGTCTGCCAAGGGGATCCTCCGCATCGTCCCCGAACAGATGGTTTACGGGACGGGACCTCAGCAAACTGGTGTAACCCACCTTCTATCCCTGTCCCGCAAACGGCCGTTTGCAGACCACCCGCCAATACGCTACCGGCTGCCCCTGTCGAACTCCTATTGTCTCTATCCGACGCGCCAAATATCCGGTCAGGCTCCGTACCCGGCGGGATCGCCAACGCGGTCGTCAATCAGCGGGAAAAGGTAGGCATTGGCGTGGAGCACGCGGTTGATACGCGGCGGACATGGACACGGGGGTGGGTGCCGATGCACAATGCGGACCGTGGCGACGGCGGACACGGCATCCGGTTTCAATGGGAGCGGTCATCGGGTAGGAAGGAGACAAGGTCCGGGATCGCCACTGCTCAGGGATCACAGAAGCGCAAACCGTCCGATCGTTTCATGCGAGTGTTCGCCTGCCAAGCTGCGGGGAGGCAACCGATCATGGGATTGTCCTCCAAGTTCACAAATGTCAGGTTGGTCAATTGTCCCAGTTCGGTTGGTAGTGGCCCCACTCGGGCGGCAGCGGTCCCGTGAGTGGGTTGTAACTCAAATCCCACCACTGCAGCTGCCGGAGTTGGCTCCACTCGGGCGGCAGCGGTCCCGTAAGTTGGTTGTTACTCAACTCCAACGATTGCAGCTGTCGGAGTTGGCCCCACTCGGGCGGCAGCGGCCCGGAGAGCTGGTTCCAACCCAAGTCCAATATTTGCAGCTGTCGGAGTTGGCCCCACTTGGGCGGCAGCGGTCCCGTGAGTTGGTTGAATCTCAAGTCCAACGTTTGCAGCTGCCGGAGTTGGCCCCACTCGGGCGGCAGTGGCCCGGTGAGTTGGTTGTCAAGCAAGTCCAACTCCTCCAACTGCCGGAGTTGGCCCCACTCGGGCGGCAGCGGCCCAGTGAGTTGGTTGGAACTCAATCCCAACCACTTCAGCTGCCGGAGTTGGCCCCACTCGGGCGGCAGCGGCCCGGTCAGAAGATTGCCGTACAGGCTCAGGAATTGCAGGTTGGCGAGTTGGCCCCACTCGGACGGCAGCAGTCCCGTGAGTTGGTTGGAACTCAATCTCAACCACTTCAGCTGCCGGAGTTGGCCCCACTCGGGCGGCAGCGGTCCGGTAAGTTGGTTGTTACCCAACTCCAACGATTGCAGCTGCCGGAGTTGGCCCCACTCAGGCGGTAGCGGCCCGGTAAGTTGGTTGCCAAGCAAGTCCAACGATTGCAGCTGCCGGAGTTGGCCCCATGCGGGAGGCAAGTCTCCCGTCAGCGCATTCAAGGATAATTCCAGGGTTTCCAGCAACTGCCGGAGTTGGCCCAGTTCGGGCGGGACGGGCCCGGTTAGGAGATTGAAGCTCAGCTGCAATTCCTGCAACTGCCGGAGTTGGCCCAGTTCGGGTGGGATGGCGCCGGTCAGGAGATTGCCGTACAGGCTCAGGAATTGCAGGTTGGCGAGTTGCCCCAGTTCGGGTGGGATCGGGCCGGTCAGGAGATTGTTGTTCAGGCTCAGGAATTGCAGGTTGGCGAGTTGCCCCAGTTCGGGCGGGATGGCACCGATCAGGAGATTGTTGTTCAGGCTCAGGAATTGCAGGTCGGTGAGTTGGCCCAGTTCGGGCGGGATGGCGCCGGTCACGCGATACCTGCGCCCGTCGCGATAATTGGGGAGGGCCGGCAGGTGCAGGCATTTCAAGCCGGTAAGCTGCCCCAATTCAGGCGGAATGGGGGCTGAGCGCAGATGATCCTGCAGACTCAACTCCGTCACGCGTCCCTCTGAATTCAGGGCCAGCGGACGACACATCCCCGACCCCGTGATGGGAGGGGGCTCGCGGGTGGACGCGGGGATCCGGGTCAGCACCGGCTTGCCAAACCAACGCTCATCCAGGATCGCCAGGACCACCTGGTCGTTGACGGCCGGGGTGGCGCCCCACTGGGCGGACAGCGTGAATTCGCCCATGGGGATGCCGCTCCCATCGGTCGATGCACGCGCCGTTAACAGCACCTCCAGAGCCTCTTGTTTGTGGTGGTAGAAATAGTAGGGTGCCCCAGCGGTGGCTTCATGCGCCGTTAACAGCACCTCCCAATCGAAGGCCGGCATGGCTGGCTCGTAGTGGACGCGGCCGTCCGGCTCCACCCGGAGGCGGATCCGACACGCGGCCCGACACGCGGCCTCGGGTGCCAGGAACCGCGGTCCCGGCACCACCGCGACTTCGCGGACGATGGTCATGGGCGGGCGATAGGCCGGCGGCAGCACGAACATGGCCCGGGCCGGGGTGTGTTCCAGGCAGGCGGCCGAGGCCACGAACGAGGTGAGCTCCAGGGATACCCGCGCATCCGTGCGCTGCAGCCGGTAATGCCCGAAGTGGCAGTTGGGCCTGTTGAGGTAGAACCCGACCACCGCCGGGTCCGGAGCCGGGCTGCCGGCGGCGGTCACCGGCGCGGGGGAAGCCAGGAGCAGGGCGATCCCCAGCAGGAGCGCGCGCACGACCTGAACGGGGAAGGGGAAGGGAAGCATATGGAGGCTCCGGGGCAAGGATTGCCTATTGGGGGCTGTTCCCGTCCTGAGTATATGGCCCAGGGCCTGTACAAAGTCAGCGCACGGAGGATCCGGCCGGTCAAGGCCCCGGCTTGGATACGGCGCGGGACCGGTTGTCGGATGCGCTCCGCAAACGGCCGTTTGCGGAGTGGCAAAACACCACTGGCCGGAGCTGCCATTGCACCCCCCAAGCGGGATCAGCGAGACCGTTAGGAGTCCTGCTCCTGTGGCAGTGCGGTCAGCTCACCCCATCCGGTTCGGAAACCGGAGTATTGGATCACAAACGAGGGTTCGATGCCCCTATGGCGCAGTAACGACTCTCACCATGGCCTCAATCCGCCGTCGGGAACCTGGTGTTGATGTCGCTCCGTCCCTCACTCCAGGCACAGATCCAGGAAGGGCAGGTCGGGATACTCTGCACTGGTCGGCGAACTCAGGTACCAGTGGTTGAAGTCGGCATAGCGCTCATCTGGCGGAAAGATGTAGCGGTCGATCCGCCAGGGCAGGGGCAGCGGGCAGGTGGTCAGCGGGTTGCCGCGCAGGTCCAGGAACAGCAGGGGGCGCAGTTGGGACAGTACCGCAGGAATCTCCGAGAACCGGTTGTGGCTCAGGTCCAGGTGGGTCAGGTGCTCCAGTTGAACCAGGTCCGGGGACAGGTCGGTCAGTTGGTTGTGGCTCAGGTCCAACTGGATCAACCGATTGGGCCACTGGGCAATGGTTTCCAAGACGGCCATGGAATCGGACAGGTCCGTCAACCGGTTGCCGGACAGGTCCAGCGAGTCCAGTTGCCAAAGTTGGGCCAGCTCCGCGGGCAAGGTTGCCGACTGGTTGCCGGACAGGTTCAGGTGACTCAGTCTGGAGGCCTGTTCCAGTTCCGGTGGCAGGGATGTCAACCGGTTGCCGGACAGGTCCAGCGAGACCAGCTGACGGAGTTGGCCCAGTTCCGGCGGCAGTGTCGTCAGTTGATTGTCACCCAAGCCCAG
>JAPPAJ010000133.1 GCA_026705565.1 Caldilineaceae bacterium | reverse complement strand
CTTTGGCCGCATTCGCGATCTGGGAGTCCGATAGTTCGCCCGTACCGGCAGGTGGTCGGCTGTGGCCAGGTGTACAAGCCGACCTGGATCGGAATCCAGGATGGCATGACATACGATTTCATGCTCTACCCCGCCCTGGAAGACCTCATGGTGGACGGACAGGCGATTCACTCGCTCGTGGAGGCGTATGTTCTGAAGCGAATTGAAGGCTTGGTGGTTGGTGTCCTCAGCCTCAAGGTGCGCGATGACAGACCAGGGCGTGTTGACTGGCTTGAAGCCAACGGTTACGTTTGCCTCCAACGCGAATTGAACTCGGCTCTGGATGTTCAGGGATTCGACTTCGATCCGTGGGGGGAGAGGGTACAAGCTGTGGAGGAAGCAGGATTTGCGTTCCACAACCTGCCAAGCCTGATGAAGGACGATCCCAAGTGGCGTTCCAAACTGCACCGCGCGTGGCTGGATGTCGACGCGGATGTTCCTCGTCCATACGGTCCTCCTTCCATCACGGAGGCCGACTTCGACACCATGCTGCGCAAATCCGGCGCATCGCCGGACACATGGATGATCGCAGTCGATCGCACCGAGTCCAACGAGGCTGAAGGATGTGGACCATACGCGGCCTTCACAGCCGCCAACCGATTTCCGGGTACTCCCACTGTCTGGGACGTTCGATTGACTGGTGTCCGCCGCGCCTGGCGCCGACGGGGTTTGGCAACCGCACTGAAACTCAAGTCGATTGAACAGGCGCACCGGGAGGGGGCGACCATGATTGTGACAGGCAACGAAGTACGCAATCCGATGCTGGCCATCAACCAGCGGCTGGGTTTCGTGCCGACAGTGACCATCCTGCAATACGAGAAGCGGTTTTGCGCTTCCTGAGAAACTTCTGGCATCAAGGAGGATCCCTCTATGGCATTGGTTGAATTTGCTCCATCCAAGTGGTTCAGCACCATCGGTACGCACGAACCCGTGTGTCATCTAAGGCCCGGAGACATAGTGCGGACTCGCACCGTCGATGCCGGCGGCGCGGACCAACGGGGTGAAACCGTGGCCGGCCGTCCCAATCCGATGACCGGGCCGTTCCATGTCGAGGGGGTCGAGCCGGGTGACGCCCTGGTCATGCACCTGATCGGCATCCGGCCGGACCGCAGCACGGGATGGACCAGGAATATATTGGCCGGAGACGTACTGGATCCCGACTATCTGCAAGGGCTGCCGGTGCCTTCTCCTGCCCTTACGGTTTGGGACGTCGACACGTCGGCGAGGCTGGTTCGCGTGGCCGATGGGGAAACGTTTCCGTGGCAGTCAATGGACCCCATGATTGGCTGTTTCGGCGTGGCGCCGGCAGGAGGGGAGGCAATAAGCACAGCCACTCCCGGACCCCATGGCGGAAACATGGACTACCGCGGATGGCGTGACGGCGTCACGGCACTGTTTCCGGTTTCAGTACCGGGAGCCCTGCTCTACCTGGGCGATGTGCATGCCCTGCAGGGCGACGGCGAGATCGTGGGGACCGGCATCGAAATTTCCGCCGAGGTGGAATTCAGTGTTGATGTGGTCAAGAACCAGAGGCTGAATTGGCCGCGCGGGTACAACGACTCCGACATTTTCGTGGCCGGCAGCGCACGGCCTCTGGATCAGGCTACACGACATGCGACCACCGAAGTGTCACGTTGGCTTGTTGACGAATGCGGTTACGATTTGGAGACAGTCCATCTGATGATGGGACAACAGGTCAGGTACGACCTCGGCAACATCTACGATCCGGCATACACCATGGTCTGTCGGCTGTCCCGCGCAATGTTGGCGGGCTGGAATTTGGATCCGGGGCGGACTGGGCTGGTGCCGGCTTACAACGGATGATGCAATCGTCCGGTCGCAGTTGGCCTTGATCACACAAGCATGCCAAGCTGCATACCGCGTCCAGCGCGAGGCTGGACTGTCCCTCTGACGGAGTTGTGAAACAAACCAATCCCAAGGCCGGCCGGACTTCCGCGCGAGGGGCCAACGATCACGGACTTTCCAACGCTCATAGTGCCATTCGCTATGCGAATCGTTTTGCCGAGTCGTTGGTTTGAGTTCGAATCAGACGTGAGTTGCGCGGCATCCATTCCGATGCCAAAGAGACAGTTTCTTCCTGTGAATCTTCTCTGATCCATGCCAATACAAGCTAGTGATACCTTTGGCATGGGAAGGCTGGCCTGTGTCCAATAACCTCAATCCCCTTGTTTCGCATAAAATTCAATAAGGTGCCAAGGTTCGCAAGTTTTATCTCGGCCCGCGGTGTCGCCGGCGACACCGCGGGCAAGGCACCATGCAGATGGCAGGAATCGGGGAGCGGACTCGACCGGTTGGCAAAGCTGTCCGAACCAACAGTCGGAGTCTTGTACCGACTTCTTGGACATGCAACCAGACCATGTGGGTCCAGGCCTAAAGTCGGCAGTTGTCCTGGTCCAGAACCTCCGGGTTGACCACGCTGTCCGGAACTTGCCTTATGAGAACGGATGCAACGTTTTGGGCGGTACGGGTAGCCAGAGTGCGGAGTGATTCCTCGGAGAGGAATGCGGAGTGCGGAGTCATCAACACATTGGGGTGGTCTCGCCACGGGATGTCTGAGGAAGGTGGTTCGGTCGTCAAGACATCCAACACCGCGCCGGCGATGGAACCGCTCATGAGTGCGCGGTTCAAGGCAGGTTCGTCAATGATGGCACCGCGCGATGTGTTGATCAGCACTGCGGAATCCTTCATGGCCGCAAAGGCGCGGTCGTCAAACAGTCCGGCTGTTTCCGGGGTCAGCGGCGCGTGGATGGAAAGCCAGTCAGACCGTTCCAACAGGTCCTGGAAAGACTTGGCCAGAGCCGCGCCATCGGGTAAGGCGGCAGCCGTGAGGCGTGGCGTATAGGCAAGCACCTTCAGGCCAAAGGCCTGTGCTTTTGGCACAAGGTGCCGGGCGGTGTTGCCAAACCCAAGCAAGCCCAGCGTCTGGCCTCGTAGTTGCCTTAGGGGAACGGAAGTGTCCCGAGACCACTCACCCTGTTTCACAGAAGCATCGAGGGCGGGGAGTTGGCGGGAGAGCGCAAGGATTCCCGCCATCACCTGGTCCGTTAGTTCGTCCAGGCAGAAGTCGGGCACGTTGGCGACCACGATACCCAGTTCCGTGGCCAAGGTAACCGGAATGTTGTCGAGCCCGATTCCATACCGGGCAATCACGCGGCATTGTTCCGCTGACGACACCACTTCCGGCGGAATCGTCCTCCAACACGTCATAATCGCATCGGCATCCCGCACGTATTCCGCCATTTGGTTGTCCGTGCAGTCCGGTGCAATTTCCAGGACCGCCCCCAAGGGGTCCAGAACCTCGAGTTCGGCGGCCAGGGAGGACCAGCCGATGTCTGTGACGTAAACTTTGAACTGTGGTGACATCAAACCGTATAATCGCTGTCGGATGGCTCTGGCGGTGCCGACCCAACCAGGATGTGTGAGTATAGCAACGGGCGGTTCCGCAGCATGACTGGGCGTTTGAACCTGCGACGGTGCGGGCCTGGACTGGGTTCGGGACCATGTTGATCGTCAAGGCTGGTGGTGGGTTGTCGATCTCGATGGATTCCGTAGCCGACGACCTGGCAGAACTAGTGAACCAAGGTGAACAACTCGTGTTCGTCCACGGTGCCGCGGAACACACAAACGCAGTATCCGAAGCGCTGGGCCATCCTCCAGAGTTCGTTGAAGGCCGTAACGGATTGACCAGCCGACGTACGGACCGAAGGACACTGGAAATCTTCCTCATGGTCTACTGTGGCCAGATCAACAAGCTGTGGGTCGAGGCATTGCAGAAGCGTGGGGTAAATGCGGTCGGCTTGAGTGGGTTGGACGGGCGGCTTGTCCGCGGCACGCGCAAGAGTAGGATACGGGTGCGCAAAGGCAATCGCTGGGTAATGATCCGGGACGACTGGACTGGAACCGTAGACCATGTGGACACCCGTCTGGTTCAGCTGCTCCTGAGAGAAGGGTTCATTCCGGTGCTGACTCCGCCGGCCCTTTCCCACGACAACGAAGCCATCAATGTGGACGGTGACCGGATCGCGGCACACATGGCCGTCTCCTTGCAGGCAGACATACTGCTCTATCTCAGCGATGTGGCGGGGCTTTTGCGGTCGTATCCTGATGAGTCCACCTTGATTTCGTCAATCAAGCCGAATCAGATTGACCAGTTCATCGACCTCGCTGAAGGGCGCATGAAACGGAAGGTGATGGGGGCCAAGGATGCCCTGCAACAAGGGGTTGGCGAAGTTGTGATCGCGGATGGACGAGTGGAAAGCCCAGTTACCAAGGCGTTGGTCGAGACTCACGGAACCCATATCGGATGAACCACCAGCCGTCAGTCATGTCTGAGGACATCTCCGCTCTCAGGGAAATCGAACTGCGAATGTCAGGTGGTTTTATCCCGAAACGGGCGGAAATCACCTTCGCGCGCGGTGAGGGAGCCTGGTTGTTCGATACCGACGGCAATCGTTTCCTGGACTTTACTTCCTCTCAGGGCATCGCGATGCTGGGCTACTCGCATCCCGACTTGGCGGCAGCCTTGTCCAGGCAGGCGGAAACGCTCACTTCGCTGTCTTCGTTTCTCTATGGTGAAGCTCGAGGCCGGTTCTACGCCAAGCTGTCAGAGGTACTGCCCGATCACTTGCCTTACGCGTTTCTGGTCAACAGTGGCACGGAGACCATTGAAACGGCGCTCAAGCTGGCACGGATCACCACCGGTCGAGCGAACTTGGTTGCCGCGTCAAAAGCATTTCATGGCCGGACTTCCGGTTCCCTGGCTCTGACTTGGAACCCCCGCAACCTGGATGTCTTCGGTCCACTGTTGCCCGGGGTCAGCCACATGCCCTACAACAATGTGGATGCTCTACGGGACGTGGTGACCGAGGAGACTGCCGGTGTGTTCCTGGAAGTGATCCAAGGCGAGGGAGGTGTGAACCTGGGTGCGCCCGAGTTCCTTCAGGCTGTCCAACAGCGTTGCCGGGAGACAGGGGCCCTCCTAATTGCCGATGAGATTCAGACCGGCATCGGACGTACCGGTAAGTGGTTCGCGATCGAGCATCATGACTTGAAGCCGGACATCCTGTGCACTGCCAAGGGATTGGGCGGAGGCTTCCCAATGGGGGCCGTTGCGTTTGGGGACCGAGTGCAAGAACACATCTTCGTAGGGATCCACGGCAGCACCTTTGGCGGCAACCCCTTGGCCTGTGCCGCCGGCCTGGCCGCACTCACCGCCTATCACGATCACGACCTGATCGGCCACAGTGCCAGAATGGGCGCTTACCTGCTGGAGTCACTGAAGGACGCACTTGACGGCGTCCGAATCGTCCGCGACATTCGCGGACTAGGACTGATGATTGGGATAGAGTTGCGCGCCCGGGCTGCTCCAATCCTTCGCGCGATGCTGGAGGAACACAGGATTTTGTTGCTCAATGCCGGACCGCGGGTGCTGCGACTGCTGCCGCCCCTCATCATCACCCGACAACAGGCGGATATGGTCGTGGTCGCGTTGACCGCAGTGCTCGAGAGGTGAGGATGGTCCTGTGATTGCCCAACTTGACCTAAGGGACTTCGATGCAGTCCGGGATGCGCGTCTGGCCCATGGCACGCCGTTTGTCATTGCGCACCGCGGTGCATCGGCGGTAGCGCCTGAGAACACGATGCACGCCTTTGCCTTGGCCATTGAGCAAGGCGCACATCTCATCGAGACGGATCTGTGGTTCTCCAAGGATCGCGAGTTGATCCTGTTGCATGACCGCAATCTGAAGCGAACAACCGGCCGGGACGCCCATGTAACCGACCTGTCCACAGCCGAAGCCGTGTCGATGCCGGTGGACTTGTCGGAACGCGACGCGCCGGAACCGCAGTTTGTGCCGCTGCTGGCTTCGTTGCTGGAACTGGCCTCAAAGGCGGACGTGGCGTTGCTGTTGGAGTTGAAGGATCCCAGGTTTTCGGTTGCTTCCTGGACACGGGTGTTGATTGAAGTCCTCGCCGAACACGAGTTTCTGTCGCGCGTGCTGGTGACATCCTTCAAACCCCGCTGTCTCTTGGCGATTCGCGAGGTGTGTCCCGAACTGCCGGTTGGACCAGTGGCCATGAACATGCTGTTGCCGCAACCCGAGTGGGATTTCGTGGGTCCGGCATGGCCGAACCTGGTTGCCAATCCGCTGTTCGTGTGGCATGCCCACCGCAACCAGGTGCTGGTGGCACCGTTGGACTCGGATCCGACAGCCCGGATGTCGAAGCATGCACGGCAGGGAGTGGACGCAGTCTTGACGGACGACGTGACCGCAACGGTTGCCGCGTTGTCAACCACAGCGGACTGAGCATCCGGGTACCGAACAGTTCGCCTTCGAGTTGTTGGCACCTCTCCCAAGTGCCATCGGCCACGATTCGGAGACCGTGGTCGCCATGTAACCTCGCACCGACACCGACTCCCAATCCATGGCGCACGGGACCATGATCGGCACCGGCCCTGGGAATGTCCGCTCCTCAGGCCTGCGACTGAAACACTTCCCAATCAGCCGAGACGACCACGGCGGTAAACCGGCCTGTCTCAGGAACACGTACGGCAAATGCCGTACTCCACTTGGCTTTGGGCCTGCGCTAAGTCAGGTTTGACATGGCCGCACGCGGACCATGACCTCTCTATGTCCGTCAGAATCTCACAACGGGCCGCCTTGGCGCGCGACCAACGACTTCCCCAAAACACCTAACAATGATGTTATTTACTGTTTTTCATAAATAACAAGATTTAGTTTACAAATGGACAATCAGCCACCCTACCCGTGCGGAATCATCCCTCGGCACCCCATATGCCATTGTCTGGAGGTTACAGAAGACCATTCTTGGCCCACGGTGGCAAGGGGCCAGTCTTCACTGATCCTGATCGTCTTCCGGAAGCAGTTATATATTTCTGGCTCCGCCTTCGAAATCCTACAAAGTGCAGGTAAAGGCACCATTGGTTTCCAAAGATAAAATACAACCTGGAAATAAACGAGGCTTCTAATTCCACATCACTGTTTGGAAAGCGGAGGCTTCAGCGGCATCAATTCCGTGCTGTCCCGTATTGCGGGAGATGTTGTTTCAGGACCAATCGGCATCGCAATCTATATCATCCAACATTTTTGAATTGACACCGGCAATTCACACTGCCTTTCTGCTTCACCAGTTGGTCTCACAATCGGTTGCGCGGGAATCATTTGTTTCCCGTGTTCAACTCTCATGAGGTCAATCGGATTTGCCACTGCAAAGAGGTTTTGGAGAACTTCGATGCAGGCCGCATTGGTATCATGGCTGACCGTTGGTTCAAAAGCCCCGTTGAGGATGGATGGGCCGTATTGGCGTCGAATTCTGACGAGGAGCATCCGGGCGTAGTCTCTGAAGGGCAGGTTTGGCAACTCTGCTGAGGCGTTCGGACCACGCGCCCAAGTCCCGCCAGTCGCGGGTTGCCGCCGCCATGCATCGATTTTCATTCTGGTTGCTGCAACGAACTTCTATAGGACAGTGAGTGTCCTGCCTTGGAACTCCCATGTCATCACTTGGCACCGCAGCGCGTGATGGATGTTCAAGAACAGGTAATGGGCCTGGTACACAGCACTTGGAATAATTCCTTGGACCGCAAATCAAGGATATTGCACAGAACTTAATTTGTCCTCTTGCATTGATCAAATGACTGTGACAGATCTTGATATCAACGACAGTGCGGGCGGATGCAACCCACTGACGAATGTGACCATGATGCACTGACCCCATGTGACCTCCGCACTCTGTTTCCGTTTGGGTGCCTGAAGAGGCTGAACGGCTCAAGGCCAGAAACAGGTCGACTTCTGGCCCATGCAGGGCCTGCCCTCAGAGTTGCGCTGGAATGTCCGATGGATCCTAAACGAATATAAAATCTGAAATAATAATATAAAATCGTATAATTATTCAATAAGTTTTACCGGAGTATCACGGGTCGGGCCGGACAGTGCCGGACCGCTGGCGAAAAGGGACAGCAAGGCGTTCGAGGGGGCAAGCCGGCCGAGCACTGGTGGTGGCCGTGCCGCAGGCCGCAGAGGCGAACCCGGCATGCAGGGGCGTGCCCATGGCAGCTAGGTTGGCAAGGAGCGAAGGCCTGCAGGCATTCCAAGTCAGGGGGGCCGATCCTGGTTTGTCGGGTCGTCGCGGCGCGCGGAAAGGGCGGTGTGGCGGGTTTGCGTCCAGGCCGCAAAATAAATCACATTAGGGAAATAATGTTATACTTTGTGCCATTGCCCCGCTTGGAGTGCCACCATGACCGACACTGCCTTGGTTCCCATTCCGGAACCTGTGGATCGGACCGAAACCGACGGACTGCCGGCACAGACCGTCCCGCCCGAAGCCCAACGGGCCGCTGCTTTGGTGGCAATCGAGTTGGACAGGATCCAACAGGCGGCGCGGAACGTGGATCGGATTGGCTCCGATCCGGAGATGATCGCGGTCTGGTTGCGCAACCAAGTCTCCATCCACACCCGTTCCTCCTATGAATACGCTTGGAACACATGGCAGGCGCACAGCCGGGGCCGACCACTGGCTGACACCACCCTGGGCGACCTGCAGGATTTCCAGGCGGCCCTGGCACAGGGGCGCAAACCGGGCAGCGTGAACACCATGATGAGCGCCCTCCGGTCCGCGTTCGCCATGGCTCATCGCAGGGGATACATACGGTCCAACCCCTGTGCCGAGGTCAACGATCTGCCCAATCCCAACCTGAGTGGGACCGCTTCCGCCCTCAGCCGGAGAATCCTGACCCGCACCGAAGTGGCGAGGTTGCTCGAGGCGGCCCGGCCGGGCCGCGAATTCGCACTGTACCTGATGCTCTACCACACCGGTTGCCGCGTGTCGGAGGCCTTGGCCCTGCGCTGGGAAGACCTGAACCTGGAAGGCCTGCTGCCCACGCTCACCGTCCTGCAGGGGAAGGGCGGCAAGGGCCGGGTGATCCGCCTCTCGGAGCGCCTGAGGGAAACACTAATCGAGCTGCGGCCGCAGGACGCGGTGCCGGATGGCCTTGTATTCGCCACGCGCACGGGGAGGCCCATGGCCCGCAACAACGCCTGGACATCCCTGCGCCGTGTGGCGCGGCGGGCCGGCATTGACCGCGACATCAGTCCCCACTGGTTCCGGCATGCCCATGCCAGTCATGCCCTCGACGGCGGCGCGCCTGTCCAATCAGTCAAGGAGACACTGGGCCACGCCTCGTTGGCCACTACTTCAATATACGTTCACGCCCGCAATGGCGGGGACAGCGGCCTGTGGCTGGATTGAAAGGCAAGCCGGTTCACGCAAGGGCTTGGGATACGCCGTTCGAGTTGGCGTGTTGGTCTCAAACCGGCCCGCAACGTCTCGGCTCGGGGCGAGCTTGTGATCTGGATGGCATAAGAAACCCTGGGATCTTCCGGGATGCCGTTTCCCGCACTCCACTGTAGCAGTCCGGAATGTGGAGCACGTCCTTGCCAGTTGCCCACCACCGTATCGGATTTCAAATGGGATGCAGGCCGGGAAACATTAACCCGGTGGTCTCGTCCAGTCCGAACATCAGGTTGGCCGACTGGACTGCTGTGCCGGCGGCACCTTTCATAAGGTTGTCGATTGCACAGATGCAGACAAGCCGGTGTGTGGCACTGTCCAACGCAAACCCAACGTCGGCCCAGTTGCTTCCGGCCAGGAGTTTGGGTTCCGGATACCGGTAGTTCCCCTTTGCTTCCTTGACCACCCTGACGAATGGCTCGGACTTCCAAGTCGTGCGGAACGCCTTCCAGACATCCCGTTCCTTGGTGCCGTGCGGTACGAAGAGATGCACGGTGGCCAGGGCCGCGCGCACGTTGTCGACGGCGGTGCCGCTCATGTGGACCCCGGCGCGGGTTCCGCTGGCAGCCAGAAGTTGGAGAACTTCGGCGGTGTGCCGATGCCCAACCGGAGCGAAGCTGCGGACTGCCCCGGCGCGTACGGGATGATGGGAGGAGTCGCTGGCCTTGTTGCCTGCCTCGCTGCTGCCCACCTTCACTTCGCAGATCAGATCCGATTCGGGGTCAAGCAGACCTTGTTGTACGACCGGCAGGATGGCCAGGTTGATGGCTGTGGCATTGCACCCGACTCCGGACACGTATCGCGCACCCCGGATTTGGTCGCGATTGAGCTCGGGCAACCCATACACGAATCGGCCGAGCCACTCCGGCGCGGCATGCGGCCGGCCGTACCACGCGGCGTAAAGGTCGGGATCGTCGAGCCGAAAATCGGCGCTGCAGTCCACAATGCTGCCGGCCAGTTTCTGGAACCGGTCGATCTGCCGCATCGCCTGTCCATGTGGCAGACAGAGAAACAGGAGTTGCACAGACTCCAGTTCATCCATGCCGGTGAACTTGAGCCTCGTTCGCGAACGAAGGTTGGGATGGGTGAAGTGAACAAACGAACCCTTGTGCCGTTCACTGGTGATCTGGACCACTTCGAAGGCCGGGTGATCCACCAGCAAGCGCAGCAGTTCGCCGCCCACATAGCCGGACCCCCCGGCAATGGCCACTTGGATGCGATCGCTCATGGACTGCAAGACGCCGAAGCTGGAACCTGGGGATTGGTCAACCCCCGCAAGGAGCGGATTTGCCCTTCCGGTGGAATGCTGTCCGCTGCCTACCCGGCTGCCGTCTCCAAGGCAAAGTCGACAATTCGGCCCGGGATGTCGACACCAGTCGGTTTCACGCTGTTGCGGAACTCCATCGTGTGGTTCACCTCGTTCACCAGCAGTCCCCGTTCCGGATCCTCCAGGACATCGACAGCCACCACACCACCGCCAACCGCCGTCGCGGCATCCACGCACACCTGGTTCAGATTGGGCGTGACGGGACAATTGCTCGAAACGCCGCCGCGCGCCGTGTTGGTGATCCAATGAGGCGAGTCCCGGTAGATGGCGCAGATGGTTTCGTTGCCAACCACAAAGGCGCGGATGTCGCGCATGGGCTTGTCGATGTACTCCTGGACGTAGTAGATCTTGTGCTGGTAGGTGCCAAGCACCTCCTTGTGTTCGATGACGGCTTCGGCGGCTTCTCGATCATTGACCTTTGACAGGAGACGCCCCCAGGAACCCACGGCAGGCTTCAGCACGGCGGGATATCCGATGTCCTCAATGGCCTCGAGTGTGCTTTCGGGGGTGAACGCAACCGCTGTGCGCGGCGATGGGACTCCGGCTTGGGTGAGTGCCGCGGTGGTGAGGATTTTGTCGCCACACACATCCACCACCTGGGACCGGTTGACCGTCTTCATACCCCAGGACTCCAGAATGCGCAGGCTGGTGAGGGCTCGACTATGGGACAGGCACCGTTCCAACACCACATCGAACCGTTCCCAGTCGCTCCGGTCAACTTCCTGGGACCCCGCGATGTGAAATGACAGTTGGCGATCGTCGAGCAGTTCGTACTGGACGGCGCGCGCGTCCAAGGCGGCGAGCAACATCTTTTCCTCGACCCGGAGACGGCCAAAGATGACTCCCATCAACATGTGTCGCGTTGGCCTCCGAATCGGGCGGTGGTTTGCCGCGGCATTGCCTACTCGCCGTAATCCTCGTCGTCCTCTTCCAGTTCCTCAAGGGCGAAGGGGTTCAACTCCAGCACCTCGAACTCGCCGGCACACCCCTCGCATTCCACGATTTCGTTCTGCATGACATCGGTAAGGATGATGTCGTCTGCGCAAACCGGACACTCGACGGTGCCGCTGGCTGTCTCAATGTCGGACATGGTGGTTCCTGCCTCTCAACAGATGGAATCCTTCCAAGTGTACCGGTACGATGCCGCTGTGCCACTCACACAGCCATCTGCTGTTTGATGTACGGAATTAAGCCTCCGGCATCAAGGATGCGCAGAACGTCATCACTTAGGGGTTGGAACGTGGCCGTCCGTCCGTTGGACGCGGCAATGCGCGCCTCGTCCAACATCACGGTGGCAGTATCGCCGGCCACGGCAAGGTCGACAAACGCCGGGCATTCAAGGGCAAGCAACCCGTTGTTCAAGGCGTTGCGATACCAGATGCGGCTAAAGCTGCGGGCAATTACGGCACGCACCCCCGCCAGGACCAGACAGGATACGGCCTGTTCACGGCTGGAACCGCATCCCCAGTTGCGGCCTGCCACCACAAGGTCTCCCGGTTGGACGTTGGCGGCGAAACCCGGGTCCAGGTCTTCAAGGGCATGCGCCGCGATCTCCTCAGGCGCCTTGAGTGTGTAGGTGTACTTGCCGGGAAAGATGATGTCGGTATTGACGTTGTCCCCGTATTTCCAAATGCGGCCGGTGAACCGCCGATCCGTGCAGGCCATGGTCGCAGCTAATCCAGTTCCCGCGGATCCACGATGCGTCCGGCTACCGCGCTGGCTGCCACGACCGCCGGACTGCTCAAGTAAATCCCGGCCGATGGGGTCCCCATGCGACCGCGGAAGTTCCGGTTGGCGCTGGAAATGACTGTTTCGCCAGGTGCCGGAACGCCGAAGTGGTTGCCCATGCAAGGACCGCAACCCGGAACCCCCAGCATGGCGCCGGCGCGGGCAAACGTCTCCGCATACCCGAGTTCGATGCAGGCCTCAAGCACCTGGCTGGAAGCCGGAATGATCACCAGGCTCAAGCCTGGAGCCAGCCGCCTGTCGGACAGGATGTTCGCGGCGGCGGACATATCCTCAAGCCGTCCGTTCGTGCAGGTGCCGATGAAGGCGGCATCCACATTCACCTGGCCCAACTCGGAGAGCGGGACCACGTCGTCCACGCTGTGGGGCCGGGCAATGTACGGTTCAAGGTCTTCGGCGGCATAGCGGAGTTCCGCCTCGAGTTCACAGTCTGCATCCGGATACAGGCAACCCTTCCGAAGCACATCCGCCAAATCGGCCCAGGCCGAACTGCCGGCTTCGATTCCCTGGCGCATCGCCAGTCGCTCCAGGCACCATGTCAGCACCGGCTCGTCAGGACAGATGACGGCGTTTTTGGCCCCGAACTCGGCCATCATGTTGGGCAGCACCATCCGCGAGTCGAGGGTCATGGCATGGATGGTGTCGCCGGTGAACTCGATGGACCGGTACAACCCGCCGTCGGCACCCATGTCGCCAATGATGCGCAAGGCGAAGTCCTTGGCCGTGACCCCTTCCGGCATCGTGCCGTTGAGGTGGATGCGCATGGTCGCGGGAACCTTCAACCACAATTGGCCCTGGGCCCACAAGGCTGCCACCTCGCTGCGCCCGATGCCGGCACCGAACGCTCCCAACCATCCAAAGTGGGGCGTGTGCGAGTCGGCGCCAAGGATGACCTGCCCGGGTCTAACCACCACTTCTTCCGACAGGACCTGATGACAGATGCCGCGGCCCGCCTCGAAGAAGTGAACGATCCCCTGCTCGCCGACAAACTCGCGGATTTCCCGGTGGTTTTGGGCATGCACCGCGCTCGGAGCCGGCACCGCGTGGTCCAAGGTGACGGCCATGCGCCCCGGATGCTTGACCCGTTCTTGGCCGAATTCCTCCCAGATTCGCCGGATGGCCGCCGTATTGTCGTGACTGAGCACAACATCGGGCTCGACATCCAGGATCTCGCCAACGGCGCAGGTGTCCCTACCGGAAGCTCTGGCCAAGGCCTTCTGTGCGAATGTCTGTCCGGACATGGCGGAGGGGTTCTCAGGAAGTTGCCGGTTGGGACATTGTGGGCGTGGCCCGACGACCGTCACGCGGCGAGCGAGTTGGAATGATAGTCGCGCAACAACGCATCAACCTCGTCCTCGCGAATCCGGCGCTGGTCCGCCATCACCTTAACGCGCGCGGTGATCTCCTTGACTTCTTCGTCCGTCAAGGCCAACTGCAGCTGCGAAGCCCGTTCGCGGATTGCATTCCAGCCCACCAGACGGTGGGCAACATGGATGTAGCGGGTCAGGCCGAAATCGGTCGGGTCCAGGGCCTCGTATGTGCTGGGGTCGTTGATCATGGCCTTGGCGTGAATCCCCGCCTTGTGCATGAACGCGGCGTAGCCCGTGATGTAGTTGTTGAACGGAACGTTGACATCAACCAGATCCGCCACCAAGTTCTCGATTTCCCGCAGCAGGGGCAGATTGTATTTGGACCTGACCAGATCCTTGTTGCGCGTGTAGAGGCGGGCGATCAATCCACCCAGGGGGGTGATGCCGTTCCTTTCGCCGATGCCCAGCACGGAAGTGTCCACATGCGTTGCCCCCGCCTCAAGTGCGCAATAGGAGTTTGCGATGGCGCACCCCGAATCGTTGTGTCCGTGGAACTCGATGTCGCAGTCAACCACCCGGCGGACGGTGCGCACGAGATCGAATACTTGCCTGGGATCGGCTACGCCCACCGTATCCGCGATGCCGACCCGATTGACCCGCATGCCGCTAACGGCACGGTACACCATCAGCAAGTCCTCGATATCGCTCCGGAAACTGTCCTCGCTGCTGAAGCGCACTTCGAGTCCTGCTTCCTGAATAAACTGAATGACTTCCCGCGCTCTCTCAATGATGTACGGGATGTCCTTGCCGTGCGAGAACTCGCGCAGGATGCTGCTGGTGCCGAAGAGGATATCGATACCGTCCACCCCCGTGTCAATCGCCATGCGGGCATCGTCCATGTGGCAACGGGTGTGGGTCAAAATTTTGGACTTGAGACCCAATCCGCAGATGTACTCGATGTCCGCGCGGCTCTGGGGACTGGCAGCGGGAGAGGTCAGTTCGATGTACTCCACGCCGAACTCGTCGAGCAACTGCGCGATCTCGCCCTTTTGGGGCTGAGTGAAGAAGGTGTTGGAGAACTGCTCTCCTTCCCTCAATGTGGACTCGATGATGCCGAAGTTGTCAATGCTCATGACGCTGACCGCGGTGTCCGGGTGGCGATGCAGCCGTTCTGCGGCATTGATTGCCGCATCCCGCCCCATACCTACCGGCAAGCATGCCGACTCGTTAGCATAACCGACAAACGGGCAATCGGGTGTGAATCGACCGATGGCATCGTTTGCGTACAACCCGCCGCTCCAGTCCGGTCGCCTGCGGCTTGCAGTCTACATGTGCCAAGGGTCCGCGTTGCCAATCAGCCTACCTTGCCGGCGATGCAGGCGGGCGACCGTCCCCGGCCCAAACAACGCCTGGCGGCCGTGCGGCCGCCAGGCGCTCTCCTTCCACGACACGACCCGTGGAAAGGGTCATTCAGGTGAGCATGTGTACCTCAAGGTCACTCCAGATTGACGAGTTCGGGTGGCCATGCCTCCATGTCGTTGATCTGATAGACGGCCAGGGCTTCTCCTGTGGCACAGTCGCCGGTTTCACCGCAAGCCAGGTTCCCGGTGATGCCGGGAAAGCCCTCGACTGCGCTCAACGCATCGCGAATCGCCTGCTTTCCAATCAACAAATTGCCCGCGCCGTCGTCCTGAGCCACCGATTCAATGGCCTGTAGCAGCATCATCGTGGCGTCGTAGGAATGGGCGTGGAAGGCGGATGGGGGAAGTCCGCCAAACTTGGCGTCCCACTTTGCCAACAACTCGTCATATGCCTCGCCTTGCACCAGCGGGGACGTGAGATACAGGCCCAAAATGGCCTCGCCCGTATTGGCCGTGATGTCCGAAGAGAAGGCTGCATCGGCACCCATAAGGATGGTGTCCTCCAGACCGGCAACATCCTTGATCTGGGCGGTGACGAAGTTCACTTCCGGTTGGAAGATCGGATAGAACAGGATGTCCGGCGGATCCGTGGCGATTTCCGTCAAGATCGGAAGCATCTCGGTATCACCAACGTTGACTGCCCCTTGGTAGGTGATGCGCCCGCCGAGCTCGGTGAACACATCCGCCATCACCTGCTGCAGGCTGTCGGCATAGGGACTGCCGTCATGGATCGTTGCGGCAGTTCGGGCCCCCAACTGGTTGTAGGCAAATTCCCCGGCCAACCGGCCCTGGAACAGATCATTGTGCGCCGTCCGGTAGTACCCGGGCTGCCAAACCCCGCCCTTCTCCGGATCGGGTTCGGTGAGCGTCGGCGAGGTGTTGGAAGCCGAAATCATGCTGAGGCCGGCTTCGTGGATGATGGGCAGGGCAGCAGTTCCGGCGCTGGAACAGGCGGTGCCCAATGCCCCGACCACGGACGAATTGGCAGCCACTTTCTGGGCCGCCGACTGTCCGCCTTCGGCACTGCACTGGGAGTCCTCGGAAACCAGGGCAATTTCGTGACCCAACAGGTCGCCAAAGTCGTCTATGGCGATTTCAATGGCACCGGTTTGGTCCAAGCCCAAGAAGCTTACAGGGCCGGACAACACATTCATGGACGCGATGGTCACAGGTTCGTCGGCGGCAACTTCCACACAACCGAGCGCGTCGGTGCATGACATCGCCGCGCCATCGTCCATGGGAACTGCACAGGCCGCGCCCAGCACGCCGACCAACAACGCAGTCAACAACAAGAAAATCGATCGACGCATAGCGTCACCTCCAAGTTGGCGTTTACAGCAAGGAAAAAACAGAGGCTGTCATCCACCATTTTACCGGATCGGCACGAATTCACTGATTTCGACACTCAGCGTCACTGACTGGTCCTTCCGGTGTTGCCGGATGTTCAACCAATCGAATAGGAGGAGAGGAGCACGATGCCCCGCACTGTAAGTCGGTTCACGCCGAAGCCCCGGAGTAATGTCGAATTCCGATTTTCCAGAAGATGCGGGATACGGCAACGAAGAACGCGGGAACCAGAAGCGTCAACCACAGAGATCTGATCTCCAGCTTGCCGGCCAAGGTCGCAGCCGGCATGGTCACGGCCCAAGCCACAGGCACCACAAAGGTAAGAAGAATACGCACGGCCCCTGGGTAGATGGTGAGCGGCCACCGGGCAGTTTGGAACAATGAATCGAAGACAACAAAGATGTTGTCCACCTTGATGAACCAAAAGGCAGAGGTACCCAAGATGAACCAAAAGGCCAATACTACCGAGAAACCGGCGAGCATCGTCACCAAGAAGAGCACGATGCTGAATGGCGAGGCATCCAATCCATCAACCCATCCACTCCAGACCACGAGGCCAACCCCTGCAAGCAGATCGACCAAGCTCCAAATACGGAATTCCCGGATGCTGACATAAAGTTGCGAATCCAGCGGCTTCAACAGGACATAGTCGAAGAGGCCCGTGCGAATTCCCTCCATGTAGGCTTCCAGCCCAGGCCTGACGAACAGATTGATGAACCCGCGCACGATGCTGAACACCCCAATCAGCATGATGAGGTCCGTCCGTGTCCAGTCTCCAAGAAGATTCGTATGTCGGAAGACGACGAGAATGCTGCCGATGGCCAGCAAAAACCCGAAAGCCGAGTTGACCAGTTGACCGGCGAAATTCACCCGGTACTGGAGGTCCTTGAGGATGCCGATGCGGGCATGGACCCCGATCACCCTGACGAGATGCATTTGCGGTCTCAGCTCCCGACCGCGCCGAAACGTCGTACTGCGCGACTCCAAACCCAAGCTACAAAGCCGGCGAAGAAGGCTAACCAAGCTGTCTGAACCACCATGCCGGACATGACTTCCTCGGGTGTCAGGCTTCCCAGGAGGGTTTCCACCGGCAACGCCACACCAAGCCAGAACGGCAGGTAGCGCGCAACCGCGGACAGCCAGTCAGGAAACATCGAAATGGGAGCAACCCGACCCGAAAAGAACATCGTGGCGACATAGTAGGCCTGATTGAAGGAACTGTTCTCGATACACCAGAACGCAGTTTGTGCCACGGCCCACTCCATCAGGAAACGCATGGCGGCTGCCAAGGCCAACGTTGGCAGGAAGGCCAGAACCTGCCATGGTTCAAACTGGAACTCCGGTTTGAGGAAGACACTCAGCAACAGGAGTGCCGGTATGAACAACACCAACCCAAGCACTTTGTAGGTGACGTTCATCGTGACATCGCGATGGATGGGAT
This sequence comes from Caldilineaceae bacterium, assembly GCA_026705565.1. Classification (GTDB taxonomy): domain Bacteria; phylum Chloroflexota; class Anaerolineae; order Caldilineales; family Caldilineaceae; genus Bin34. The sequence goes on along the minus strand of JAPPAJ010000133.1, from coordinate 327 downwards.
GAAGCGGATACAACAACTGGCCCGCCAATACCCCCTCGCGAATGCGGTACGCGTATTCGTGCATGATCCAGGTGAAGGTCAGGTGGTTGACCACCATCATGATCAGGTAATAGGCAGTCAGGGTTCCCTCGGTGTGGCCTCCGGCGCTGCCTCCCTCCGCCAACGCGACAGCACGCCATACCATCATGAAAACCACCGGTTCGAGCACCATGCTGAACAGCCAGATCAGCACCGAGGCCCGGTAGATTAGGTGTGCCTTCAAATGCAAAAGGGCAGACAGCAGATAGACGCGAAAAAGACGCATGGGGATTATTCGGTGGCGAACAC
>JAPPAJ010000320.1 GCA_026705565.1 Caldilineaceae bacterium | reverse complement strand
GCGAAGGCAAAAAGGTCAAGCCCGAATACGCCATCGTGCAGGTCAAGGGCGGGCTGTGCCCCCGACACATTTCTGGGCGGCGGGCAGCAAACCGCACGGCATGCCATCGATCAAGGGATGATCGGCGAACCGGTAGTGGCTACGGCCTTCATGTTGAGCCATGGCCATGAGGCCTGGCATCCGGCACCCGAGTTCTTCTACGAGGCAGGAGGCGGTCCGATGCTGGACATGGGGCCGTACTATCTGACGGCTCTGGTCAACCTGATGGGGCCGATTCGCAAGGTCAGCGGCATGACCCGGATCACCTTTCCGGAGCGCACGATTACCAGCCAGCCTCTGGCCGGCAAGGTGATTCGTCCCGAAGTGCCCACCCACTATGCCGGCACCGTGGAATTCCATTCCGGTGCCATCGGGACGATTATCCAGAGCTTCGATGTCTGGGGCGGCGCCTTGCCCCGGATTGAGGTGTATGGAACCGAGGGCTCCCTGGGCGTTCCCGATCCCAATACCTTCCAGGGGCCGGTGACGCATCTGGCCGGGATCTTCCGCAACCGCGAATGGACCGAAGTACCCCTGACCCACAGCGACCAAGTGTTGAGGGGCATCGGTCTGGCTGACATGGCGCATGCCCTGACCCACGACCGCCCCCACCGAGTCGGCGGCGACCTTGCCCATCACGTGCTGGAGGTCATGGAACTATTCAGGGAGTCCAGCGCTCTCGGCAGGCATCTGGACACGACCACCACTTGCAGGCGGCCGGAACCGCTTCCGATCGCGGGTGGGTTTTGAGAAGGGGCTTCCCGGTCCGGCTCAATAGAGCGAATGCTGGCTCGCTTGCATCATCAGGGTGAGCTGGGCACCCTTCACGGCGTTGGCTTCCGCCTCCGGGGAATCCTCTGCCAGCGCGGCCGGCAGCCGCTGCACGTAGCTCCCGTCCGAACGCATCTCCCACGCGTTGCGCTGATCATGGACGCACAACGCCAGCATGTCGCGTACCTCGTCGCGCAACTTCGGATCCAGCAGGGGCACGATGGCCTCGACACGGTTGTCCAGGTTGCGCTGCATCCAGTCCGCGCTGCCGATGTAGCATTCGGGCTCCCCGTCGTTGGCGAAGTAGAAGATGCGGCTGTGCTCCAGGAATCGGCCGACCAGGCTGAGTACGGTGATGTTTTCACTGATTCCCGGGATGCCGGGCCGGATGCGGCAGATGCCTCGTACAATCAAGTCGATGCGAACCCCGGCTTGGCTGGCGGCATACAGGGCCTCGCAAAGCCGCGGGTCGTCCAGGCCGTTGACCTTGGCTACGACGTGACCCTCGCCCGTCCGACAGCAGTGCTCGGTTTCCCGCTCGAGCATCTCTATGAACCGGTCGCGCATGTTGATGGGCGCTACCAGCAGGTGCTTGTATTCCAGGCTCTGACCGTAGCCGGTCAGATAGTTGAATAGGTGCATCACGTCGCTGACGATGTCCTCGTTCGTGGTCAGCAGACTGTAGTCGGTGTACACACTGGCGGTCTTGGCGTTGTAGTTGCCCGTGCCGATGTGCGCATAGCTGCGCAGGCCGTCCCGCTCCTGGCGCACGATCAGCGTGACCTTGGAGTGGGTCTTCAGGCCCACCAGTCCGTAGGCCACATGGCATCCCGCCTCCTCGAGGCGCTTGGAGTGGTGAATGTTCAGTTCCTCGTCGAAACGGGCCTTGACCTCCACCAACACCGCGACCTGCTTGCCGGCCCCGGCCGCGGCGGCCAGCGCCGCCACGATGGCCGAATCGTCCGATGTCCGATACATCGTGTGCTTGATGGCCAGTACCTTGGGGTCGCGGGTCGCCGCCAGAATCACCTCCTGCGTCGTGCGGGCGAATGACTGGTAGGGGTGGTGCAGAAGCCGATCGCCCTTGCTCAGCAACCGGAACATGTCGTCCGGAGACGTGTCCGGCGAGAGTGCGGCGAAACCGGAGGGAATTTGGGGCCGGAACGGCGGGAACTTCAGTTCCTGGCGCTCGATCAGGTTGGCAAGGTTGAACAACTCAGACACGTCCAGGACTCCCTTGACGCGGTACACATCCTGGTCGCGCAGCCCGAATTCGCGCAACAGGACCCCCAGCACCCGGCGCGGCATGCGGTCCGACACTTCCAGCTGTACCACGGGTGCAAATCGCCGCTGCTGCAGTTCATCGCTGATCATCTCGACCAGATCGTCCGCCTCGTCCTCGTTGCGCACCAGGGTGGCGTTGCGCGTGATGCGGAACGGATAGGCATCGACTACTTCCATCCCTCGGAACAGCGTGTCCAGGTTGTTGAGCAGGACGTTCACCAGCGACACAAAATGGTGGGGAGGCCCCACCGGGATCCAGCGGTGTCGATCGGTGGGGGCCTTGAGGCGGGCCAGCCGCACATCACCGGTGCGCGGGTCGCGCACCTCGACCGCCAGATTGAGGCTCAGGTTGCTGATGAACGGAAAGGGATGGCCCGGGTCGTAGGCCAACGGCGTCAGCAGGGGAAACAAGTCCTGCAGGAACAGGTTGCGGAGATCGGCAACCTGGTTCTCGGACAAGTCGTCGTAGCTCAGCAGGCGGATGCCCTCGTCGGCCAGCTTGGGCAGCAAGTCCCGCAACAGGCATTCGTCCTGCTGGTCGCGGAAATTGTCGATCACCTTGCCAATCAGGTCCAGCTGGTGTTCCGGAGTCCATCCCTGCAGCCGCAGGTTGGCCACGCCTGCGGCCCGTTGCCGCTGTAGGCCACCGACCCTTTTGCGGATGAACTCGTCGAGGTTCGAGCCGGTGATGCCGAGGAACTTGAGGCGTTCCACCAACGGATTGCGCGGATCCTTGGCTTCGTGCAGGACCCGCCAGTTGAAGTCGAGCCAACTCAACTCGCGGTTGTAGATTTCGGGTGCCGTACACAGATCCTCCACCGAGCGGCCGGACACGTCCCGCTCCAGGAAAAATGTGTCCGTCGGCGGCACGACGGCCGCACCGGCGTGCCCGTTCAAGGCCGACGCGCCGTCCGGGTCGGATTCCGGAGGCAGTTGGACCAGGGGTTCGTTCACGACTCCGGTGGATGCGGGAGGGGGAGGACTGACAGTCATGACAGGGTATTGATCAGGTGTGAGGTACTTGGTGGGCTTGAGGTTCGGCCGGACCGGGAAGGGATCGGTTGCGCGTCTTGTCCGGCGCGGATTCCGATGCAGGGGCTTCCTTGAATTGACTTCCTGCGTCGGGGTGGCCTACAATGGAGCATGACTGCACTACCGAATTCGTCGTTCTTGTTGTTGCCTGACGCGCAGGTCGACCTCGTCGTCCTGCGGCCGCACCTGTGTGGTGAGGGATAGAGGCGAGCCGACCAGGGCGAGCTAGACAGGCAAAGCCGTCAATCCTTCCCACCGGGAAGGATTTTTTTTGCCCTAGCCTAGCCTAAGTTTAACCGAAAACCAACCGCGCAGCGTCCACCCACCGAGACCGGAGCCCAAAGATGCACTTCCCCCCCGATCATTTCAGGACTACGGCGCCGCCGCGCCGCATTACCGGGTCGGAGATGATCTGGGATGCCTGTGTGACGGAGGGGGTCTCCCTCCTGTTTGGCCATCCCGGCGGCGCCATCCTGCCCGCCTACGACGCGCTGGCGATATACGAGGCCGAAGGACTGCTGCATCACGTGCTGGTGCGGCACGAGCAGTGCGCGGCCCACATGGCGGACGGCTATGCCAGGGCCACGGGCGAGGTGGGGGTGTGCGTGGCGACCAGCGGGCCCGGCGCGACCAATCTTGTCACCGGCATTGCGACTGCCCAGATGGACAGCGTGCCCATCGTGTGCATCACGGGCCAGGTGCCTTCGCCGATGCTGGGCACCGACGCCTTCCAGGAGGCGGACATCGTGGGCGTGACCCAGCCCGTCTGCAAGCACAACTACCTTGTCACCGACGTGGCCGACCTGCCGATGGTCATGAAGGAGGCGTTTTACATTGCCCGGGAGGGTCGTCCCGGGCCGGTGCTCGTGGACGTGTGCAAGGACGTGCAGATCGCGGAGGGCGAGTTTCGCTACGACATGGAGGTGAAGCTGCCCGGCTTCGATCCCTACCCTGCTTCCTGGCAGGACGCGCTGGCCGACGCGGCCGATTTGATCAACGCCGCCGAGTCGCCGCTGATCATGGCCGGACACGGCATCCATCTGGCCGGAGTGTCGGACGTGCTGCTGCGGATTGTGGAAAAGGCCGAGATCCCGGTCGTCACCACCCTGCTGGGCACCGGCAACATCACGGAAACCCATCCCCTCAGCCTGGGCATGGGCGGCATGCACGGCGAAGCCTACGCCAACGAGGCGGTCCAGGCCTGCGATGTCCTGATCGCGCTGGGCATGCGCTTCGACGACCGCATTACAGGTCGCCTGGACCGCTTCGCCAAGCAGGCGTCCGTGGTGCACTTCGAACTCGACAAGGCCGAAGTGGGCAAGAATGTGCAGCCGGATGTCGCCGTCGTCGGAGACCTGGCGGAAACGCTGCCGGCCCTGGAGCCGCTCATCCATCCCAACACGCACGCGGAATGGCTGGCCTCGCTCACCGATCGCAAGCTCAGCAGTGCCGGCAAGGACATCCTCACCTTCGAACTGGACGAACTGGTGCCGCCGTTCGTCATGCGGCAGATTTGGTCGGAGACCACCAACCTGCGGGATCCCGGCGACGTGCTGGTGGCGACCGACGTCGGCCAGCACCAGATGTGGGAGTCCCAGTACTTTGTGCACGAACGGGCCGGACAGCTTCTGACGAGCGGCGGTCTTGGGACCATGGGCTACGGCCTGCCGGCGGCCATGGGCGCCCAGATGGCCTGGTCCGACAAGCTGGTGTGGGCCATCGTGGGCGATGGCGGCTTCCAGATGACGATGCAGGAACTGGCCACGATTCAGCAGGAAAAGCTGCCGGTCAAGATTGCCATCATCAACAACGGCTTTCTCGGCATGGTGCGTCAGTGGCAGCAGCTCTTTCACGACAAGCGCTACGTGGGCACGCCGGTCCTGTCCCCCGACTACGTAATGCTGGCGGCCGCCTACGGGATACCGGCCTGCAAGGTGGAGGAGCCGGGACAGGTGGCCGAGGCCGTGCGTGCGGCGAACACCACGGATGGCCCGTACCTGATCGACTTCCAGGTCAAGGAGGAGGTCAACGTGTATCCGATGGTGGCTCCCGGCGCCGCCGTGGACGAACTGATCCGCCGGCCGCACATCGTGCAGGACCACGGCGGCGTGGTTCCGTCCTTCTGACTCGATTGGCTTCCCCACCCATCTTGGAACGGCATCGATGAAACACATTCTGGCGGCTTGGATGCGGGACCGTCCCGGTGTCCTGAACCGCGTGACCGGCCTACTGAGTCGACGCAACTTCAACATTGACAGCCTGCAGGTCAGTGCCAGTGAGGAACCGGGCATCTCGCGCATGACCTTCGAAGTCAGCGGCGACGACCGGACCCTGGAGCAGGTGCGCAGCCAACTGATCAAGCTGGTGGACGTCACCCGAGTCGAAAGCTTTGCGCAGGAGGCGATCGTCAAGCGGGAGCTGGCTCTTGTGCGCGTGGCGGTGGGTCCCGACGAGCGACGTCAGGTTCTTGACCTGATTCAGGTGTTCGAGGCCACGGTGGAGGACATTTCGCGTACCGACATGCTGATCCAGATCGTGGGCCGCGAGGAGAAGATCGACTCGCTCATCGGTCTTCTGCGCGACTACCACCTGCTGGAGATGGTCCGCACCGGTCCGGTGGCCATCGTGCGCAGCGCCATGGCCAACGTCGAATCGGAACCGGCTCTCGAGCCGGCCGGCGACACTTGGCAGGGCGGAGGCGTTTGACCGCACCCCGCTTGCGCCGGGACCGCCCGAGACAATTCCGGCCACTTGACCCATATGATGATTCCCAACCCATCCCAACCGGCAAGGAGACCCTTTACCCCATGGCCACAATCTACTACGAAAACCAGGCGGACCCGGACCTGATCAAGGACAAGCGCATCGCCATCCTTGGTTACGGCAGCCAGGGGCATGCCCATGCCCTGAACCTGCGCGATTCCGGGATGTCCGTGGTGGTGGGCCTGTACGAGGGCAGCCGCAGCCGGGCCAAGGCCGAGGCGGACGGGTTGGAGGTCATGAACACGGCGGATGCCGTCGCGTCGGCCGATATCACGATGGTCCTGTTGCCGGACCAGGTCCAGGGTCAGATCTACAAGGAGGAAATCCAGCAGGGGCTCAATCCCGGCGACACCCTGATGTTCGCCCACGGATTCAACATTCGGTTTGGCCAGATCGTGCCTCCCGCACATGTCGATGTGTCGATGGTGGCGCCCAAAGCGCCGGGGCATCGCGTGCGCGAAGTCTTCACAGAGGGTTCGGGCGTACCCGGCTTGGTGGCCATCCACCAGGATGCCTCCGGCCAGGCCCTGGCCAACGCCCTGTCCTACGGCCGCGGCCTGGGCTGCACGCGCGCCGGCGTGCTGGAGACCACTTTCGCCGAGGAGACGGAAACCGACCTCTTCGGAGAGCAGGCCGTGCTCTGCGGCGGCGTCAGCGAGCTGGTCAAGGCCGCGTTCGAGACCCTGGTCGAGGCGGGCTACCAGCCGGAAATTGCCTATTTCGAGTGCCTGCACGAACTCAAGTTGATTGTCGACCTGTTCTACGAAGGCGGCCTGGCCTACATGCGCTACAGCGTCTCGGACACGGCCGAGTGGGGCGACTATGTCAGCGGCCAGCGCATCGTTACCGACGAGACGCGCAAGGCCATGAAGCAGATCCTGGAGGAGGTCACGAGCGGCCGCTTCGCCGAGGAATGGATGGACGAGTACTACTCCGGACTCTCGAACTTCAAGTCCCGCCGCCGCCGCGAACAGTACCAGCAGATTGAGGAGGTGGGCCTGGAACTGCGTCGCATGATGACCTTCCTTAACGCACAGGAAATCGAGCGCGAAGCCTGAGTGACAGAGGGCCGCCCGGCGGCCCGTTCATGGGAGTGGAACAATGGATACAGCATCCGGCACGCAACAGCCTGCAGTCGACCCTCCGGTTGACGGCGGTCAGTTCGCCATCGAGGACATGGCGGCGTACGCCCGCCATGTGGCCCGCGGGGACACCGTCCTGATTTTCGACACCACCTTGCGGGATGGCGAACAAAGTCCGGGAGCCACGTTGGACGACCATGAAAAACTTGAGCTGGCTCGCCAGCTGGCCCGCCTGGGGGTCGATATTCTCGAAACCGGCTTTCCGATTGCCAGCCCCGGCGACTGGAAGGCGGTCCACAGGGTGGCCGAGACCGTCGGGCGCGAAGCCCGTGTCGGCCAAGACGGCAGCACATTGCCGCCGCCGGTGATCGCCGGGCTGGCGCGCGCCAACCGCAAGGACATCGAACGGGCCTTCACGGCCACCGAACCGGCCGTCCGACCCCGCATCCACACCTTCATCGCGACTAGCGACATTCACTTGGAGCACAAGTTGCGCATGTCGCGCAACGAGGTGCTGGAGACCGTGGGCGAGATGGTGGAGTACGCGGTCAGCCTGTGCGGCGATGTCGAGTTCAGTCCGGAGGATGCCGGGCGCAGCGATATCGAGTACCTCAAGCAGATTCTGGAGGTCGCGATTCAGGCCGGCGCGACCACGCTCAACATCCCGGATACCGTCGGCTACACGCAGCCGAAGGAGTACGAAGCTCTGTTTCGGGCGCTGATCGAAGGCACGCCGGGTGGACGGGACGTGATTTTCAGCACCCACACGCACAACGATCTGGGGCTCGCCACGGCCAACACGCTGGCGGCGGTATCGGCCGGGGCCAGGCAGGTGGAGGTGACGATCAACGGCATCGGCGAACGGGCGGGCAACTCCTCGCTGGAGGAGTTCGTCATGGGGCTCTACACCCGGCCGCAGTTCTACAACCTGCGTACCAATGTGCAGACGCAGGAAATCCATCGCACGAGCGACATGGTCAGCCGCTACACGGGCATGGTCATCCAGCCCAACAAGGCGATTGTGGGCGCCAATGCCTTCGCCCACGAGGCCGGCATCCATCAGGACGGCGTGCTCAAGCACAAGCGTACCTACGAGATCATGGACGCGGAGACGGTGGGCCTGAACCAGCACCGCCAGGGACTGGTCCTGGGCAAGCACAGCGGACGTCATGCACTGCGCACCCGCCTGGACGAGCTGGGCTACCACATGGAACCCGCCGAACTGAACGAGATCTTCAACAGCTTCAAGGATCTGGCCGACAAGAAGAAGACCGTGACGGATGCGGACCTCGAGGCTCTGGTGGCGGACGAGGTGTACCAGCCGAAGGAAACGTGGGATCTGGTCAATGTGCAGGTGCAGTGCGGATCGAATGTGACCCCCACCGCCGTGGTGATCCTGCGCAGGCTGGACAGCGGCGAGGAGGTGACGGACGCCGGATTCGGCACCGGTCCGGTGGACGCGGTCTACCAGGGCATCAACCGTATTGTCGGCGTGGAGAACACCCTGGTCGAATACGTGGTGCAGGCCGTCACGGAGGGAATGGACGCCAACGGCGACGTGACCATCCGGATCGAGGTGCCCGACCGCGGCCGGGACATGGTAGAGACGGCCCAGGGACGGGTCCGGCGCAGGCTTTTTTCGGGTCGAGGCGTGGACACGGACATCATTGTGGCCAGTGCCAAGGCGTACCTGCAGGCGCTGAACAAGCAGATTGCCAGCGAGGCGGAGGCCGCCCCGCTGGGCTCGATGGTTTGAGCCGCGGACCGGGAGGGTCCTTGGAGGCTGTGCTACGATCGCGGCGTGCAGAGCGCGGCGGTACCTGCCAAGGGGTGGTGTGCACCTCCCGGCGACCTTGGCGCCTGTGCGCAACACCTTGTTGGTACAAAGGAGAAACGCCATGAAGCATGGCTTGAAGTACACGGTTGATCGCCGGCAATTCCTGCGACTGTCGGCCTTGGCTGCCAGTGGCAGCATCATTCTTGCCTGCGGCCCCCAGCCCGAGGCCCCGGCCGGCGGCGATGACATGGGCATGGCGGAGGACGGCGTTATCGACGTCTACGTTTGGCCGTCGATCGCCCTGGTCCGGCCGGAAGGCAGCGATCCCGACAAGTACAAGGAGGTCCAGGACTACATCACGGAACAGCTGGGCATCCGCCCCAACGGCTTTGTGCCGCCTCCGGGCGCCGCCGGCCGCGAACGACTGAACCTGATGCTGAGTTCCCAGACGGAACAGCTGGACATGTTCACCGGCGACTGGACCCAGTACAAGGCCGCCATCATGCCGATCACGGATCTGCTGGAGGAACACGGCCAGAATATTCTGACCGCCTTCCCCGAGGCCACTTGGAGCGGGATGAAGGACGCCAACGGCGACATCTGGGGCATTCCGCGTCTTGGTCTGATGGGGCACACCTGGAACTTCACCTGGTTCCGCGAGGACTGGCTCAACGATCTGGGCCTGCCCTTCAACGCGGAACAGATGACGATTGACGAACTCGAAGGCAACATGACCGCCTTCCAGGAGGCCAACCCCGACGCCGTCCTGGTAACCAACAATTTGGGCAGCCTCGAAGGCTGCCTGCTGGGCGCCTGGAGCGAATACGGCCGCTCGCGCTGGTACGACGAAAGCGACGGCCAGATCAAGCCCTACCAGTTGCAGCCCGGCTACGAGGCGTTTCTGGGCAAGATGAACGAGTGGTGGAACAACGGCTGGTTCCACAAGGAAGTCTTTGCCAACATGGACTTCGAGGAGGTTTTGCGTTCCGGCAACATGGGCATCCACTGCGGCTGGTACTCGCGCATGACCATCCTGGGCCAGCGCATTTTCCTCGAGGATGTGATCCCGGGCATGGACTTCGTCTTCCCGCTCAAGATGGTGGGCCCGATGGGTCTGGCGGGGACCAACAATGCCAACATGACCCAGGCCTACATGATTCCGGCCAACTCGCCGGTGGCCAAGGAAGTCATCCAGTTCGTGAACTGGCAGTACGATCCGATCCGCGACAACGCCGTGACCGCCCACTACGGGATGCAGGGCACGGACTGGGACTGGGTCGACGAGACCAAGGAACAGGTGCGTCGCTACGACGCCGAGGCCGGTGCCGCGATCTACGCCGGCGAGCTCTACCAGGGCGCAGGCCTGGCGATCGAAACCTGGTCGGCTCCCGAAGATCCGCTGTGGGGTCGCCACTACGACCACATCAAGAAGTACGTGTTCGACTACAGCAACGGCAAGATGCCGGTCGACTTCGACGTGCCCTACGACGGCGCGGCGATTGCCGAGCAGGTGCCGAGTATGGAGGACATCAACCGCCTGAACTCCGAAGAGGCGATCAAGTTCATCACCGGAGTGCGGCCGTTGACCGAGTTCGGCGATTTCGTCGACAGCCTCTACAGGGCCGGCCTTCAGGACTGGATCGACGCCTACACGTCCCAGTACGTGGCGGCCAAGGGCCTCTAGGCGAGGTTCCGGACCGTTACACTGCCATCCGAGCCCCGGTCTGCAGGCCGGGGCTCGGGGCACCCGGTCGGGGACGGATTCGCCCGTCCCCGACCGTATGTAGTTCCAGGTCGGCGGTGCCTGCGGCCATCGGCGGATTGCTTGTCGGTTGCCGATCATCACGGACAATGCGTCCATGACCGAAGTACTGCGCATCCTGCGCAAACATGGTTTCTACTATCTGTTGTTCCTGCCGGTGGCGGGGTACTTGATCATCTTCAAGTACGTGCCGATGATCGGCATCATGATTGCGTTCAAGGACGTGACGCCGTTCATGTCCATGGGCGAGATTGTCACGTCCAGCTTCATTGGCTTCAAGCACTTCGTCAATTTCTTCAACTCGTTTTTCTTCTGGGACCTGATGGAGAACACGCTGATGATCTCCATCTACAAGACCCTGTGGTCCTTCCCCGCGCCGATTCTGCTGGCACTGCTCATCAACGAGGTTCACAACACCTACTTCAAGCGCATCTCGCAGACCATTTCCTATCTGCCGCATTTCTTCTCGATGGTGATTGTGGCCGGCCTGGTCTACGTGGTGTTCGGAGTCCAGGGCGGTCTGGTCAACCACCTGGTGGTCCTGACCGGCGGCGAACCGCAGCACTATCTGGGCGACCCCCGCTGGTTCCGGACCATTCTGGTGGGCACCACGGTCTGGCAGACCGTGGGCTGGGGCAGCATCCTGTACCTGGCCGCCATGGCCGGCCTCAACCCGGAGACCTACGAGGCCGCCAACATTGACGGGGCCAGCAAGATACAGCAGGTGCGCCACATCACCCTGCCCGGCATCAGCCACGTCATCGTGATCCTGTTCATCTTCCGGATCGGCGACCTGCTGGACGCCGGGTTCGAGCAGATTCTGCTGCTGTATTCCCCGTCCGTGTACGAGGTGGCCGACATCATCGACACCTACGTCTACCGGGCCGGTCTGCTCAACCTCAAGTACTCGTTCGCGTCCGCGGTCGGCCTCTACAAGTCGATCCTGGCACTCCTGCTTCTGCTGGCCGCCAACAAGTTCGCCAACTTCCTGGGCCATCAGGGCATCTGGTAGGGGAGACGGGACCATGCGCATCAAGGCGACGCCGATGGAACGGCTGTTCTACCTCGGCAACTATGTGTTCCTGATCGTCGTCAGCCTCATGTTTCTGATCCCGTTCATCAGTGTTCTCAGCACCTCGTTCATTTCCACGGCGGAGTGGGCGCGCCGCGGCAACTTCGTGCTGATTCCGGAGGCCCCCACGCTGGAGGCCTACCAGTTCCTCTTCGGCGGCAGCAAGGGCACGGTATTCAACGCCTACAAGATCACGATGTTCCGCACCATTGTCGGAACCATTCTGTGCCTCACGTTCACCGGCCTGGGCGCGTACGTCCTGGCCCGGCGCAACCTCCCGGGACGCACCTTCATGACGCTGCTGGTGTTCATCCCCATGGTCTTCAGCGGCGGCCTGATTCCGTTCTACCTAGTGGTGGACCGTCTGCGTTTGACGAACACGGTCTGGATCATGATCACGCCCTTCCTGGTCAATCCCTGGTGGCTGTTGATCATGCGCAACTTCCTGATGACCATCCCCGTGGAATTGGAGGAGGCGGCCCTGATGGACGGGGCCAACCCCTTGACGGTGTTGATCCGGGTCTACCTGCCCCTTTCCATGCCGGCGCTCACCACGATTGGCCTCTTCTATGCGGTCTGGCACTGGAACGGCTGGTTCTATGCCGCAGTGTTCAACTCCAATCGGGATCTTTATCCCATCCAGGTCATCCTGCGTTCCATCCTCTACCTGGGGGACGCCTCGTACCGGGGCGACCTGGGAATCATGTTCGAGCCGGAGATGATGCCGCCGGCGCAGACCCTCAAGGCGGCCATGATTATTGTCACTACGGTCCCGATTCTGCTCGTCTATCCGTTCATCCAGCGCTACTTTGTCAAGGGCATGCTTATCGGCGGCGTCAAGGGTTGAGGCCGTGCGGTCAACCAGGCACGGTTGACGCCGCGTCGTCCCCCTTCGCCGGAGGCGCGAAAATTCCGGCGGCATTACAGGTATAATCGGGTCAACGGTGCCGTTGGGCATTGGGTCCGGCCACGGGTCGGGTCCGTGTGCCCGACCCCGGAGTCGTCGCCGTGCGTGGCGGTCGGCTTTGTCATTTTGCGTGCAGGTGCACCATGGCTGCATGGGCCAAGACCGGCCGGAAATCCTTCTACAAGAACCCGCCTGCGGCCGAGCGTGATGCGTGTGGCATCGGGTTTGTGGCCCATGTGGAAGGCGGCAGGTCGCACGAAGTCCTGCGCATGGCGTTGGACGCGCTGTGCAACCATGCGCACCGCGGGGCCATCGCCGACGACGGCAAGTCCGGCGACGGCGCCGGCATCCTTTCGCAGATTCCCTACCGCTTCTTTGTCCGGGAACTGAAGCAGATTGGCGTCGAGGCGCCGCCGGTCTCCGATCTGGCCGTGGGCCAGCTGTTCCTCAACCGCCGCGATGCCGACGATCGGGAACGGGCCCGCGAAGTGGTGCGCAAGGTCGCGTCCGACCTGCAGCTCGAAGTCCTGGCCTTCCGCTCCGTGCCCGTTATCACGTCGGTGCTGGGCGACCGGGCGCTCCGGTTGCGTCCCTGGATGGAGCAGGTGATTTTGCGGCGCACGGCGCGCGCCGCACACGCCGGCGAAGCATTTGAACGGCTGCTCTACCGGGCCCGCAAGCTAATTCTGAAACAGGCGCAGGCACGGGGTGTGGAACGCCTCTACGTGCCGAGCCTGAGCAGCCGCACCATCGTGTACAAGGGGCTGGTCCTGGCCGACATGCTGGGTCGGTTCTACCCGGACCTCCACGATCCGTTGTTCGAAACGTCCCTGGCCGTGTTCCACCAGCGCTACAGCACGAATACGCTTCCTTCCTGGGAAAAGGCGCAGCCCTTCAACCTGATTTGCCACAACGGCGAAATCAACACGCTCCAGGGCAACGAACTGTGGATGCGCGCCCGCGAGCCGGATTTGGCGGCGGCCGTTTGGCCACAGGGTCTGGACGACCTGCTGCCGATCATGGACACCGACACCAGCGACAGCGGCAAGTTCGACCAGCAGCTGGAACTGCTGGTGCGCAGCGGGCGCGACATTCGGCATGCCCTGCTGATGATGGTGCCGGAAGCCTGGGAACGAATTCCGGAAGGCGATATGACCCCGGAGCGCCGGGCCTTCTACAAGTATCACAGTTCCCTGCTCGAGCCTTGGGACGGCCCGGCCAGCATTACCTATACCGACGGCCGGGTCGTGGGCACGATCATGGACCGCAACGGCCTGCGGCCGGCACGCTACGTGTTGTTGGAGAACGGCATTGTCATCAGCGCCAGCGAGATGGGCGCGGTCCGCTACGACGAGGCGGCGGTGCGGGCCAAGGGCCGACTGGGTCCCGGCCAAATCTTCAGTGTGGACACCAAGGCCAGCACGGTTCAGGCCAACGCCGAGATCACGGCGCAGGTGGCCAGCCGGCGGCCTTACGGCAAGTGGCTCGAGGACAACCTGGTGTCGCTGGAGGGCATTCTGCTCAAGAGCCGCCGGATTCAGGAAGCGCGCCTGGCCAGCGCTTTGCGGGGCACCGACAATCCGGAGCCGCGTCCGGAGCGGACGGTCCACACCCCGTCCCGGCTGCCCTTGCTCGAACGGCAAATTTCGTTCGGCTTCACGTCCGAGGAACTCGTGGTGGTGCTGCGTCCCTATCTGACCAACGCCGCCGAACCGGTGGGGGCCATGGGCGACGACACGCCCATCGCCGCCCTGAGCCACCTGCCCCGTCCCCTGTTCCACTACTTCAAGCAGCGTTTTGCGGAAGTGACCAATCCCCCGATCGACTCCCTGCGGGAATCGACGGTCATGAGCCTGCGCATGCTCCTGGGCGAACGGGCCAACCTGCTGTCGGAGACGGCCCAGGTAGCCCGGCTGATTGAGCTCAAGTCGCCCATCCTGCATCAGGATCACTTTTACCTTTTGGAGAGCCTGGGCATGGGCTCGCCCGAGTTCTGGATGGCCACGCTGGACATGACTTGGCAACCGGACAGCGCGGCCGACCAGCCCCGTTCCCGCGGCGAGATGATGCGGCAGGCCTTGCAGCAGCTGTGCGCCCGCGCCTCGGAGGCCCTGGCCGAGGGTGCGCGCATCCTGGTGCTGTCGGATGAAGGCGTGGACCCCGGGCGTCTGCCCATCCCGTCGCTTATGGCGACCTCGGCCCTGCACCACCACCTGGTGCGGACCGGCCAGCGCATGCACGCCAGCATCGTCGTCAAGAGCGGCGAACCGCGCGAAGTGCACCACTTCGCGGCCCTGATCGGATACGGGGCGAATGCCGTCTATCCCTACCTGATCTACGAATCCATAAGCTCCATGGTCGAAGAGGGGCGCCACTTCGGGTCGATGACGGCGGAGCAGGCCGCCGAGAACTTCCTGACCGGCACTGAGAAGGGCCTGCTCAAGATCATGAGCAAGATGGGCATCAGCACGCTGGACAGCTATTGCGGTGGCCAGGTGTTCGAGGCCATCGGCATCAGCGAGCAGCTAATTGACGAGGTGTTCACGGACACGCCCAGCCTGTTGGGCGGCGTCAGCTATGAAACGCTGGCCGAGGACGTGTCGGCCTGGCACGCCAACGCATTCCCGGAGGGTCGGACGGGCGGTCGCCGCCGCATGCCGTCCTGGGGCCTCTACAAGTCCCGGCGCGGCGGAGAGGTGCACGAGTGGTCGCCGAAGGTGGTCCACCTGCTCCAGTCCGCGGTCACCGCGGAAGACGATGCGGAAGCCCAGGCGGCTTTCGACGAGTTGATCGAACTGCAGAACAGCCAGCGCATTGCGCCGCGCCATCTGTTGGACTTCAAGCCGGTGCGGGAGCCGGTACCCCTGGCGGATGTCGAGCCGGCCGCCGCCATTGCCAAACGCTTCAGCACCGCCGCCATGTCGCACGGGGCGCTGAGCGCGGAAGCGCACGAGACGCTGGCGATTGCCATGAACCGGATCGGCGGCAAGAGCAATTCGGGTGAAGGGGGCGAGGATCCCGACCGCTACCACACGGAACGGGTCAGCAAGATCAAGCAGGTGGCGTCGGGACGCTTCGGGGTGACTCCCGCCTACCTGATGAGTGCCGAGGAACTGCAAATCAAGATGGCGCAGGGCTCCAAACCCGGCGAGGGCGGGCAGTTGCCCGGTCACAAGGTGTCCGACAAGATTGCCGAACTGCGGTATGCGACGCCCGGCGTGGCCCTGATCAGTCCGCCGCCCCACCACGACATCTACAGCATCGAGGATCTGGCACAGCTGATTTTCGACCTGAAGACGGCCAACCCCAACGCCCATGTGAGTGTGAAGCTCGTGTCGGAGATTGGCGTGGGCACCATTGCCACCGGGGTGGCCAAGGGCTATGCCGACGTGATTCACATCGCCGGCGCCAGCGGCGGCACCGGCGCCAGTCCCCTCAGCAGCTTGAAGCATGTGGGGTTGCCCTGGGAGTTGGGACTGGCCGAAACCCACAACGCGCTGATGGACAACGGCCTCCGGGACCGCGTGATTCTGCGGACCGACGGCGGCATTTCCACCGGCCGCGACATCGTCATGGCAGCCATGCTTGGCGCCGACCAAGTCAGTTTCGGCACCAGCGCCATGATCGCCGAGGGCTGCATCATGGCCCGGGTCTGCCACAAGGACACCTGCCCGGTGGGCGTGGCCACCCAAAATCCCGCATTGCGGGCCAAGTTTACGGGTACTCCGGAGATGGTGATTCGGTTCATGATGTTCTTGGCGGAGGACGCGCGCCGCATCCTGGCCGGACTTGGCTATCGCTCGCTCAACGAGGTGATTGGCCATCCCGAACTGCTGACCCAGGTGGTCCGTGGCCGCGAGGCCGGCTTCATGGATTTGGCGCCCCTGCTTGAGGAAATCCCCGGTGACCTGCCGCGCCGCTGTGTGCGGGACTGCAACCCCCTGCTGGCCAGCACGGCACTGGGCGACATGCTGGTGGAGCAGGTGATTGCGCGCCTGGAGGCCGATCCCGACGCCAATGTCTTCCTGACCCACCCGATCAACAACACGGATCGCACCGTGGGCGCGCGCCTGGCCTGCGGCCTGGTCCTGCGGTACGGAATGGACGGCCTGCGGCCCGGCCAAATCAACATCACGTTTGTCGGCAGTTCGGGGCAGAGCTTTGGAGCCTTTGGCATTCAGGGGCTCAACTTCCAGTTGATTGGCGAGGTCAACGACTATGTCGGCAAGGGCTTGGCCGGCGGTGAAATCGCCATCCGGCCGCATGATCGGGCCAAGATCATTCCGCAGCAGAACGTAATCATCGGCAACACGGCCCTTTACGGTGCGACCGGCGGCCATCTGTATGCATCGGGCTTGGCCGGCGAACGCTTTGCGGTGCGCAACAGCGGCGCCACCGCGGTCGTGGAGGGCACCGGCGAACATACCTGCGAGTACATGACCGGCGGTACTGTTGTGGTGCTGGGCGAAACCGGCCGCAACTTCGGGGCCGGCATGACGGGCGGCGAGGCCTTCGTCTACGATGTCGCCACCAACTTCGAACGGCGGTACAACCCGGAGCTGATTAAGATCCGCAGGTTGGCGGGCGGCACCGTGGAGCGGCGGCTGCTTTCCCTGATCCAAACCCATGTCGAGCGGACCGGTTCCGTGCGCGGTACCCAAATCCTGGAGGACTGGGAGGTACAGCGGCAGGCCATGTGGCATGTGACCCCGCAGGACGAGGTGCACACGATTGAAGCCCGCAACGAGGGCATGCGCCTGTTGGATCAGGAGGAGCAGTTGGCCGTCGAGACTCCGGCCGAAAGCGGCAGTGCCGGGGATCTGACTAGAATTCTCAGTCGTTGACGCAAGGGCAAACCGAAACAGCGGCCGCTCCGGCCGCCGATCCACAACCAGGGAGTGGCAACAAGCAATGGGCAAAACACTGTTTGACAAAGTCTGGGACCGACATGTGGTGTCGTCCGAGACAGGGGAACCGACGGTCATCTACGTCGATGCCCACCTGATACACGAAGTGACATCGCCGCAGGCTTTCGCGGAACTTCGCAGCCGGGGCCTGAGGGTCCGCCGGCCCGAACGGACCTTTGCCACGATGGATCACGCGATTCCGACGCGGGAAATCCCGCTGTGGCCCGACGACGCCCAGGCGCAGGTCGGCGCCCTGCGCGACAACTGCGATCAGTTCGGCATTACCCTGTGGGACATCAAGGGCGATGTCCAGGGCATCGTGCACGTTGTGGCCCCCGAGATGGGCGTAACCCAGCCGGGCATGACGATTGTCTGCGGGGACAGCCATACCAGTACCCATGGCGCCTTCGGGGCCCTGGCCTTTGGCATCGGCACCAGCGAGGTCGCCCACGTACTGGCTGCACAATGCCTGATGCAGGAAAAGCCCAAGACCTTCGCCATCAACGTGGAGGGACGTTTGGCCCCCGGAGTCACGGCCAAGGACATCATTCTGGCCATCATCGCCAAGAACGGCGCCAGCGGCGGCGTGGGGCACGTCTTCGAGTATCGGGGCAGCACCATTCGCAGTCTCGGCATGGCCAACCGCATGACCATCTGCAACATGAGCATTGAAGGCGGTGCGCGGGCCGGCATGATCGCACCCGACATCACCACCTACGAGTACATGTACGGGCGTCCGTACGCACCCACCGGGAAAGCCTGGAACGACGCGGTCATCGAGTGGAGTGCACTGGCGACGGACGACGATGCGGTGTTTGACCGGTCCCTGGACATCGATGCCGGCTCCTTGGAACCCATGGTTACCTACGGCACGAACCCGGGCATGGGCGTACCCGTGACCGGTTCCGTCCCGCAGGGGACGGACTTGGAAGACGACCAGCAGCGCCGCGATCTGGAGGCGGCCCTGGACTACATGGGGCTGGTACAGGGACAGCCCATGCAGGGCCAGCATGTGGACATC
>JAPPAJ010000310.1 GCA_026705565.1 Caldilineaceae bacterium | reverse complement strand
CCCGAACGCAATGGGAAGTACCTGTCGGTTCACCCAGTGCAGAACATGGCGAGGCTGGTCAGCAATCTCGGATTTCCCGGCAGCTGTCTCCGACAAACACTGAAAGAGAGATTCCAAATGCCCAGCGAAAACATAATCGAAGTCAGGGATCTTGTGAAGGTCTATCCGGGCGGCCACCACGCCGTGGCAGGAATTGACTTCGACATCCCTCGGGAGGGCTTCTTCGGTTTCCTCGGGCCCAATGGCGCGGGCAAGACTACGACGATGAAGATCCTCGGCACGCTGCTCCGGAAGACCTCAGGCACCGTCACCGTGGCGGGGTATGACGTCGACACCGACCCGCAAGCCATCCGTCGGAGCATAGGATTCGCAATGCAGGAAGTGGGTCTTGACGATCTCGCCAAGGGCCGGGACTTCCTCCAGCTTCAGGGCGTGCTCTACGGCCTCTCCCGACGTGAGGCCCGGCGGAAAGTCGCCGAACTGCTTGAGCTGGTAGGCCTGGCGCAGGTGGCCGGACAGCGGGTCGGCACCTACTCGGGTGGCATGCGCCGCCGCCTCGATCTTGCCGGTGCCCTCATGCACGATCCGGACATCCTCTTTCTCGACGAGCCGACGGTCGGCCTGGATCCCCAAAGCCGAATCACGATGTGGGAGCACCTCGACAACCTGAACGCAAAAGGCGTCACCATTCTGCTCACGACCCAGGCAATGGAGGAGGCCGACCGCCTCTGTCGCAGCATCGCCATCATCGATCACGGGCAGATCGTCGCCCGTGGCTCGCCTGAGACGCTCAAAGCGGAGGTGGGCGGCGACGTCGTGCAGATCGCTCTCCATGGCTCCGGCGACAGCCCCAACGATGCCCTGAACAAAAGGGCTGAGGGACTCGTTGGCCGGCAGAGATACGTCGAAACAATCGACAGAGCCGAGGGCGGCATCGCCGTCACCGTCAAGGACGGCAGCGCGGCTGTCCCAGACTTGGTCGGCCTGCTTCACGAAAACCCGATCCCGGCGTCCGGCCTCTCCGTGGCCCGTCCAACGCTCGATCAGGTCTTCCTCAAGTACACCGGCCGCACGATCCGAGCGGAAGAAGCCACCGGTGATGGGGTCGGCGAAATGATGCGCCCAATGACGGGTCTGAACAGGAGGATGCCCTAATGAATGTTGCTCGCGAAACCTATTTCATCTATCTGCGCAACCTCAAGACCTTGCTGGGACAACCGGCCCTCGTCATTTCCACACTGATCCCATCCGTGTTCATGTTCCTCTTCTTCGGAACGCCTCTCAGAGGCATGACCAGCATGCCCGGCTTTCCTGCGGACGACTATGCTGCCTACATTACCGGCATGATCATCGTGATGGCCGTGGTCATGAACGGCGCCGATGTCGCCTTCTCCCTGCTCACAGACATGTTGTCCGGCTACTTCGACAAGTTGCTGCTGGCACCCGTAAACCGCTTTTCGATGCTCATGGGCACGTTGCTCCGCTCGGGCACGCGGGCCTTGATGCAGGTGATCGTCATCGTCGCGTTGGCCCTGACCCTCGGTGTCAGCTTCCAGGGCGGCTGGGTGGGCCTGGTGGCCATTATCGTCATTACCACAGTCTTTGGAATCGCCACCGCCTGCGTCGGCCTGATAATCGCCTTGCGGTCCAAGAGCCTCCAGATGACTCAAAACACCCAACTGATGTTCATGCCGCTGGCCTTCCTCACAACGGGATTCATGCCGAAGGAGTTCCTCACTGGATGGTTCAAGTGGGCGGTGACCTTGAACCCGGTCGACTATGTGCTGGTGTCCGTGCGAACAATCATCGTCTACGGGTGGGAGTGGGGTGCCATACTCCCGGGTCTCTGGGTCCTGGCCGCGACCACCGTGATATTGCTCATCGCCGCCACCTGGACTTATAACCGCGCCACCGCGTGAATTCCCCCACCGGAGACGGAGCGATAGCAGGATGACCCAAAGCCACCTCGCCAGGAATTACGGGCGGCAAGTGAAGATCCTCCCAAGCATCCTGCCCCGTCGTCACAACTGACGGACCGATGCATCGACGAGGCCATGACATACGTGTGTTGGTCGTGGCCGACGACCAGCTGACCAGGGCCGGGCTGGCGGCAGTGGTCGCTGGCCAACCGGAGTGCACCGTTGTCGGCCAATTGGCGGGAGCCGAATTCTCCAACTCGGTTCCGGACCTCTATTCTCCCGACGCTGTGGTCTGGGACCTGGGATGGGACTCGACTTCCTCGCCGAGGTACTTCCATCTGACACAGAAAACCGGCCTGCCAACAGTCGTATTGGCACCCGATAGAGCACAGGCTGCGGCAGCATGGTACGCCGGTGCACTTGGCGCCTTGCCGCGTGATGTCGAAGGGCCGACCTTGGCAACCGCCCTGATCGCGGCTTCGCAAGGCCTGGCTGTGTGCGATCCGGAACTGCTCTCATCTGCCAGGCCCGCAGCCGGTGAGGGACACTGGCCGTTGGCGGGAACGAGTCTGACCCCGCGCGAGCTTGAGGTCCTGGCCCTCCTCGCGGAAGGCCTTCCGAACAAATCCATCGCCCGCCGTCTGGACATCAGCGAACACACCGTAAAGTTCCATGTCAACGCAGTCCTCGCCAAGCTGGACGTCCAGAGCCGAACCGAGGCGGCCGTCCGCGCCGCACGCATGGGTCTCATCACACTGTGACCTAACCGGATTGTTGGGCTCTCTTCGCCGTTTGGACGATGGAGGGTGCCTTTGTTTGTCCCTACACTGGAGGAGTACTCCCCAAACGCAATGGAGGCGCCTGTCGGTTCACCCAGTGCAGAACATGGCGAGGCTGGTCAGCATCCACAGAGGAGCAATATGCAAGTGACAACAGCACTACCGGAGCTCTCCGAAGAGCTCGCTGAAACGGTGGCATCGGTTGGCAGCAGCGTCGTACGTGTCGAGGGACGCGGGCGACTGCCTGCCAGCGGGATTTTGTGGGCGGAGGATGGGATAGTCGTCACTGCCAATCACGTGCTGGAGCGCGACGACAATATCCGTACAGGCCTGCCGAACGGCGAGACCGTTGGGGCCGCGCTGATGGGCCGTGACCCCACGACGGACCTCGCGGCGCTGCAAGTGGAGAGTAAAGGTCTCAATCCACCGAGCCTCAGCGAACCTGAAGGCATCCGCGTAGGCAATTTAGTGGTGGCTCTCGGCCGACCAGGTCGGTCCGTCCAGGCGACCCTGGGCATCGTCAGCGCATTGGACGAGGGTTGGCAGACCCCGGCCGGCGGGAGGATAGGCCACTGGCTCCAGACCGACGTGGTGATGTTTCCCGGGTTCTCCGGCGGACCTCTGGTGGACTCTTCCGGGAATGTGGTCGGCATGAACACATCGGCCATGCTCCGAGGCGTCAACGTCTCGATCCCGATTTCAACCATCCAGGCCGTCGTGGAAACGCTTCGGGCCCACGGCCGCATACGGCGGGGCTATCTGGGCGTAGGTTTTCATACGGTACGGCTTCCCGAAGAAGTCCAGTTGGATCAGGAGACAGGCCTCCTGGTGGCCTCGGTGGAAAAGGGCAGCGCCGCCGAGCAAGGGGACCTGCTCCTCGGAGACACGATAGTGTCCCTGAACGACGAACCTGTGAGACAACCCGACGATCTGATGGCACTGCTTGGGAGCGACTCGGTGGGGACGAAGACATCGGTCCGCATCGTACGCGCCGGCGAAGTCCGGGAGCTGCACCTGACTATCGGTGAGCGCACGGGATAAGCAGGGCAACCACCACACTGCAGGCCCTCGGTGCGGTGATGACCAACATCGCCCCCTTGTCCGCCTACGACATCCACGACACTTGGAGGGCGAAGAGCTACGGCTGGCGCGGCTTCCCGGCCCGGCTGGGCAAGGCCGTGCCAGCCGACACTCCGGGGAACATCTCCGCGGTGCGGGAGGCCCATGCCGATTCCCGGAACCAGATTGCCCGACGTCATATGGAGCCTGGTTCAGGGCCCGCAAACATCATTCCCTGTCCGATTCTCGCCCGGGACCTACAGTAGGGACCGCCATTCAGCCGGTGATTGCCGAACGGCCAGGATGCGGTCGACCGCATCCGCGGGAGGGCCGTCCCGGCGTCAAGCTTCCGCGATCCGATCTCGGTCCGCCGGAGCCACTCGGTCGGGCAGGAGCTTGTGCAGCAGGTCAACGGCTACTTCCAGCCGGGTTGCCCGAAGTTCCCGATTGTGCCGTTCCCGTTCGGCTTCCCGCTCCCGGTTGTGCCGTTCCCATTCGTATTCCGCGTCGGCCGCCTGATCACGCCAGCGGCCCTGTCCTGCATCCCACCATTGGAAGCGCGGCGGCCGCCCCGTGTCCGGCTGCCACAGGCGCACGTGCGTGTCGCACACGGTGCTGAAGTAGGCCGCCGCGTTTTCGTCCTGCCGATAGCGGCCATCCGGCTGCAGGCAGAAGAACTGAAGTGCCGCGGGTACATCGGGTTCGGGTTCACCGCCGGGATCGCAGGTCAGGTACTCGGCAATGCCAAGGTCGGCATACAGGTGCATTTTCCCCTCACATCCTTGGTTCTGGTCGTGGGGGACAGGATCTCCACCACCAGTTCCGGGATCGGGTGGCCCCGGTCGAGCCGCATCGTGCGCCCTTTCCTGCTCCGCTCCGCGCCTTCCGGCAGCAGCAGTTCCCGCGACAGCACCACCAAATCCGGCTCCACCTGCGAAACCGGATGCCCATTCTCGGTGTACATGCCGGCACGGCCCCCGAAGTCCGGATCGAAGTGGACCTCCGGTTCCCGCTCCACGCGGTTGCCGAACATGGCACGGAGTACGAAGTTCATGGCCAGGAGGAGAGGTGCGTGTCTGTAGGGCTGGGGGCTCACAAAGCCGTCTTCGTCCAAAACCCAATGGCGGATGTCCGTGCTCAGATGGGGGTCGGTGGTCCGGTCCCACCAGTACTCGTGGGCCTCGTCGTAGGTGTACGCGGGATCGAAGTACGCCAACTGGACCAGCTCGGCCCGCCAGGCCTCGGGATGGGCCAGCCGCCAAGCAATCCGCTTGGCCCAGGCCGCGCGCGCCGTGACGGCATCGGTGTCGCCGTGCCGCGGTGCCACCTGCCAGTCCCAGGCCGGATCCGGGCGCGCCGGCGCGCGCTCGTCGGCCGCGGACCGGATTGGCTTTCGCAATCCCACCGCATTCATCTCCATGTCTCCCGTGCCCGGTCGCTCCGAACGGTCCCATTCTATCCAGGCTCGGCCGTCGGCATGGGGCGATCGCCCTGCTTCGCCACTGGGCGGTACCAAGCTCTTCTCTCGCAAACGTTCGGAGCCGGCAGAGGCCGGAGAATGGACAGGAATTGCCAAAGCCTTGCCATGGCACGTGACGGAACCTGAACAGGCCCCATCCCAAGGTTCCCTGGTACAACCTTCCATCGGAATACGACGGACCGGCCTATGTTTCAAGCCGGCTCGACAGCCGGTGAACATAGGGAACCGTGACCGCCATCAGGCAGGCAATGACCAGGCACGCGAGGCCCAGGCCCCAATGGACGTGATGGATGTGGGGGGAGAAGGAATTCGCCGCGCGGATAAGCCACAGGGATAGAAACTGGCCCATGTACACGAATGTGTTGAACACACCCAGGACGCGGCTCCGCCAAAGGCCGGGAGTCAACCCGCTCAGCCACGCGGCTCCGTTGGGTACGGGGAGTCCCATGCCGATCTCCAGAACCAGGTTGCCCAGCACCACATGCCAGAGTTCACTGGCGACGGCCACGATCAGGAATCCCGCCGCGAACAGCAGGAAGGTAAGCGCGAAGACGGGATAAGGGCCCAGATGGCGACCAATGCTGCGCAAATTCCAGCTGGCGACGGCCGATGACGCCGCCGCCACCATGATGGTCAGCGACACAATCCTTGGATCGGCAAGCCCCAGTTCCTGCATTCGATAGGGGTGTACCGTGAACAGCGAGTAGATGAAGATCATGGTCAGGCAGCCCAATCCCCAAGCCAAGAGCAGGATCGGCATCGCCGGCCCGCGCAGCCACACGTCAAACCCCTTCCCGGAAACCTCAACCTTTGGCACCAGCGCAGGCGACTCTGTGCGCAGGCAGACCACCAGGAACGGCACCAGTACGACCGGCCACAGGTAAATCAGGAAGGGCAGCCGCCAATGCATGGCAGCCAGCTGACCTCCCAGAAACAGGTACGTCAGTCCCGCCACGTTGGTAAAGGCGGACTGCTTGCCCAGGAGGCTCTGGCGCCTGGCCTCTTCCGGAAGCGCCCCCAAGAGCGAAGCAGAGCTTGTGACGGTCCCGGCAGTGCTGCAACCCAGCACAAACCTTTCGATCAGCAACAGCGGATATTGGTCCGTCCAGTAGCCGCTGACACCGCTAAGCACCAACAGCGCCACGGAGCCCAGAAGAATGTGCCACCGCCCGAATCGGTCTGCCAGCCAGCCGGCCACGGGCGCGGCCGCCACAAGACCCACGGACGGCATGACCAGGAACAGATTGGCCGCGTTCATACCTGCAACGCCACCGCCAAAATATTCCGCAAACTCCAGCAGGGAAGGTACCACGATGGCACTGGATGCGACTGTCAACATGCCGGCACCCATCAGTGAGCCTGTGGCTACCAGATCGCGTCTCATGGCGTACGCAACCCTTGGACAACAGGGGTTGGGCCATCGGTCAGAGCCTGATATACCCATCCAACCAGTTGGCTGTCCCAGTGGCGGTGCGGCGTGGTTCCATGACTGCGATTGCAGCGCATCACAGCCGCATGGAGCCGACATAGGCGACGGACCAGAGAGTGCACCGCCGGGGCCATGCCTCCTGCGTTTGGCAGGTACGAATTGGTGACGTGCAAAACGTTCATGTTCAACGCTTTGAGCAATCGTTTGGTTCCCGAACGGCAAACCGTGCGGGCCCACTGATCCCTTCGGAAATCGGTTCCGGAAACGGTGGTCACGAAATGTACACGGTACACGGCGCACCCGCACCGTACCTGCTACCAACAGAGCCCTATATACTCGGTAGGGACATACCTGTATCCAGGAGAACAGGCACGTTGGTCATGAGCACTCCTCCATCCTCCTCCAACGGAGTGCGCTCATCTCGTCTCCATCAGGAGATTGGCAGTCCAGAATTGGAATGGGGACCGCGGGAGCCTGCGTGCGATGCAGGGGCCCTTGAAGTGGCCGGTTGGCTGCAGGCGCGGTTGCCCAATCACACTGTCCTGCTCTTCGGATCCCGCGCGCGCGGTGATTACAAACCCCACTCCGACATCGACCTCATTGTGCTGGGGGAAGACAACTCTTCGACTTGGCCGCAGGAGCTGCATTCGCAAGCCGCACGACTGGGCTTGGATGTGGACGTGATGTCACTCCCCTATGACTGGGAAAAGTTCCTCGCCAATCGCGACTCCCCCTCACACTTGGCCGGCGTTGTGCAGCGGGACGGTCTCAATCCGAATGGCAGGCATCTCAAGCCCATGGCACAGAACAATCCCTGGCCCGGCATCCAAGCAAGTCTGAAAGTGGCCCAAGATGCCTTGTACGAGAGTCTCTTCAACTTCGCGCACAATCGTTTGGCAACAGCCTTGACGCAGGCGCATCACGCCTTGGGAAATGCCCTCAAGGCCCTGTACGCCGTACATCGAGGAGCTCCTCCGCACGTCCATGCCCTGAAGGCATTGGGGATGGTAGTGCGCGCCTGCGAACCCGATATCGATCTCCCGTCCGATGCGTGGCTGGATGCCCTAACCGAATTACGCCGGATCCAGCCCTACAGTGCCGAATTCGGAGGCGGCAGCGAAAAAACGGTGTTGGTCACCGAGGATCCTCAAGAGACCGTGGAGGCGGTGCAATATCTGTGTGGCCGGATGGCGGAAGCTACGCTGCGGCGGATGGACAAGGAGCCGCGGGATGTGGGGTACCAACACTGGGAAGAGGATGCTCCTTTCGGGGGACTGGAGTACATGGATCCCGGTTCTCTAGACCGTTTTGAAAGAGGGCGACAAGAAGAGCGACAAGCCATGCTGCGACAGTTGGCCGAGATGGCTATCTCTGCTCCGACTGTGCGGGACCGGATACTGCGGCGGTTGGACACGGAACCACCGGACCGATGGCCCTCCGTTGAGGACATCATGGGGCTAGGCCGAATGCCGCCCGATCCAGACGACAAGGACATCACACCCCTCGAACCGGGATGATCATCGTGATGGACTGTCCAACAACAACCTGACAGAACAGCGTGGAGGTGGGCCAACAAGGTCGCCATGGGACGCAGGAAGCAACAGCCGCCCATATGCATCGAGAAGGGATGCAACAATCGGACTTCGTGGCGCACGAATTGGGACACCATGAGCCCGGAACTGGCCGCGGAAGTTGACCCGTACCATCACCGCTGCCAGAACTGTTACGAAGCATGGGCGGCCCGCAAGGAAGCCGAAGAGTTGCGCTTCTGGGAAGAGTACCAGGCAGATAGGCAGGCGGAATTGCGAGACGGCCTTCTGTCTGACAAGGCCAAGCCCACACGGGCGCGCAAGGAATGGGCCTGTGAACTGTGCCGCGGGAAGATCAATCCCGGCGAGACCTATCAGCGAGTGTCCGTCTACATGAGCGGAAACTACCCTGACCGTTATCCCGTATGCTCCACCTGCCGGCCGACTGAACAGGAACAGGAACAATCAATGAAAGAGGCTTATCCAGTGGGCTAGACAGGCCTCTGTCCAAGGGAACGGACACGTTTGGCTATGTGTCAGCGGGGGACACAAGTGAGCATCCCCCGACCCGAGGAACGGAGGTTGCTGCACAGCGAGAATGTATTTGTGCGGCAGACCATGGAACCGTGAACATGGCATGCCCTCTGGCGGATCAGGTACACAAGTCCCTTCCAACAGGTACAGGGTGGGAGTACGCTGCCGCCCACGAATGTCAACAGCCGGCCGCCTTGTGGCTGCCCACCGGCAGATGACTATGGCGGATACCGGTTCGGACGCCGCAGACGGGAGGTGGTCCGCATCCGCGGTACCGGGTCTGCCGGTCGTGCCGGGAACATACAATCCCGATGGATTGTTGTTACCCTGACCGGATTCGACTTAAGATACCGGGTCAACGCGGCCGGGCTCGCCTGCAATCTTCCATCCCGGTGCCCTGTGCGGCACCGCCCCGCCCGTTGCAATCTACCCTCCTGCATCACCCCTTCGGTGTTCTGCCATGCCTGTACCACGAATCGCGGTTAGAGCCGAGGCTCGTCGGCATCTGGGGAACGGCATCCATGCGATAGCCGACCTGCTGTCCCCCACCCTGGGACCTGTTGGCGGCGTCGTGGCCAACCAGCCCAACGTCGGCCAAAAGACTGAGCTGCTGAACGATTCCTCGACGGCCGTCCGCCGCATTATTGAAATGGGCGCCCCGGACACCGATGTCGGCGCCATGTTCATGCGGGGGATGATTTGGCAGGTGGGCCAGGAAATCGGGGACGGCGGCACCGTGGCCGCGATCCTGACCCGAACCATCTTCGACGAGAGTCAGCGCCTGATCGCCGCCGGCGAGAGCCCCATCGTCCTGGCCAACGGGATTCGGGCTGCCACCGAGGACGTGGTCGCCTATCTGAAGCAGAGCGCCCAGCCCGTGGAGGACGAGAACCAGCTGTCCCATGTCGCCAGGGGCATCATCGACGATCCGGACCTGGCCCAGGTCCTGGGCGAGATGAGCTACATGCTGGGCCCCGAGGCCCATGTCAACGTCCACAAGTTCGTGGCCCCCTACCTCCAGCAGTACTACCACCCCGGAGGCCACTACAAGGCGCAGATTGCGTCAATGCATTTCTACACCGACAAGGCCAACCGCAAGGCCGTCATGCCCACGGGCCGCATGGCCCTGGTGGACAAGCGGCTTGAGGACCCGGTGGACATCATCGCCATCCTGCAGGCTGCCCAACAGGCCGGCGCCGAATCCCTGACCATCCTGGCCAACCACTTCAGCGACCAGATCATCGGCATCCTGATGGCCAACAACCGGCCGCCCGACATGGCCGACTTCGACGAGTCCGCCCTGGAAAAGAAGGACACGAAGGCCAAGCAGCAGGGCAAGATCCCCATCTCGGCCGCGCAGATGAAGTTTGTCGGCGAGGAACGACGCCTGGGTTACCTGGATCTGGAACTGCTGACCGGTTCCACGATTGTGGGCAGCGACATCGCCAAGCCGGTCGAGGACATCACCGCGGACGACCTGGGCATCGTGTTCCGCTCCGAAGTGGACCGGGACAGCATGTACGTCCAGGCCGCCCACCAGTTCGGGCCCGAGACCCAGGCACGCGTGCGGGAACTGCAGACCCAACTGGCGGAGATGCCGCTCGATCACGACGACTACGACATGACCGTGCGGCGGGTCTCGGCCCTGACCGGCGGCGTCGGCCAGATCAAGATCGGCGCGGATTCCAAGGTCGAGCGGGAACTCCTGTCGGAACTGACCAAGCGGACTGTCAACGTGTTGTCCACGGCCCAACGCGGGGGCGTGTTGCCGGGCGCGGCAGCCGGCTATGCCCATGCCTGCGCCAGCGTCGACCTGGACTCCAATCCCGAATGGAGGTCCGGCAAACAGGTTCTGCTGCAGTCCTTGACGGCACCGCTCGAGCAGATTCTGCGCAACGCGTACGTGGAGAACACCAAGGTCTATCTCGAACGCATCTTCGACGCGGGGCCGCGCACCACGTTCGACGCCGTGCAGGGGGAGGTGGTGGATGCCTTCGAACACTCCATCTTCGATGTGGCGGAAACCATGATCAGGGTTCTGCAGACCGCGGTCAGCAACGCCATCATGGCCATCACCACGGACACGATCGTGTACCACAAGGAACCGGAACAGTCCTTTACCCCCAACGAATAGGCCGTCGGGGACACCGGAGCCATTCCAAAAGGACCACAACATCGCCATGAGCATCATTCTTTCCCTGTCCGAGGCACACGCGGGCTTTTTCGCCGCCGGTCCCCAGGGCATGTTCAGCGTGGGAGCCGAAGGGAACCTGACGGAAGTCATCCAGCCGGAGAGTCATCTGTACGCCACGGACAGCCTCGACGATCGGGTGCTGGTGGGCGGCGCTCCGCACGGAGTTGCCTTCAGCCGAGACGGCGGACAGACCTGGCAGGCCGCCTGGATGGATTTCGTGGACAGTCCGGTGGTGGCCATTGCCGCGGCACCGGACGTGGCCGATTCCCACATCGTGCTCGCAGGCACCGAGGACAAGGGCATCCTGCGCTCGGCCAATCGCGGCGAGGGGTTCTACGTGTGCAACTACGGCCTGCGCAGCCTCGCCGTCCTGCACATTTGCTGGGCTCCGCCCTGGCCGCGGGACGTCTGGCCCCGCTGGCGGCTGGCCTTCGCCGGCACGGACGAGGGCTTCTACCGCTCGCCGGCCGCAGGACGCGGCTGGAAGCGCTGCGAGGGCGCAGAGGGCGCGTTCCAAGTGGCCGCCGTGGACAGCCGCTTCCACACCACCCAGATCGTACTGGCCGGCACGGAAACCGACGGGCTTTGGTTCTCGGACGATCAGGGCCGCCGCTTCCGCCGCCTCGACAACACCCCCGAACAGATCAACGCGCTGACGGCCCTGGCCGGAGGCGGTTTTGTGATGAGCGATTCCGAAACCCTGTGGCATTCCCCCGATGGCCTGAACTGGACACCGCTGCAAGGCGAAGATCCCTGCCTGGTTCTGCAGGAAGCCGTCGGCAAGGTCTGGGCCGGCAGCCAGGACGGCTTGCGGCAGGTCAACCTCAACGGAAAATCGGCATGACCCATCCCTTCTCCCTCGAAGGCAGGACCGCCGTCGTAACAGGCGGCACCGGTGTTCTGGGCGGAGCCATGGCACGGGGCCTGGCCGCAGCCGGAGCCCGCGTGGGCATCCTGGGCCGCCGTGCCGCCCGTGCCACAGAGGTGGCCGGGGAGATCGAGGAGACGGGCGGATCCGCATTCGCGATTCCGGCCGACGTTCTGGACCGCGACTCGCTGCTCCGGGCCCGCGCGGAAACGCTGAACCAAGGCGGCACGGTCGACATCCTGGTCAACGCGGCCGGCGGCAACGTGCCCGAGGCCACCGTCTTCGGCGACATTTCGTTCTTCGGGCTGTCGCGGGAGGCCTTCGATCAGGTGGTGGGTCTCAACCTGACCGGCACCCTCCTGCCCACCCAGGTGTTCACCGAACCCATGGCCGGCCAGGGACGGGGATCCATCATCAACATCTCGTCCATGGCGGCCCAGCAGCCGCTGACCCGGGTCATGGGCTATGCCGCAGCCAAGGCGGCCATCGACAACTTCACCCGGTGGCTGAGCGTGGAACTCGCCCTCAACCACGCGCCGGGCATTCGCGTTAATGCAATTGCACCCGGCTTCTTCGTGGGCGAGCAGAACCGCGCCCTGCTCATGGAGCCGGACGGCTCGCTGACGGCCCGCGGCCAACAGATCGTCGACCACACCCCGATGGGCAGGTTCGGGGAACCGGACGAACTGGCCGGTATCGCGGTGTGGCTGGCCGGCGACGGCAGCCGCTTCGTGACGGGTACCGTAATCCCGGTTGACGGCGGCTTCTCCGCCTATTCGGGAGTCTGATCACCAGCCTGCCCGCACTGTGCCGGTGCGCACCCACCCGGCGGGGCCAGCGCACGCCGGCGCGCCTCGCTTCAAAGCCGCCCAAGCGGCCGGAGCATGCCATATGACATTCGCATCCGTCTCGACCGAGGCCCTGTGTTCCTGGCTGGCCGAAGCGACATCGCTCGACATCCATGCCGCCTCGGTCACCATCGACGGCAACGACCTGTTCTTTGTCGGGCGCCGCGGAGTGGACCTGGTGGCCGGGCAGGTCCATGCCCCGGGCTCCATTCCAATCCTGTGGGGCCGGACGCAGGCCGTGACCGCACCGGATGCCGGACACCGCCCACTGACCTTGGGAGAGGCCGACCCCGTGAATGCCGCGGCCCTCAGAGACAGGCTCGCGTGGCTCCGTCCCATGCCATGCCAACTGGCGAAGTCGGCGGGAACCGGGGATCGGCTGGGCATTGCCACGCCGGGGCACATCGGCGCCTTCGAGGCCGTCGCCCGAACGGATGCGGACGGCCAAACGGTCCATCCCCTCTTCCCCATCCTGGCCCAGCAGTCCATCCGCGAAAACGACCGAACCGGCCGCACGCCGCAGGAAGTCGTTGACGATGCCATGTGGGGCGTCCTGCAGTGCGGCTGGCAACACGGCTACGGCGCCGACGCGGACCATCTCAAGGAACCGGCGGACATCGATGTCTGCCATGCGGCCGGGTTCACCTTCTTCACGATTGATCCGGGCGACCGCGTGGACGACGAGGCCAACACCTGCGACATGGCCACCGTCCAGCACAAGGTTGCGGCCCTGGACTGGGCCGTCCTGGACAGTTCGCCGACGGACCTGTGCGAGCGGCTGGCGGGTTTGAGCCTGGACCTGGGCGACCGGTCGGTGACCCTGAGCGAAGAGGATGTCCTGCGCGCCGCCGGCAAGTACGGCCCCTCGCTGTCCCACACGGTTCGGATGGCGCGCCATCTGGCCGATCTGTGCGGCGACACGCCCTACGACCTCGAAATGAGCGTCGACGAGACGGCCACCATCACGTCGCTGACGGAACACATATATATAGGCGCGGAACTGCGGCGGCTGGACGTGCCGGTAGTCAGCCTGGCGCCCCGCTACACCGGGATGTTCGAGAAGGGGGTGGACTTCATCGGGGACCTGGACGAGTTCGCCCGTTCCTGGGCGGATCACATCGCGGTGTCGCGGCACTTCGGTCCGTACAAGCTGAGCCTGCACTCCGGCTCGGACAAGTTCAGCATCTACCCGATCGCCGCCGAACTGGGCGGCGACCTGATTCATCTCAAGACCGCCGGCACCAGCTACCTGGAGGCCGTGCGCACGATCGGCCACCTGGACCCGGACCTGATGCGCAGCATCCTGGCCTTCGCGGTGGATCGGTACCCGGAGGATCGCCAGGCCTACCACGTGTCGGCCGAACTCGACCGCATGGATCCGTGGCGGACCATGGCGGACCGCGACCTGCCCTCGGTGCTCAACGACTTCCACACCCGACAGGTGCTGCACGTGACCTTCGGCTCGGTGCTCAACGACCCGGAACTGCGCCCGCCCTTCATGGCGACTCTCAGGTCCGGCGCGGCCAAGTACAATGAACTGCTGATTTCTCACTTCATCAAGCATCTGCAACCGTTTGTCTGACCGGCGCGCCGGACTCACATCCCTCCGGACCGGCTCCGCCCCTACCGCTTCCAGCCCCATGCCGCATTCCGACGAGACCTTTCTGATCACCGGCTCCTTCGGGTGCATCGGCGCCTGGGTGCTGCGCACGCTGGTACGGGACGGCGCGCGCGTCGTTGCCACCGATCTCAGCGACGATCCGGTGCGACCGGCCCTGATCATGAGCAAGGAGGAACTTGCCGCGGTCGAATTCCGGCAACTGGACGTCACGGACCGGGACGCCGTCGTGCGCATGGTGGCCGAAACAGGCACCACCCACGTCATCCACCTGGCCGGCCTGCAGGTACCGTTCTGCCGCGCCAATCCGACGCTGGGCGCCATGGTCAACGTGGTGGGCACGGTCAACATCTGCGAGGCGGTCAAGGAGGCCGACGACCAAATCCGGGGCTTCAGCTATGCCAGTTCCCAAGCCGTCTTCGGTATTCCGGAGCTCTATCCGGAGAGGCCGGTGCCGGACAGCGCCCGTCTCGTGCCGGACACGCTGTACGGTGTCTACAAGCAGGCCAACGAGGGCACTTTACGCGTCTACTGGGAGGAGTACGGCATATCCAGTGTCGGCCTGCGACCCTACATCGTCTACGGGGTGGCGCGCGATCAGGGCATGACGTCCGACATCGCCAAGGCCATCCTGGCCGCGGTGGCGGGACGGCCCTACACGCTGCGCTTCGACGGACCGGTGGCCCTGCAACTGGCCGCCGACACCGCCCGGATCTTCATCGCGTGCGCGCGCAGCGGCCATCGGGGCGCGGCGGCCTGCAACCTGCGCAACGATGTCGTCACCGTGCAGGAGTTTGTCACCGAGCTGCGGGGCCAGTTTCCGGCGGCCGACCTGTCGTGGACGGACAACAGCCCCCTCCCGTTTCCGCACGACATGGACGCATCGGGCCTGCATGCCATATTGGGCACGGTTCCGCACACGCCCCTGCCGCAGGGCATCGCCGACACGGCCGCCCAGTTCGGGGAACTGCTGGCCGACAACCGGATCGATCTGGGACAACTGGACGGCTGAGCCACGGGCCGCACAGACGCAAACCCGCTTATGAGCGTGCGCCACACCAAGATCGTCTGCACCCTCGGCCCGGCATCCTCGGGGCGGGCTGTCCTGGCCGACATGATCCGGTCCGGGATGGATGTGGCGCGGGTCAACATGAGCCACGGCACCCACACATCCCATGCCCGCACCATCCGGCTTGTGCGCAGTCTGGCGGAACAGTTGGGGCGCACGGTCGGCATCATGGCCGATCTCCAGGGCCCCAAGCTGCGCACCGGCGTCATGCAGGCCGGCGGGGTCGATTTGCAGGAAGGCGCCTCCATCACCCTGGACCTGAACCCCGAGCCCGGGACCGAGAGTCGGATCCCGATCCAGGCCGAGGAATTCTTTCGCATGGTGGTCAAGAGCGACCGCTTCGTGATCGACGACGGGCTGCTGGAACTGGCCATCCTCGACATCGCCGGCACCGTGATGCGGGCCGAGGTTATCCACGGCGGCCTGCTCAGGGACAACAAGGGCATCAACCTGCTCAATGACCGGACCGCCGTCTCCCCCCTGACGGACAAGGACCGCGTGGACCTGGAATTCGCGGTGCAGCAGGAAGCGGACTGGATCGCGCTCAGTTTTGTGCAGGGACCCGAGAACGTGGCCGAAGTCAAGGGCCTGATGTACGGCCTGCTGCCCGCGGGGTCCATGCCAATCCCGGTCATGTCCAAGATCGAGAAGCCCGGCGCCGTGACGGCCATCGACGACATCATGGCGCTGTCGGACGGCATCATGGTGGCCCGGGGCGATCTGGGCATCGAAACCGGTCCGGAACGGGTACCGCTCATCCAAAAGGATCTGATCCGTCGCTGCAACCTGGCGGGCATGCCGGTCGTCACGGCCACGCAGATGCTGGAATCGATGATGCACAATCCAAGGCCGTCCCGCGCCGAGGCCAGCGACGTGGCCAACGCGGTGATTGACGGCACGGACTGCATCATGCTGTCCGGCGAAACCGCCATGGGCCGCGACCCGGCGCACGTCATTCGCACCATGGCCTCCATCGTGACGGCCGTTGAGAACGAGTTCGCCACCCCGCCGCTCCGGTCCGCAAGCGATGCGGACGATCCCGCGGAAGGCATTGCCGATTCCGTTGCCAGGTCCACGGTCCACCTGGTGGATGCCGTGGGCGCCTCCGCCATCCTGACCCCCACGGCCTCCGGCGGCACGGCCAGGAACCTGTCCCGCTTCCGCCCGTCCGTGCCGATCGTCGCCCTCACACCCAATCCGCGGGTGCGCAGCATGCTGACGGTCCACCACGGCATCCAGAGCCTGCCGGCCGAGGATCACGACACATCGGACGAAGTAATCCAGGATGCCATCGACCGCGCCCTGGATTCCGGCCTCGTAGAGGAAGGGGACCGGGTCGTGATCACCGCGGGCACGGTCATCGGCCAGTCCGGCATGACCAACATGATCACCGTCAGGAGCGCCAGCCGCCCCCTGTTCAAGGGTGTCGGCCAAGGAAGCAAGCGGGTCATGGGCTCCTGTGTCCAGCTGGCGGAGATCCTGCACAACGGAATCATCGATCCGCAGGACTGCATCCTGGTGGCGCCCAAGTTCACGCCGGAGTGCATCGAGTTCGCGAGCCACAGCCTGGGCCTGATCACGGGCTGCAGCGCAGAGACCGTCGCGGCCATGCTGCCGGAAGGATGTACGCACGACTGGCTGGCCATCTACGGTGCGGTGGGCGATTTCTCCCGGGCGGCGGAATGCCGGACCCTGATCATGGACACGATCACCGGCCGGGTGTTCGACCTGGCCCAGGTCCGGAACATTTGAGGGCTGCACGTGCCGGCCCATGCGCATCGAGGCTGTCCACACCTTCGAACTCGGCTGTGCCATCGACGAGCCCTTCGGCTGGTCCCAGGACTTCATTGATCGGCGCAGCCTGACCCTGGTCCGGCTGGACACCGACAGCGGCCTGTCCGGGTGGGGCGAGTGCGGTGCCGCGGGCACCGCCCACCTGATCCACGAGATGCTGGCGCAACGGGTGCTGGGCGGGAATCCCATGGACCGCAACACGCTCTGGCAGCGCCAGTTCCATGCCCTGTACAACGGCGGCCTGACCGGCGGCATCGGGGCCAGCGCCATTAGCGCCCTGGACACGGCCTGCTGGGATCTGGCCGGCAAGGCCTCCCAACTGCCGGTGCATGCCCTCCTGGGCGGCGCCCTGCGCAAGCGGATCCTGGTCTATGCCACCGGCCTTTACTACGGCCGGCCGGAAGGCGACCCGGCCGTGAGGGCCCGGCTCCACGACGAGGTGCGCCGCTACCTGGATCAGGGCTTCCTGGGCATGAAGACCAAGGTCGGCGGCCTGTCGTTGTCCGCCGATCTGCACCGGGTGGCCGGCATACGGGACCTTGTCGGGCCCGACGTGTTCCTGATGGTGGACGCCAACCAGGCCTACGACGCCGCGGGCGCCATCCGGATCGGCAGGGACCTCAGGGATCTGGCCGTCCACTGGTTCGAGGAGCCGGTCAACGCCAAGGATGTCGAGGCCTACCTGCGGATCCGGCAGGCGGTGCCCGGCCTGCCGCTCGCCGGCGGCGAGGTACTGCGCACGCGGTTCGAATGCCTGGACTACGTGCGCCGGCAGGCGGTGGACATCCTTCAGCCGGATGTCGGCAACGTGGGCGGCATCACCGAGCAGCACCGCGTCACCCAGCTGGCCGAAGCCCACGGCGTGCGCGTGCATCCCCATGTCTGGGGATCGCCCGTGATGGTGGCCGCCTCGCTGCACCTGGCCAGCGTTACGCCTCCCGCGGCCACGTCGGGCACGGCCCATCCCTTCCTGCAGGAACCGGTCATGGAATACGACCGGACGCCGAACCCGCTCCGGGACGAGCTGGCCCGCCATCCGTTCCGGTTCACGGATGGCCGCGTGCACGTGCCCAAGGGTCCCGGACTGGGTGTGGAGATCGACGAGGACGCGGTGATGCGACACTGTTTCAGACATCAGGCGACACACCGGGACTGACCAAGGAGACACGCGGGCTGCGGCGACAGGATTCATACCACCTGCCCCGGCCTTGACTGGCATGGCCGACGAGGCAACTACCGAAACCCGATCCTTCATCCGGGACCGCCCCTGGCTCCTGTGCTGCTACTGTCCCGGACTGCCGGCTCTGCACCTGCCCGGGCACGCGCGGCCGGCCGGCGAGAG
>JAPPAJ010000033.1 GCA_026705565.1 Caldilineaceae bacterium | reverse complement strand
CAGGCTGCTGAAAAACGCGGCCGGTTAGGATAGGTCTGTCTGGCAATGGAGGAATCCCTGATGCGCGGTCGTCCCAACCCCCAACGCAGCATGCTGGCCATCGTGGACCTGGAGGAACGGATACCCCAGGACCATCCGCTGCGGCGGATTAAGGAAGTGACCGATGCGGCCCTGTCACGGTTGTCACCGGTCTTCGATGCCATGTACGCGCCGGTGGGCCGCGCCTCGGTGCCGCCGGAGCGGCTGTTGAAGGCCTCGCTCCTGATCGCCCTCTACTCGGTGCGCAGCGAGCGCGCCTTCTGCGAGGAGCTGGAGTACAACCTGCTGTACCGCTGGTTCCTGGACATGGACCTGATGGAGCGCAGCTTCGATGCCACGGTCTTCACCAAGAACCGGCAGCGCCTGCTGGCGCACGATGCGGCCCGGGCCCTGTTCGACGAGGTGGTGTGGGCGGCCGACGAGGAGGGACTGCTGTCGGACGAGCACTTCAGTGTGGACGGGACCCTGCTCGAGGCTGCGGCCAGTCTCAAGAGCTTCCGGGCCAAGGAAGGACCGCCCCCGCCTGTGGACGACGATCCGGGCAACCCCTCGGTGGACTTCCGGGGGGAGCGCCGGTGCAACGAGACGCATGCCAGCACCACGGATCCCGAGGCGCGCCTGCTGCGCAAGGGGCCGGGCAAGGAGGCCCGGCTGGCGTTCATGGGCCACGCCCTGATGGAGAACCGCAACGGTTTGTTGATGGACTTCACGGTCAGCCAGGCGACCGGCACGGCCGAGCGGGATGCGGTACCGGAACTCCTGGACGGGCTCCGGGAGAGGGGCTACCGCCCGCGCACGCTGGGGGCCGACCGCGGCTACGACACCCAGGACTGTGTGGGGGACATGCGGGCACGACGGGTGACTCCGCATGTGGCCCGGAAGAAGAAACACTCGGCCATCGACGGTCGCACGACGCGCCATGCCGGCTATGCCGTGAGCCTGCGCATCCGCAAACGCGTGGAGGAGGTCTTCGGCTGGATGAAGACGGTGGGCGGTTTCCGGCGTACTCGCTACCGGGGCCTGGAGCGGACCGGCCTGGCCGGCTACCTGGTGGCGACGGCCTACAATCTGGTCCGTCTGGCCAAGCTCCTGGACGAGCCGGAGGTCGCGACCGGGCCGTCCGCATGAGCCCACCACGGTTCTGCGCGCCCATCAGGGGTGCCAGGGGGCCTGCGGGGTCCCCAAAACCCGCGCCTGGGGACCGCAACGGCGGTTCCAGGGCCCTTGGGACTGCCTAAACTCCGCTTCTGCACGCCTTTGGCGTTGCCGACGGCATCCAAAACCTATTCTTCAGCAGCCTGCTAGTAGGACTGCAGTCGCCTGCGCACAGAGGCGATGGCGGTGCGGCTCACGGACACGTCGGGCAGGAACACCTGCCTGGCTGAAACCGCGGATGTGTTGATTCAAGACCGATGGCCGCCTAGTAATCAAACACGAAATCAGCTTTTGCAACCTGACCTGCCGATGGCGTGTCCGAACTCCGGCATCCCGGTCCGATACCATCCAGGAGAACCCAACCGCCAGCACTGGCCAAGAAACTGTTCCCATTCGCCCGCGGTCGGTAGTTAAAACCGCTGGCAAGGGGATGCGACCACCGTTGGGAACACTGCTCAATCCGGTTGAAGCAACTCGATCATCACCCCGTGGGCGGCTTTGGGATGAACGAACACCACCGGTCCGAACAGGCCCCGTGCCGGTTGTGTATCAGTCAATTGCACGCCGCATTCGACCAATTCGGCGATCGCAGCATCCAGATCCGCGACCGCATAGCAAAGATGATGCATGCCGGGTCCCCGCTTTGCCAGAAACCTGCCGACCGCACTGTCTGCGGACCGAGGGATCAATACCTCAATGAGTTCAGCCCCCTTGCCGAAGACGAGGGCCTCCAACTTCTGGGACGGCACGTCGTCCACCTGGGACAGCTCGTATCCGAGCAGATCCCGATACAGGGACACCACCGCCGCCCTGTCGTCGGCGGCCAAACCAACGTGGTGCAGTGCACCCAGTCCGGACACCGTTTTGAACACGGAAGCTTCAGCCATGGAGCACCCTAAATCCAGCTCTGGGCCTGATATTCCCCCCAGACCGAACGCAGTTCATCACAAATCTCGCCCACGGTTCCCCCGGCCTGTACCGTCGACAGGATCGGGGGCATCAGGTTTCCGTCCGGAGACTCGGCTACCGCCCGGACCCGCTTCAGAGCCTCAATGACAGCGGACCGATCGCGCCGCGACCGGTGGGTCCGGACCTGTGAGCGCCGGTCTGCCTGCACCTTCTCATTCACACGCAGCAGGTTCAAGTCTGCGACCTCGTCTTCCCGTCCGTCGCGAAATGCGTTGACGCCCACGATCACTTCCTCACCGGCATCCACAGCCCGTTGCGTTCTGACGGCGGCCTCCTGAATCTCGAGCTGCATGAAACCACTCTCCACGGCCGCCAGCGTGCCGCCGAGTTCGTCGATGCGGTCCAGGTAGGCGGATGCCGTCTGCTCGATTTCGTCGGTCAGGTGCTCCACGTACCACGACCCTCCCAGCGGATCCACGGTGTCCGCGACACCACTTTCGTGAGCCAGGATTTGTTGCGTGCGCAGGGCGGTCGAGGCACTTTCCGCGTTGGGCAGGGCCAGCGCTTCATCCTTGGAATTGGTATGCAGGCTCTGCGTGCCCCCCAGGACTGCCGCCAAGGCCTGGACAGTCACCCGCACGATGTTGTTGGCCGGCTGTTGGGCCGTCAGCGTACTGCCCCCGGTCTGGGTGTGGAAGCGCAACCGCCAGCTACGGGGATTCTCGGCTCCGTAGCCGTACCGCATAATGCAGGCCCACAACCGGCGTGCCGCCCTGAACTTGGCCACCTCCTCCAACAGGTTGTTGTGGGCATTGAAGAAGAAGCTCAGGCGGCCCGCAAAGGCATCCACGGGCAGACCCGCCCGGAGGACGGAATCCACATAGGCCTTGGCGTGGGCAAAGGTGAACGCAACCTCCTGAGCCGCCGTGCTGCCGGCCTCCCGGATGTGATAGCCGCTGATGGAAATCGGGTTGAAGCGCGGCATTTCGCCCTGGCACCACCGAATCAGGTCGGTGGCCAGGCGCAGGGACGGGGCCGGCGGGAAAATGTAGGTGCCGCGCGCCACGTACTCCTTGAGAATGTCGTTCTGGACCGTCCCGGTCAGACTGGCGAGGGGAATGTTCCGCTCCAAGGCGACCGCCGCCAGCATGGCCAATAGGATTGCCGCCGGCGCGTTGATGGTCATGCTGAGACTGATCCGGTCCAGCGGAATATCCCTCAACAGAACATCCATGTCCTGCCACGAGCAAATTGATACACCCGACTTGCCGACTTCGCCTTCGGCCCATTCACTGTCGGCGTCGAAGCCCATCTGCGTGGGCAGGTCGAAGGCGGTGGACAGGCCCGACTGTCCCTGATCCAACAGGTCCCGGAAGCGCCGGTTGCTGTCCTCGGCCGTGCCGAAACCGGCATATTGGCGCATCGTCCACAGGCGTCCCCGATACATGTCCGGGTGAATGCCGCGGGTAAAGGGGTATGCGCCGGGTTGGCCCAGCCTGCCTGCATACGGCTCCTGTGCCTGCTCGGCTTCGGGAGGGCCGTACAGGCGTGCAACAGGGCGCTGGTCCGATGTCGCGGGCTCGCGCTTCGCTTTCTTGCGCGCCGGGTTTCCGGGACCGGGATTAGCGCTCATCTGCACTGCCTCCGCGACACGGCGCGGATTCCCGTCGCCGACGGGGGCGGCCTGCCGATCACAGTATGCGACGCCCTTCCAGCGCAAACCGAAACGACACGTCGTCGGCGTACTCCAGGTCGCTGCCGGCGGCCAGGCCGCGGGCCAGCTGGGAAACCTTGATCGGATGGTTCCGGAGTTCGTCCGCAATCCACTGGGCTGTCGCCTGGCCCGGCAAATCCGGACTGGTGGCCACAATCACTTCCCGGACCTCGGCCTCTCCGCCAACATCCAGGCGCCGCCACAGTTCCTTGAGGCGAATGTCCTCGGGCCCGCGCCCGTCAAGGGGGGAAAGCGTTCCGTGCAGCACGTGATAGAGGCCGTTGAACTGTCCCATCCGGTCAATCACCGACACAATCTGGGGCTCTTCGACCACGCAGATAACACTGCGATCCCGATCCCGGGACGAACACAAGGCACATGGCTGGGTATCGCAAATGTTGCAGCAGATGCGGCACAGTTCGGTCTCCGCCTGGAGCCGCATCAGAAGATCCCCCAGTTCCCGCGGCAGGTGCTCCGGAGCCTGCAGCAGAAAATAGGCTAGGCGCTGTGCGCTCCGGGGCCCGATCCCCGGAAGCCGGGACAGGCTGGCGATGGTGTCCGTAACGATTCCGGGCAGAAGTTCCGAGGACATGGCCGAATGCAGAACTACCCCAAAAGACCGGGCGGCAAGTTGAGGCCCTTGGACATCTTGTCGACCATGGCATTCCGCGCCGCCTCAAGCTGGTTGTACAGGTCGTTGAAGGCGGCCATGATCAGGTCCTGCACGAATTCCGGATCGTCCGGATCCAGGATCTCCGACTTGATCTCGATGGACTTCACTTGGAAGTTGCCGTTAGCCACCACGG
Organism: Caldilineaceae bacterium; assembly: GCA_026705565.1. GTDB lineage: Bacteria > Chloroflexota > Anaerolineae > Caldilineales > Caldilineaceae > Bin34. Next base: position 13,887 of record JAPPAJ010000033.1, on the reverse strand, counting down.
TCACCATGCCGCCCCCGGACGTGGCCGTGAACTCCTGGTCCGAGATATCGTTCTCGGCCATCTCCTCCTGGTACTGCTGCATTTGACGCATCAGATCCTGCTGGCTGACGCCTCCGAAGTTGCCGCCCATGCCGCCTCCGGGGATCCCCTGTCGGCGCTGGCTGCGACTTCGCTTGGTCTTGCGCGGCATGGTTCTACCCCGAGTTGTGTGGTTGCTGCATGCGGGCCAGCAAGGCAACGACTTCCTGCTGGTCCAGTTCGGTTGCGCCTATTTTGTCTTTCATGAAGGCGCTGATTTCGTCAATCATGGTTTGGGACAGCGTACCGGCGTCGGATGTAGTCGGTGCTTCCGACCCGTCCCAACCGGTGCGCGGTCTGCGGATCATGACATCGTCGCCGTATTGACATTCCAAAGTGGTGTCGTCGCCAGCATAGTCGCGCATCTTCTCATGAAACCATTCACTGGCGCGCGCCAAGTTGCTATCCGCTTCCGAGGCAAACAGGACATGGACGCAGTTGTCGACCACGCGCAATCCCTTGATGTGGCGCAGGGCGTTGCGCAGCCGATCGCTCCCATGCTTCTTGGCAAGCTCCCAGATCTTTTCCTCCGCCCACCGCTTGCGCATCCTGGCCAGTACCTTGCGCTCGCGCTCCGTCTCGGGCACGCGGCTGCCGGGTCGTGTCCGATCCGGGTCCGTTCGGGCCGGCGCGGCCTGGGTTCGGGCACCGTTCGCCCGCGGTGCCGGTGTCGGTGCCGGAGCCGTCCTCTTCGGTTGCGGTGCCGGAGCCTGTGCGGGAACCGCCTGGCGCGCGGGCGGCGGCATGGGCTTGGCCGGACCGTCGATGGCCTGCACCAGGGCAATTTCGATCAGGATTTGCGGATGCTGGGTCTGGCCCAGCGGCTGCTGCGACGCTCCCATGCGGGACAACGTGTCCAGAAACAGGGACAAGGCGTGCAGCGTGTGCGCCTCGGGCCAGCGTTCCGCCCAGCCCCGAATCACCTTTGCCTGGTCGCGCGACACCTCATCGAGAGATGAGCCGGTCCGATCCATCTGCATCCGGAAGACCCAGCGCAGTTGCGTCACCAACTGCTTGAGAAACTCGGGCAGGCTGCGGCCCTGCTCAACCACGGATTCGAGCACCTCCAGTCCCTGCTGCTTGTCTCCCGCCACCAGGCTGTCGATGAAGGCGTTGATGGCCTGGATGTCCGACAGTCCCAGCATGGACTGCACCAGTTCCAGGGACACGGTGTCGTGACCGAAGCTCACGACCTGGTCCAGCAGGCCAATGGCATCCCGCATGCCTCCCTGCGCGCTGTCGGCAATCATCGACAGGGCCGCCTCCTCGACGTCACAGCCCTCTTCCTTGGCAATGGTCGCCAGATGGGCCTCGATCTCGGCGGATCCAATCCGCCTGAAGTCGAAGCGCTGGCACCGGCTGATCACGGTCGCCGGGATCTTATGCACCTCGGTCGTGGCCAACATGAAGTACGCGTGCGGCGGAGGTTCCTCCAGCGTCTTGAGCAGCGCGTTGAACGCACTCGTGCTCAGCATGTGAACTTCATCGATGATAAAGATCTTGACCTGTCCCTCGGTCGGGGCGGACTGCACCTGATGCCGCAGTTCGCGCACGTCCTCGACGCCGTTGTTGCTGGCGGCGTCGATTTCATTCAGGTCGAGGTAGCTGGAATCGTCTATCGCCCTGCAGACCGGACACGCCCCGCAGGGCCGCGCGTCTCCCTCGCCCACACAGCAAAGGGCCTTGGCCAACAGGCGCGCGGTGCTGGTCTTGCCGGTGCCCCGAGGGCCATTGAACAGGTAGGCTTGGGCGACGCGCCCGGTCTCGAGCGCGTTCTCCAGCGTCCGCACGATGTGCGGCTGGCCCACGAGCTCGGCGAAGCTGCGGCTCCGCCACTTGCGATACAATGCCTGCGCCACTGCGGTTGCCTTCAGTCTTGAATGCGATGCAGGCTCCGGCCCACATCCCGGGTTTGGCGAAAAGTACTGTTATTGTAGATTTTTTGTTTCAAACAAACAACCGGCGGATTGTCGAACACCAGGTGAAACCCATGACGCGCAAGAAGGGCATCGTGCTTGGCGGAGGCCTTCTGATGCTGGCGATCCTAATGGCCGTAATGGTGGTCTCCACCAATATAAATCAGGTGAGTGCAGAGGAAAACGTGCCGACGGACACCGCCGGCGAGCAAACCACACTGTCCGGCGGCAACGACTGCCTCTGCAACATTACGCAATACGCCGGCGACAATGAGCAGGATTCCCCCAACCGGGAGTAGCCGCCGGGCCATTCGGAGATGCCCGGCGGATGTTGGGAGCGTCCCTCCCGGCTAGCCGTACACCTTGACCGCCGCCGGGTCGCCGGCGGGACCGGCCTCCAGAGCCGTCCCAATCTCGGAGACAACCCGTTCGACATCCCCTGCGTCCACGTCGCAGTGCAGAACAGCGCGCATGGTGGTCTGGTTGATGGGATTCATCAGAATCCCCCTCTCCTGCAGGCTGGCCGCCAGCTGCACCGGATTCATGTCGGAAGCCGTGACCTTGAAATACACGATGTTGGTGGCCACATCGGCGGGATCAATGCCGATGCCGTCCGTGGCCTGAAGGCCCCGGGCCAGTTGCTGCGCGTTGGTGTGGTCGTCCGCCAACCGTTCCACCATCTCCGACAGGCTCACCACGCCGGCCGCGGCAATGATGCCGGCTTGGCGCATCCCGCCGCCCACCACCTTGCGCATGCGCCGGGCCCGTTGGATGAATTCGGCCGATCCGGCCACCACGGAACCGACCGGCGAAGCCAACCCCTTGCTCAAACAGCAGCTGACGCTGTCGGCCTTGGCCGCCAGGTCCGCCGGCGCCAGATTCAGGGCCACGGCGGCATTCCACAGGCGGGCACCGTCCATGTGCACGGCCATACCCCGGCTATGCGCAAGTTCGTACACTTCATCCAGCCAAGCCACCGGCAGCGGCCGGCCGTTGCAGCGATTGTGGGTGTTCTCCACGCAAATCAGGCGCGTAACCGGAAAGTGCTCGTCGTCGCCCCGGATGGCGCCTTCGATGTCGGCCAGGTCCAGCGTACCGTCCAGCTGGCTCGGCAGAGCGTGCGGATGAATGCCGCCCAAAGCCGCCGAACCGCCCTGCTCGTACAGGAAGATGTGGTTCATGCTGCCGACGATCAACTCGTCGCCGCGGCCGCAGTGGGCCAAGACGCTGATAAGGTTGCCCATGGTCCCGCTGGACACGAAGACCGCAGCCTCCTTGCCCAGGATTTGGGCCGCCATCTCCTCCAGGCGGTTGACAGTCGGATCCTCGCCATAGACGTCGTCGCCCAGCGCGGCGTTCGCCATCGCTTCGCGCATGGCGGCGGTGGGCATCGTCACCGTGTCCGACCGCATGTCGATTACAGGTTGCCCATTGACCTCAGCCATCTGTCTGTCCTCGTTGGGTTTAAATTTATTCAGTTGTTGAGAGTGCCCTTGGTGCTGGGCACGCCCGACCGCCTGTCGTCCTTGCGCGTAGCCAGATCCAAGGCCCGGGCCAAGGCCTTGAACACCGCCTCCGCCCGATGATGGTCGTTGTGTCCGTACAGGATTTCGGCGTGCAGGTTCATGCCGGCGTGGAACGCCAGCGATTCGAGCAGGTGCGGCACCAGGTCCGTACTCAGGGCCCCAACCCGGGAACCGGTGAATTCTCCCCGGAACACGCAGTAGGGCCGTCCCGACAAGTCCACCGCCACGCGAGCCAGGGTTTCGTCCATGGGCACGTAGCTGTGAGCCGTGCGCACAATGCCCGCCTTGTCGCCCAGCGCCTGGGCCAGTGCCTGCCCCAGGCAAATCATGGTGTCTTCGGCAGAGTGGTGTTCGTCGATTTCGAGGTCCCCGTCGCACTGGGCGGACAGGTCGAACAGGCCATGGTGCGCAAACAGGGTCAGCATGTGATCGAGCATGCCAATGCCCGTCGCCACATCGGAGACACCGGACCCGTCCAGTTCCAGGGACAGTTCGATGCGGGTCTCGGAGGTGTGTCGCCGGATGGATGCCCGCCGTGATTCGCCTCGCATGATCTACTCCATCTCCTGCAGGGCCGTCAACACCCGATCAATTTGGTCTTCGCGACCGACTGAAATCCGTATGCAGCCGGACAGCAGCGGCGTGTCGTAATAGCGAACCAGTATGCCCTGTCGGCGCAGGCCGTCCCTGACCTCCAGGGCGGGGCGCCCCTCAACCCGACACAGGACAAAGTTCGCCGCGGACGGCACCGGGTCCAGGAAGGATATGCCCGCCAATCCCGTCCACAGCCGCCTTTGCCCGGCGCGGATGCGATCCACCACCATCTGCACTTCGGACCAGTGTTCCAACCCGGTCAGCCCTGCCACCAAGGCTGCCTGGTTCACGTTGTAGGGCTGCTTGAACTTCCAGAACTGTTCCATGAGCCAGTCCGGAAACACTCCCCACCCCAGCCGTAGACCGGCCATGCCGACCGCCTTGCTAAAGGTACGCAACACGACCAGGTTGTCATGCTCGGCGACACGCGCGATGCGGGACGGCTCGTCCGCAAATTCGACGTAGGCTTCGTCCAGGACCACCAAGGCCGGCAGATCCAGCAGCCGTTCGCATTCGTCGTCCGTCAACCAGGTACCGGTCGGATTGTTGGGCGTGGCGGCATACACAATCTTGACCGGCCCCCCGTCGCCCGCCTGGCCATCCAGCACTGCCGTTGCAACGGCCTCCACATCCAGGCTGTAGTCCGGACGGCGCGGCACTTCCACGACTTCCGATCCGTACAGACGGGCGTTGCTGGAGTACATGAGGAAGGTGGGGGGCATGTCCAGGATCCTGTCGCCGGGCAACAGGAACATCTGGCTCAGGTTGTTCAACAACTCGTCGGAACCGCTGCCGACCGCGATCATGCTCTCCGGCACGCCGTGCAACGCCGCCAGCCGTTCCCGCAGGCGAGTCTGGGCCGAATCCGGATAGATGTGGTACCAGTCGTAGGAGGCCAGGGCCTCAAGGACGGAGCGCGGCGGGCCATAGGGGTTCTCATTGGCGTCCAGCTTTACCAAGTCCTCAACCCGAAAGCCGAGTTCCGCGCTCAACGAGTCCAGAGGCTCCACGGGCTTGTAGGCCGACAGGGACTTGATAACAGGATTGAGCAGTGTAGAGGGATCGAACGCCGTCATGACCGAGGCCTCCTTGCAGTGACTGCCCTGGCGTGCGCCTGCAAACCCTCGGTCTCTGCCAGTCGCGCCGCAGCCGGTCCGATGAGCTGGGCCCCGGCTTCGTTCAGGCCGAACAGGGAGACCACGCGCACAAAATCCAGAACACTGAGCGGACTGCTGAAACGGGCGCTGCCGTTGGTGGGCATGATGTGACTGGGGCCGGCCACGTAGTCCCCAAGGACCTCGGAACTGTGGTGTCCCATAAACACGCCGCCTGCATGCTGCACCCGGTCCAGCCACTGATCGGGCTCCGCCACCAGCAGGCACAGGTGCTCGGCGGCATATTGATTGGCTACGCTAAACCCTGCCTCCAGCGAATCCACCAGCACGATCCCGCTACCGCGTTCCAGGGAGCCTGCGATGATCTCGGCCCGGGGCAGGCCTTCCAGCATATGGCCAACCGCCGCCTGGACCGACTCGGCCAGGCGAACACTGGGTGTGACCAGGATGGCGCTGGCCAGCACATCGTGTTCCGCCTGGGCCAGCAGATCCGCGGCCACCACGTCGGGGTCCGCGGTTTCGTCCGCCACAATCATGGTTTCAGTGGGTCCATAGAGGCCGTCAAGTCCGACCTGCCCGTACACCTGCCGCTTGGCTTCGGTCGTCATCAGGCCGCCGGGACCGGTGATTTTGTCCACCGCCGGCACGGACTCCGTGCCGTAGGCCAAGGCGGCGATGGCCTGGGCACCGCCGCTGACATACAGACGCGGCACACCGGCCAACCAAGCCGCGGCCAAGAGGATCGGCGCGGGTTCCCCCGCCGGGCTTGCCGGCGGTGTGATGATCGATATCTCGGGCACGCCGGCCACCCGCGCCGGTATGGCGCTCATCAACAACGCGCTCGGCAGCGGCGCGGTGCCCCCAGGCACATAAATCCCCACCTTCTCAATGGGTCGCACAAGCTGTCCCAACGCGCCGTCCGCCGATTCGTGCACCCAGTCGGACACAGGCTGCCGTTCGTGGAAATCCCGTATGCGGTCGGCCGCCAACTGCATGGCAGCGGCCGTCTCGCTGTCCAGTGCCAACCAGGCCGCTTCCAAACGATCCTGTTCCAGGCAAAGGCTTTCAGGGACGATACCGTCAAGGCGGCCTCCAAATTCATACAACGCGGCATCCCCTCGGGTGCGCACCGCATCGATGATGGCTGCCACGGCTTCCTCGACGCCCAAGGACCGGCCGAACATATCCTTCCAGGTTGCCAACCAGCTGTCGGGCACCCGGGCATCTGCCAGTGGAGTGCGTTCAAGAATGGAAGCGGCAGCCTCGGCTGCGTTGAAGATGCGGATCATGTCAAGCAAGTGAAACGGGCAGCGATGTGCAACCGGCTGGCAGGCTGCCGACCGGCGGTCGGCTTCCTAGCCATGCCCGCTAGAGTAAAACAGGACGTCGTGATTCTTCAGAACCCCGTTGGCATAGAAGAACGTGCCGGAGAAAAACCGATCCTGGTCCAGCCAGGGCAGAAAGATCCGGTCGCCCTCCCACAGGTTGAGATCCAACAGATTCCGATCCTCGATCCAGTGGAGTTCCCCCTCAGGGGATTCGATAAGGCTGCCGGAGAAGCGGCTGGCTGTAAATACGAACACGTACCAGTCGTTCTCACCGTCGAATCCCGGAAACGTAAGCATGCCGTGCAGGTGGAGTGCCTCCACAATCAAGCCGCTTTCCTCCTTGACCTCCCGGATGACGCAGGCTTCCGGGGACTCTCCGGGCTCGAACTTGCCGCCCAGACCGTTCCACTTGCCTTCATGAAAGTCGTTGGCCTTGCGGTTCCGGAACAGCATCAGCGTCTTTCCATCCCGCTTCAGGTAGCAGAGGGTGCCAAGGATGGTTGCCATTCGCGTTGCCGGTCGGGTTCCTACCAGACGGCCAAGTCGCGCGCGGCCGCCGCGATCCGGTCGGCATCGGGCCGGTAGGCCTGCTCCAGGGACGGGCTGAAGGGCACAGGCGTGTCCAAACCGCCCAGACGCCTGACGGGTGCGTCCAGATATTCGAAACACTCCTCCGCAATGAGCGCCGCCACTTCGGCGCCGCACCCCATCATACGGTTGGCAGCATGCACAATGAGCGCCTTGCCGGTGGCCTTGACGAACTCCAGGATTTGGTCCGTATCCAGCGGCTTTACCGTGCGCAGATCCAGAACCGCGGCCTCAATGCCTTCCCCGGCCAACTCCTCGGCTGCCGCCAGTGCCGATTGCAGCATCGCCCCGTAGGTGATGATGGTCAGGTCGGCACCCGGTCGCGCCTGTCGGGCCTTGCCGATGGGCACCAGATGCTCGCCGGGGGGCACCGGACCGCGCAGGGAGCGGTACAGGGTCTTGCTTTCAAAGAAGATGACCGGATTGTTGTCGCGGATCGCGGAGGTCAGCAGGCCCTTGACATCGGCCGGCGTCCCGGGGCAGATGACTTTCAGCCCGGGCACGTGGGCGAACCACGCCTCCGGGTTCTGGCTGTGGAACGGCCCGGAACTGGTGCCTCCATCCGCCGGGGCCCGTATGGTCCAGGGCACCGCCCCCTGCCAGATGTAGTGGGTGGAGGCCGCGTACTGGACAATGGCGTCGAAGGCCGTCGAGATGAAATCGGCAAATTGCATCTCGATCACCGGCCGCAGGCCGGCCAGGGCCATGCCCGTCGCCATGCCGGTGAAGCCCAGTTCGGCCATGGGGGTGTTGATCACCCGGTGTTCCCCGTACTTCTGCCACAACCCCTTGGTGGCCTTGAAGGCTCCCCCGAATTCGCCGCCGATGTCCTCGCCCAAGACCAGCACGTCCGGGTCCCTGGCCATTTCCTGATCCAGCGCTTCGGCCAACGCCTCCAGGTAAGTGATCCGCCGGCTGTTGCCGGCATGGCTGTCAGTCGGCATACACGCCTGCCTCAACGGTATCCGGATCCGGGAAGGGACTGGCCTCGGCCGCGGCGAAGGCCTGATCGATCAGCTCCGTCTCGGTGCGCTCCAACTCCTGCAACACATCCGTGCCGACCCCATCGTGTTCCTGCAGCCACCATCGGAACCGGACCACCGGATCCCTGGCCTCCCAATGGGCCAGGAGTTCATCCGGAACGTACTCGGCACCGTCATGGATGGCATGGCCCAGCATGCGCATGGTGCGCGCTTCGACCAGGGACGGCCCTTTACCGGCACGGGCCCGCGTCAGGGCCGCGGACACGGCTTCGAACACCTCCAGGACATCGTTGCCGTCGACTACCTGGCTGGGCATGTCGTAGGCGCGGGCCTTGAAATGCAGTTCGGAGACGGCCGTATGCTCCGCAACCGGTGTGGAATAGGCGTACTGGTTGTTCTCAAGCACCACCACCAACGGTGCCTCGTAAAGAACCGCCATGTTCAGGGTTTCGTGAAAGACCCCGGCCGTTGACCCCCCGTCGCCACAGACCGTGAGGGCGGCCTGCGGCTGCCGGCGGTAGCGGAAACTCATGGCCGTACCCAGCGCCACCGGCAGGGATTGGGGAATGTGGCTGATGAACCCAATCAAATTGCGCGAAAGGTCCCCGTTGCCGTGCAGGTTGGCGTCGCGGCCCCGGGTCGTGCCGTTGGCCCGGCCAAGATAGTTGGAATACAGCTGATCCGGCGGCAGGCCCCGCAACATGAACATCCCGACATTACGGTGCATGGGGGCCGCGAAATCCTCGGGCTGGAGACCCCAACCGGCACCGATGCTGACCGCTTCGTGGCCACGGGCACTGAAGCAGGTGCCAAGGCCGCGTCCCTGCTTGAACATGGAGACCATCACCTCGTCGAAGCGCCGGGTACGGTACATCCAGCGGTAGATATCCAGACGCTCGACGGCGGACAGGCTAGTCATGAGGTCCCTATTCCATGGCCCAGAGTTTGCCGACAGCCGGCCTGCAGTTGTGCAACCACCTCGTCCACGCTGGCCCGGGTAGTATCGACGAGAACCGCATCGGCAGCCCGGGCCGCCGGCGAGTTGGCCCGGGTGCTGTCCCGGAGGTCCCGTTCCACGAGATCCCTGTAGACATGGTCAAGCGGCACGTCAAGCCCTCGGGTCTGTAAATCCTGCCATCGGCGCTGGGCTCTGACATTGGGATCGGCATCGAGGTAGAACTTTAGGCCTGCCTCCGGGAATACGGTTGTGCCGATGTCCCGGCCCACCACGACCGTACCGGACTGCTCGGCCAGACGGCGGCCCATGCTGCGCATGGCGCGGGTCAGGGACCGTCTCACCTGATCCAGACCCGACAGGACGGGCAGCAACCGATCCACCGCCTCCCGGCGGAGTGCGGCGGTGACATCGCATCCCGCCAGCAACACCTGTGTTTCCACGCCGTCATCACCGTCCGGGCGGGAGATGTTCCTGATGTCGAGATCCCGCTCCGTTTGCTCCAGCAGATCCTCCAGCAATTCGGAATCATAGGGTGGCTGCCCGTGGGGCAGGGCCAAATGGCACGCCACTCGGAACAGGATACCGGTATCGAAAAACGTCCAACCCAGCCGCAGCGCCAGCAATGCGCCTACTGTCGACTTGCCGGCGCCAGCCACACCATCGATGGCTATCAATCGGGTCCTGGTCGCTTGCACGGAAAACTGTCGGGAACTTGGATTGGCCTACCGACGGGTCGGGCCGCGCCCGGCCGCCAAGGTGCAGGCAATGCCAACATTATGAGTGACGCCGCACGGCTCGCCGCCAATTCCACGGTTGTCTGCGGCCGGATGCAGCCAATACTATCAGTGGCAGTAGGTATAACTGACGACATTGTTGTCAGAAGCGGCAGCACTTTGTCCGTTACTGGTAGCGGGGACACTAGTGCAGCCAGGCCAGGATCCGCCACACTACCCAATGAATCTCCGCGGAAAAGGTTGTCACAGGAGACGGTGGATCGCCGCTAAGCTCAAGTATGTAGCAGAGATCGTAGGCTTGCACCCCTGATCCCTTGTATTGTCTTCTCATGCGGTTTGATGTCCCTTCGTCAACCACGGGGATGTTTGGATGACCATGTTCATTCCGTCAGGACAGATCGGCGATGCCGGAAACCAAGTGTGCGCCCAGGGTTCTGAAGACAGAGACGGAGCCTGGAAAATCCTGTATCCGATGGCAGACCAGGGAACGGGGAGGCCAAGTCCGGCCGGGTAGAATGGGTCTGTGCCCAGCAACCTGAATTGGGAGGCGGCAATGGATTCGGCTGGAATTGCGGAACGGACATGGCCACCGGCAACGGCGCCAGCCAACGGACGCGCGCCGGAGCCGAACCCCGCCGCCGATCCCACCATGACGCGCGCGGCCCGGGAGGAACGGGCTGCCCGGCGCCGGGCGGTCCCCGAGGCGTGGCGGTGGGGCCTTGAGGCCCTATACCATTACGATGCGGAATATCCCTACGACCCCGGCCACGAATACGAACCGTACTGGACAACCGACCCCAACTACGGCATCGAGGAGGGTATCCACCACTGCCGGTTCGACGAGGACGGCGTCGAGGTCATGGCCGACCTCAGGGTGTGGGACATCCAGCGCAACGCGGGCTACACCGTCATCGACAAGCTGGGCAACTGCGTGGAGCTCGAGACGGGTGTTTACTATGTGGCACCCGACGGCGTGGTACGTCGAGTCTTCCCCAACCTGATGGTGCTTCCGCAGCTCGGCATGCTGGGCATGGCGGTCGGGCCGGAGCGCGCTCTCCGGATCGACCAGGGAGCATCCCCACCGCTGCTGGTGCTGGAGATTCTCTCGTACGGAGGTGCGCAGCGGGACCTGGACAAGAAGTTGCGGCTGTACGAACGTCTGGGGATCCAGGAGTACCTGGTGTACGACCTGGGGGGCAAGCGGCGGAGAGGGGCGCCAAGGGAACTGCTGCTGTACCGCCTGGAAGACGGAGCCTACCGCAGGATTGATCCCGAGCCGCAGGAGTCCGCCTCGGACCCGGAGGTGCACTGGAGCGACGTGTTCGATGCACATGTCCGCATGATGCCGGACCTTCAGGAGGAATACAGCGAGCTGCCGGAGACAACGGGTCCGCCACCCCGCTTCCAGTGGCGGGACACCCGGCAGGGCCGCTGGCGAGACCGCCAAACCGACACGGAGGTCGAGCGCGAAGCCGAGCGGGACCGGATCGTGCAGGAACGGGACCAAGCTGCTAAGGAACGGGACCGGGCCGTGCAGGAACGGGCTGACATGGCTGTCGCCATGATGCGCAGTCTCCTGTCACGCGAGTTGGCGGCGGCTGACCTGGATAGGGTTGAGGAAGCCTGGTACCGGAATGCCCCGCCCACGGATACAGTCAACCGCATCCTGAAAGTACAGCAGGCACCGAACGAGTGGCAGTCCCTTTTGCTGCCGGACAAGAACACCGGCAAGCGGCCCAATCACAAACCACCGACCCGCGACACCAATTCCCAATAGATTGTGTGGCTCATCTGATGACTGGATGCCGAACCCACCGGACACGGTAGGCGAAGCGCCGGTTCACTCTCAATGAACTTGGCTGTTCACCGTGGGGGAGCCGGTTTTCAGCCTCTCCGGGACGCAGACCAAGCTTGGGACACCGGTCCCTTGGGAACTCGGTTGGTGCCAACTTACAACAAGGGTCTGTGCAAACTCGCACCATGGTGCGAGTTTGCACAGATGCGTTTAGGCAGTCGGTGCCGGCACGGGTCTGGACATGTCCGGCTTCACCAAGAACCGGCGTTCCTCCCAAGCAACCAGAATGGGAGTTGCATTGCAAAGGGAACTGTAGGTGCCGGACACCAGGCCCACAATCAACGTGGCCATGAACTGTTGCAGCGTGGCGCCGCCCAGAACCAGGATGGCCACCAGCACCAACAGGGCGGTTACCTGCGTGGCCAGTGAACGCTGTAGTGTTTCCACCAGGCTGCGGTTGGCGATGCGGGCAAAGGGTTCCCCCTGATAGCGCCGCTGGTTCTCGCGAATCCGGTCGAACACAACAATGGTGTCGTTGACACTGAAGCCGATCACGGTGAGTACGGCTGTCAGGAAGAGGGCATCCACCTCCCAGGCCGACACCAGGCTCATGATGGAAATGAAGGACAGTGTCACCAGAACGTCGTGCACGAGTGCAAACACGGCACAGGCACCGTAACGGGTTGCGTGATTGAGGTGTCGGAACGCGGCCGTGATGTAAATCAGAATGCCAACGACCGCAACCAGGATGGCCAGACCGGCCGCCCGACTCACCTCGGAGCCGATCGCCGGTCCGATGTTGCGGTAGAACTGTTCCTCGAATGGCCCGATCTCGGCTTCGATCTCGCCTTCCAGCCGCTCCTTGACCTGATTGTCAATCGCCTTCAGCTTCAGCTGCACGGTCCGATCGTCCTGTACTTGGAAGGCGGTTGTGTCCGCCAGGCCGGCCCGCAGCAGGATGGCCCGCACCGCTTCCGGACTGGCCGGTTCGTCAAACCGGATTTCCCACTGGACGCCGCCCGTGTAGTCGATGCTCAGGGGCAGCAACGAATTGCCCGTGACACCGCGCCAGGCCATGAGCAGGACGCCGGGCAGAATCAGCAGGAGTGACAGAAGGAAATACAGGTTGCGCCGCTCCACGATGGCGGCGGTCCCCATGCGACTGGTCAGCAGGCCCATGAACCAATCTCCCGAAATGCGGACACTGGGGCTAGTGGCCGACGAGCAACCGGCGCGAATCGTCTTCGACGCCGGCGGTCAAGGTAAGGAAGGTCTGGAGGAAGGTGCGCGTCACCAGGACCGCCGTAAACATCGACAGCACCACGCCAATGGCCAGCGTCAACGCGAAGCCCTTGACCACGCTGGCACCGAAATTGCTGCCGAACCAGAACAGCACGGCACACGAGATCAAAGTCGAGAGGTTGCCGTCGCGGATGGCGGGCCAGGCCCGGTTGAAGCCGGTGCGGATCGCCAGCCGCAGGGAGCGGCCGGAGCGCAGTTCCTCGCGCAGACGCTCGAAAATGAGGATGTTGGCATCGACCGCCATCCCGATGGACAGGAGGAACCCCGCGATGCCCGGCAGTGTCAGGGTCACCGGCACCAGCTTGAACACGGCCACGTTCAGGGCAACGTAGATGACCAGGGCCAGGCAGGCCAGCAGGCCCGGCAGACGGTAGATGACCAGCATGAACAGCAGGACCATCAACAGGCCGACCTGTCCGGCAATCAGGCTGCGGGAGACCGATTCCTGTCCCAGCGTCGCGCCGATGGTGCGGACATCGACCACCTGGAGCGGCACCGGCAGGGCACCGTAGCGCATCTGGATAGCCAGGCTGCGCGCCTCCTCCTCGGTGAAGTCGCCCGAGATCACTCCGATGTCCCGGATGGCGGCGTTGATGATCGGTGCCGACAGGACCACCCCGTCCAGGACAATCGGCATGGGCCGGCCCACGTTGGCCTGGGTGTAGTTGAAGAACTGGTCTGATCCGTCACCTGCGAGCTCGAAGTTGATTTGCCAGAGGCCGGTGGTGTCGTCCAGGCCCGGCACGGCGTCGTTCAGCACATCGCCGGTCATGGCCGTTTCGAACACCCTATCCGGGAACGGCACCGGGGCCGGGTCCATGACGCCGGCCGCCATCGCCGCCATGGCGTCCGCCGAGGCCGTGGGGCGGTTGGTTGTATTGATGATGTACCCGGACAGGAGTTGCGCGTCACCTGGATCAATGAACTCCAGCTGCCCGGTGGACCGCAGCGTCTCGATGGCCTGTTCCGG
>JAPPAJ010000201.1 GCA_026705565.1 Caldilineaceae bacterium | reverse complement strand
CTCGCTCCATCAACCGAAAAATCCGGATGTAAAAATCTGTGCCATATCGCTTCCTCATCCAAGCCCCGCTCGGCGGCAACGGCCTTGATTCCGGCTACCAGTTCCTTGTTCATCGCCTTCCTGCATCCCCGGCTGTGGACCAGCCTTCGAGAAACACCCTCTTACAAAGAAAAAGCGGGAGAACTCCCCCCACTTGCAGCATCTATCAACTCCGGACAGCCCGAAAGCCAACCGGCCGAGTGCAGTTTTTTGGCGGACAGGGCCGAAGTCCCTGCCTCGCCGGGGTACACCCGCGGGCTGATTATAGCACCCGCGTTCAATGGGGCAAGTCGATGTTTCGCCCATTCCGGGCACATGCCGGGATCGATCACGCGGCAGCCAACCCGGTTACACCGTTCCCGGCAACACCCTGATAAGAACCAAGCCCACAGTCAGACACCAGATTGCAAACACCCACAGCGTACGGCGCCGCAGATAGGCCAGCAGGACCTTGATGGCCAGCCATCCGGCTGCCGCACTGGCCAGGAAACCAACGGCCAGTGCGGCGATCAAGGCCAAACCCTCGCCGGTCGCCGTCAAGTCCCCGCCCAGAAGTTCCTTGGCCCCCGCGGCCGCGATGACGGGCGCGCCCAGCAGAAAGGCGAAACGGGCGGCGCCGGCCCTGTCCAAGGCCAGAAACCGTCCCGTTGCCATCACGGCGCCGCTGCGACTGACACCGGGGATGAGGGCCACGGCCTGCGCCAAGCCCATGGCTGCGGCATCTTGCCAGCCCATCTCCTCGATGTAGCGCGTGTGTTCCCGGCGCCAGGCCACCAGTTCGCCCCCGCCAAGCAGGCATGCGGTTCCGATCAAGCCCCAGGCCGCCAGGACCGGTTTGTCCAACATGTCCGAGATGAAGGGTTCCACCACCAGGCCGGCAACACCGGCCGGGATCGTCGCCAGCAGGAGGAACCATCCGTCTCTGGCTGCGTAGTCAACCATGCGTCGCTCGCGCAGCGAGCGGAACATCCCGGCCAGGATCGCCGCCATGTCCTTGCGATAGGCCAGAACCAGGGCCGTCAAGGTTCCCAGGTGCAACACGGTTAGCATGAGCAGGGACGGTGTTGGCCAACCCAGGAGGGCGGGCAGCAGCACGAGGTGCCCGCTGCTGGAAACCGGAATAAATTCGGTCAGGCCCTGGACAAGGCCCAGGATCAGGGCCTGTACCAGTTCATGGTCAAGAATTTCGGGCATGGTTCCCGCCTACCGGTGCCTGTTTTCCTGGCTGGCCAGCCACAGACGGCGCTGCACGTGCCGGGCCGCCTGGTCCGCAATGCGGTAGCGGCCATGGAACTCTGTGCGAAACGCGTCCAGGTCTCCGCGACCGATGGCATCCCGCAGGTCCTGCATCAGGGTTTGCATGAAAAAAACGTTGTGCAGCGTACACAGCCGCAAGGCGGAGACTTCGCGGCAACGGACGAGATGGTGAAGGTAGGCCCGCGAGCAGGTACGGCAGGTGTAGCAACCGCACTCGTCGTGGATGGGGGCGGCATTCTCGGCGTGGGCGGCGTTGCGCAGGTTGAGGCGGCCCTCGGGATGCAACACCGCGCCGTTGCGCGCCAGCCGGGTCGGCATCACACTGTCAAACAGGTCAACGCCGAGCCAAACCGCCTCGACCACGTCCTCCGGGGCCCCCACCCCCATCAGGTAGCGCGGCCGGTCCTCAGGCAGGGCCGGACAGGTAAAGGCCAGGGTGCGGTACATCTCCTCCTTGGTCTCCCCCACGGCCAACCCACCGATGGCGTAGCCGGCGAAGTCCATGGCCGCCAGGGTCGCCGCACTGCGCAGGCGCAGATCCTCGAACACGCCGCCCTGGACGATGCCGAACAGGGCCTGGTCCGGCCGCCTGTGGACCGCACGGCATTGGTGGGCCCAGCGGTGGGTCACATCGAGGGCGTGCAGCAGGCCGTCGCGGTCCCGCGGATCCGCACACTCGTCCAGCACCATGGCTACATCGGAACCCAGGGCCTCCTGGATTTCCATGGCCAGTTCCGGGGTGTACCGCACAGTCCGGCCGTCCAGGTGCGACTTGAATACAACGGCATCGTCCTCAACCCGTCGCTGGTGGGCCAGGCTGAACACCTGGAACCCGCCCGAATCGGTCAGTACGGAACCGGACCAGCCCATGAACCGATGCAACCCGCCCAACTCGGCGATGCGCAGGTGCCCCGGTCGCAAAAACAGATGGTAGGCATTGGCCAGAAGCCAACGTGTTCCGGTTGCGGCCACATCCCGCATGTCCAGGGTCTTGACCGCGGCCTGGGTCGCGACCGGCGCCCAGGCCGGGGTTTCCACGGTCCCGTGGGCCGTTTCCAGCCGGCCGCGCCGGGCCTGTCCACACGTGGCCCGAACCTGGAAGGGCGCCCTAAAGGTCACCGCGTGGCCGCCGGTTTTGTTGGTATTGCACAGCTGTCCTTCCGGCTCATTGTTCAACTTTGCGGACCATGCCAATTTATACTTGATATGCCCGTTTGCCGCGCCAATGCGAGGAAAGTGCCAGAGTGCTTGAGGAAATCCAACGCCAGCGCAGGCGTTTCAACCGCGCCTACGAAGTGTTGAACCAGCTTCCGTTCCCGGATGTGACCTGCGACGAGTTGAGAGACCTGCACGACGATGTCAGCGAATACGAGGTCAGCACCATCAAGTTCATTCAGGAGCATGGCAGCCGTCCTCCGATGCCGCTGGAAGAGGATGCAGGCCTGAGCGATTCCCTGTCGAATTTCAAGGCCCGATTGCCGGCCGAGATCGAAGGCCGGAGGGATCTGCTTGCCTACAAGCGCAAGGTTGACTCGTTGATCAGGGAATACAATCGGCTCTCCAGCCTGTTGACCGAGGCCGGTTGACGCCAGTCGGACCGTACGGCGGCGCATTCACGCAGGCCGGGGGTTGAGAACGGTCCATTACGCCCGCATCAAGGCCACGCAGGCCTCCCGTCGGCCACAACCCGGCGGATGGTCCATGACGAATCCGGTCGCCTGCATGAAGGCGTAGCAGACAGTTGGTCCCGTGAACTTGAAGCCGGCCTCCTTCAGGGCCCGCGCCATCGCCTCCGCCTCCGGCGAGGTGGTGGGGCAGGAACCGTCTATCAAGGGTCGTCCGCCCGTCCAGCGGAACAGCCATGGGCGAAAGGCCCCCTCGCGGTCCACAAGATCCAGGTAGGCCCGTGCGTTGTTGACAGCGGCATGGATTTTGGCGCGGTTGCGAACAATCCCCGCGTTGTCCATGAGTTCCGCAATCCGTCGCTCGTCGTAACGGACCATCCTGACCGGATCAAAGCCGTCGAACGCCTCCAGGAAGGCCGGCCGCTTGTCAAGGATCACACGCCAGGACAGGCCCGCCTGGAACGTGTCCAGGATGAGCTTGCCGAAGAGGGCCACGTCGTCGTGCACCGGCACGCCCCACTCCTCGTCGTGGTATGCCCGCAAGCTGGTGCTGGCATTCGCCCACGTGCAACGCGGGATGCCATCCGGGCCAACCGCTACCAGATCATTCATGTGGCGGCACCCCGCCCTCCACCCCCGGTCACCATGGCCACCCCTCCCAGTGTCAACGCGATCCCGGCCAAGGTGGCCGGAGTCGGGGATTCCGAAAACAGCACCGCGCCCAGCACCACGGCGAACACGACTTCCTGCATGGCAATCAGGTTGACTACCGTGGCACTGGTCAGGCGCAGGGCCGCGTTGTAGAGGGTGTGGCCCGCAGCCATGGGCAACAACCCGGCCCCGGCCACGCTTGCCCAGGCGGCGCCCGACACGGGTCCCGGCACAAAGGCAACGGCTGCGAACGGCAGAGCCATCGCTCCGGCCACCAGATATACACTGCCGGCGTAGGCCAGCAAACCCATGTCCGCCCCGCGCCGGCGTCCCGCCAGCGAATAGAAGGCAGAGGTAATCGCACACACCACGGCCCAGGCATCCCCAATCAGCATCCCGGGCGAGAGCATCGGTTCAAAGCCGGTCAACATCACCAAGCCGGCCAGGGCAAGCCCTACACCGAGCCACTGCAGGCGGGACAACGCTTCCCCAAACAGCAACCAGGACAGAACCGCAATCACCGGCACCGACAAATAGACCAGCGTGATGGCGTGGGCCAGCGACGTACGGTCGATGGCCGCCACATAACTGAGGAAATGAACACTCAGGCACACGCCCGAAAACGTGATCAGTCGCCAGTTCCGCTTGAGTTGGAACGGCTCCCTGCGCAGGACCGCCACCGCCAGGACCACGACACCGCCGATGATCAGCCGGCCGCCGGCCACCAAACCCTCGGGCAATTCGGTAACGGCAACCCTGGCCAGCACCGGGCTGGTGCTGAACACAAGCGCCGCCGCCGCGGCATACACCACTCCCTTCGGCCTGGAGTCAGGCATCGGGCGATGGCTACATGGGGAAGTCGGCTCGGGCTAAAAACCTGAGTTAAAGACCGATGCAACGCCTCCCAGCACCATGCTGGCAATGATCAGCACGGCCGCCACCGTCATTGCGATCTGGCCCTTGGTCAACTTCTGCTGTCTCTTTTTCACGGCGATGTCCCGAATGGAGGTCCCGCACCCGGCCAGGCGAACGGAAACGGCACGCCGGACCAAGGTCAGTGTAACGCAACCACGGCTCGCACAGGCCCGGTTGAAGCACCCCGTCCGGCAGCAACGTTCCCGCCAACCGGCCCAACACATATACTAGAGCCCGTATATCGTGTTCCGTCGCCGTCAGGGTTTGAACTTGCAGCCCCGCGAATCGCGCGCACCCATCTACATCGGCAACTGCCTGTTCCTGGCCGGCACCGTCATGGTGCTGTACTTGGGATTGGCGGTGGCCCCGTTCACGCCGGACGGACAAGACGATATCCAAGCCATCGCGCTCATGTTCCTTGGCTTGTTCATGACCGTCGGCGGCCTCGGTACCCTGCTTGCCCACAAGTTGCATCAGCAATGGCCGGCCCTGCGAGGCCGAGGTTCCCGCGACGTTTCCATGCGCCAGGGACTGTTGTTGGGCCTGGCCGTCTGCCTGATGGGCATCATGGCACTGTTCGACCTGCTTGACTTCGCCGTCGCCGGTTCCATTCTCTTCCTGCTTGGACTGTTGGAAACGTTTCTGCAAAACCGGACCGAGACAACCTGACTCCCTGCCGATTCGACGATGGTCCGGCACCCACACTTGAACAGGCACACCTGCGCATGAACGCCGCCATGGGCCCACTATCACCAACCAGTATTCCGGGCCTCCTGGAACAACTGGGCATGTCGTCGTCCAGCTGGCAATACACAACGGCAGAGGTCCTTGCGGCGCGGTGGTTCCCCCATACCGACGCGGCGATCCCACTGGTCGTCGATGACATCCGGCCGGAGCAATCGCAGCCAGTGGTTGCGGCCCTCGCGCGAGCGTATCCGGCCGGGCATGAGGTTTGGACCATGTCGCACGTTGCTGCCGGCAACGATTGCCAGCCCATCCGGCACAGCCTTGAGGAGGTTGGGGAGGCCATGCGCGTTGGCAGCCCCCACGCCCTGTTGGTTCCTCCGCTGGCCGAGGAATGCAGCCTGACCCAGCTGCCCAACATTCTGGCCCGACTGCGGGCACCGGACGGATGCCCCTGGGATCGGGAACAGACCCTGGAATCGCTGCGGTTTCAGGTGGTGAGCGAAGTTCACGAGGTGATTGAGGCCATCGACCTCCAGGACGACGAAAACCTGGCGGAAGAACTGGGCGACCTGCTGTTGGACACGTTCTTCCTGATCAACATCGGCTACGAACAGGGCCGGTTCCACTTGGCCGACGTTCTAGCCGAAATCAGCCGCAAGATGATCCGACGCCATCCGCACGTCTTCGGGGATACGCAGCTTGAGGACAGCGATTCGGTTCTCAAGGAGTGGGATCAGATCAAACAGGCCGAATATCGGGCCAAGGGCAAGCGGCGGGGTCCGCTCGACGGCATCGCGAAAGGGTTGCCGGCCCTGGAAGGTGCACGGCTCATGCAGTCGCGCACCCGCAAGGCTGGTGCCGACCCCGACGCCCATGCTGCCAACGTCAGTGCAAACGGCACATCCGATGACGAACTGGAACTGGGCCAGCGCCTTTGGCATTTGGTGGCCGATGCTACGGAGGCGGGAATCAATCCGGAGGATGCCCTGCGCCGGTTCAACTCACTGTACCGGCAGTCCGTGCAAGGTTCCGAACCACTCGCCGGGTTCCCTGCCGACGATTCACAAGAGCCCGCGAGCCAAGCGGCGTGACACCGCAGCGGTTGCCTGAAGTCCCCGGGCAGCAACCGAAATTTGTGTTACCCTTGCGCGCATGCGCCTGTAGCTCAGTGGATTAGAGCACTGGTCTTCGGAACCAGGTGTCGGGGGTTCGAATCCCTCCAGGCGTGCTCCCTATCGTGCAGCGACCACGGCACCGCGCCTCCCCAGCCCCGTCGCGCCGGTTTGGTGTGAGATTCGGCCGTGTTACCCACCATCAGCCAGAGTACGTCGGCAGGACGTCCACCAGTACTGGTACTGGTCAACGGTCCGCCGTGCGCCGGAAAGTCGCACCTGACCGATGTATTGGCGGGGTCCACGTCCCTACCCGTCCTGACCAAGGACATGATCAAGGAGACGGTATACGACACGGCGGGATGGGCGGACAGGGACTGGTCGCGCCGACTGGGTACGGCGGCGTCGGCCCTGCTCTGGATGTTCGCGCGCAGCCTGCTCAGTCAGGGCCAGGACTGTTTGATTGAGGCCAACTTCCGAGCCGATCTCGCTGCGAATGAACTCACCGACCTGACTTCGGACCTAAAGTTCACATCGGCTCAGATCTTCGTGACGGCAGCACCGACGGTGCTCGCCGAACGGTTCAGGACACGGGCGAGGTTGCAGACGCGCCATCCCGGCCATCTCGACGCCGAACTCCAGCACGAATACACTGAAGGGAGCATTCCCCAAGAGCAGTTGCAACCAATACCCGGAACCGACTTCGTACTAACGTTGAACACAACCGATATCAATCCCGAACGCCATGCCGACCACGTTGGGATAGTCATTCAGTGGCTCAAGCAAATTGGGATTGTTTGCTGATCAGACACACCTTCCAGCAATGCAATTGGATAATTAGAAAAGGAAAATATCTCGACTAAACGCAATTTATTTCATTGACATGCTGATACACTCACCTTGGATTGCATGACAGTTTCCGCCGATCTCCTTGATGTCCATGGACATGCTCCCCGCATGACTTTGCGGTTGTCCAGGAAACGGTCCGTCGCCATGGGAACACAATGGACGATCGGAATCCGCAGTTTGGCCGCTGTGGCTTTGGCGGCGATCTTCGCGTTAGCAATCTCCGCGTCCGTGAACGCGCAGCATGAGGTCGATGCCACAGTTGAGACTGCTGTTGTCACCGGGCCCGGAGGGACGTGTGAGTTCCGTCGGAGCGGTACCACAGTCTTGGCCTTCGTCACAACCCCCGATCCGCATCCTTCAGAGCGTATCGAATTCTACTGCCACGTGCCCGAAGGGTTCCGTCCCATGACGCGGATCCGAAGTGACGTCGCAGCGTATGTAGGCCACCCGCGGACCGAAGAGGCTGCAAGAGCCAACCTAATCGAAAAAGTCGTGGTTGATCCAGATGGTTCCATCGCGAATGTTGGCTGGACTTTGGAATCAACGGTAGACGTGGTCGCGGTCGGAATCAGCTTCGAGTTGGACTGGTTTGCTGCGACCGATACCGTGGACGGCACCTTCGCCAATCTCGCCGAACACCACAATGGCCATTTCAATCTCGCACGCGGTGGGACCTTTGTTCGCGCACACCTGTCCACGGATCGTTCACCTGTCCAGTACTGGGCCCGCCAAGCACCTGCGGATCTTTTGCTGGTACCAGAAGATTTTCGCCCTTACATTCCCGTTGTCCGCGCTGTTGAGGGGATCGAGGTCGACACCCACGGAGTCCCCGTCAACCCGCCGCGCGTCGTCGACTTTGAAATCACCGTGACTCCAAACGGTGCGGTACCAAGACGGTCCGCATCTGGATGGGGTGGGGTATTTGGCATATGAACTCGACACCGCTTGGGAAACCGCCATGTCACCCGACCGCGCCGTGCTCGAGGAAATCCGGACAGCGTTCCCAGCCACCACACTAACCAACTGGGGTGTTGACGATATGCCACTGGCTCAGTGGAAGGGAGTGTCCACCGATGCGTACGGCGGGGTGACGAACCTTGATGTTGGGACAGTTGGCGGCAGCGGCCCTCTTCCCCGGTCGATTGGGCAGTTGAGCGCGCTGCGGAGACTGAAATTGGGACATTTAAGAAATGAAACCTTGGGGGAGTACGGCCCATACCCCAACTGGTTCCTGGTGCCTGATTCCCTAGCTGATCTTTCACAGCTAGAAACACTCATCTTGAACGGACAATCCCTTACTGACGGCTTGGTTGTAGCACTGTCCCAGCTGGCGAACCTCAGGTGGTTGTCACTCAACGAAACCGGTATCACTGGTCCCCTGCCGCCCGAATGGTCCAAGTTGCAGCATCTTGAAGTCCTTGCTTTATGCCCGGTTCAGGTCAGTGGTCATCTCCCCCCCTCATGGGGCGGCATGACGAGTCTGAAGAGACTGAGCATCTGCAGTCCGAACCTGGAAGGTCCATTGCCGGCGGCATGGGCCCAACTGGCGAACCTCAGGTGGTTGTCACTCGGCGGAACTGGCATCACCGGTCCCCTGCCTCCCGAATGGTCCGAACTGCGGCGTCTCAGCGTCCTAAGTGTGTACATCGACAGTCCAAGCCTGAAAGGCCCACTGCCGGCAACATGGGGCCAACTGGCAAACCTCAGGTGGTTGTCACTCAACGGAACCGGCATCACTGGTCCTCTACCGCCCGAATGGTCCGCGTTGCGGCGTCTCGAAGAACTTGATTTGTGCGAAACTGGGGTCCGTGGTCATGTCCCGCCTTCATGGAGTGGCATGACGAGCCTGGAGCGAGTGGACATCTGCAGTCGCTTTCTGGATGTGGAAGGCCCCTTGCCACCCGAGTGGGGTCGAATGCCTCGGTTGGAAGCGTATTTGGACAGACGCAAGGTGGATTTAACTGCCCAGCGGCAACAGTACTTCAGGGATTTGCTCCGCGTCCATGCCTTGGAGCCATCTCCGCGTGCGCACCCTTGCCATGATGGCTACGTCTCCTACGTCTACTACTGCAACCTGAATGGCTGGGAATGAACTACCGGATCCTGGTCATGAACGTTTCGATGCGGTGGTTGCCGCGGATGCTACCCATTCGATCCAGACTGCGCCATGTCCCGGTACATTTCACGCCGACCCAGGAGAAACGTCGGTTCCACTGTGTTGTTGAACCGTGCCGGTGACAGATGCCTCTGCCCGATGGCTGGACTCGGTCACACGGCGTAGTGCTGGAACGTTGGCATCCAGTCCCGGTTCATGGCAAACATGTCGTTGACCATGGCCTTGGTCTCCTGCAACGACAGCAGTGAAGCGGTCAACGGATCATGCGCAATGGCCCGGTAGATCAATGTGGGGTCGCCCGTCAGGATCCCCTCAACGGCCATCTGTTCAATCTGGGCGCTGAGACCGGTCAGCATTGCGCAGGAGACGGGAATGTCTCCCACGGCCACCGGTTCCAATCCCTTCGGACTGGACCCGACCGGAACTTCAACGCAACACCCATTGGGCAGATTGTCCACCAACCCGTGATTCAACACGTTGCCGTTGAACTGGAACGGCGTGCCGCCCGCGCAGGCGTCCATGATGTAGGCCGCGTACTCGTGGCCCCGTTCCAGTTCAATGGGCGTCTCGTCGGCAAACCACGCCTCGGCGTCCGCCTTCCAGGTCTCCGCCCGTTCCGCATACCGGTTCAGGACATAGGCGTACTCGCCGGGATTCCAGTTGGTGCCATGGGTGCAGTACTTCTCAATCAGATCGCTCCGTTTCCGGAACCACCAGTTGTACTCGCTGTTGTGGCCGCTTGACTCCGTCACGTAATAGCCGAGTGCCAGATACATCTCGTTGCGGACTTGCTCCGTGTTGTAGATCTCCTCGTTCCCGGTGATGGCGGCGTGGATGAGGGGATAGGCATCCTCGCCCTTCCACCGGTACTCCTTGTACCAAGCCATGTGGTTGATGCCGGCACACGTGTACTGTACGTCCGCCATGTCGGCACCAATCCACCGGGCCAGCATCTCGGCCGTGCCCTGGACGCTGTGACACAGGCCGGTGAGCTGGATATCCGTTTCCTGGGCCAGCGTCTGGCAGATCATGGCCATCGGATTGGTGTAGTTCAGCATGATGGCGCCGGGACACAGCCGTTCCATGTCCCGGGCAATGTCCAACATGACGGGTACGGTGCGGATCGCCCGGAAAATGCCCGACGGGCCGCGGGTGTCCCCAATGTTGGTATCCACCCCGTAGCGCATGGGCACTTCGATGTCGTGCCGGAATATATCGGCACCGCCGACCAGGATCGTGACAATCACAAAGTCGGCATCCTTCAGTGCCTCGGTCCGGTCCCGGGTGGCCGACACCGTCGCCGGGTATTCGCCCATGCGCACAATCTTGCGCACCGCCTTGGCGGCGAAGTCCAGTCTTTCCGGATCGATGTCCATCAGGCACAGGTGGGCATGCTCCAGCGTTTCGAACGTAAGGACGTCGCGGACCAGCTTGCGCGTGAACCCAAAGCTGCCGGCGCCAATGAACGTGATTTTCATGGTTCGGTTTTCCCTTGCGTTTGGAACCGCGGTTAAGCCCCGTTGAATTGCGGCAGCCAGCAGGCCTGTCGTTCCAGCATCTCATCCACCATGTGATGCAACTGCGGCATCGTGCCCACGGCCGCGGACAGTGGATCCAGCAGCACGGCGTGGTGGACGGCATCCACGCTGCCGGTCAAGGACGCCTCCACCACCATTTCCTGCACGTTGATGTTGGTCCGGTTGAGCCCGGCCAGTTGCGGCGGATAGTCGTCCACCACACACGGCTGGACTCCGCTGCTGTCCACCAGACACGGAACTTCCACACAACATCCTTCGGGCAGGCTTGGCATCAGGCCCCGGTTGGGCACGTTGCCGTTCACCTTGCACGGCATGTTGGTCTCCATCGCCTCGATGATGTGGACCCCGTACTCGTGGCTCCGCTCCGTCGGCACCGGCTGCTCGGCGATCTCGTCGAACTCGGACTGGAAGTGTTCAAGCCGTTGGATGCAACTGCGCAGGTAGCCGCCCGTCCGTCCGAAGTCGTACCAGCTCCGCGTGTCGTCCGTGAACTTCGGCGCGAGCTGATGGTCCACCATCGCCTCGTTCTTGCGGAAGTACGGGAGGTACTCGCTGGCGTGGCCGCTGGACTCGGTGACGAAGTAGCCAAAGTGGTTCATCATTTCGATGCGCACCGGCTCCGATCCGTACACCTCCTTGCGCAGGACCGCCTTGCGAATCAAGGGATACAGATCCTCGTAGCCGCGTCGGAACTCGGTAAAGAAGGACTGATGGTTGATGCCGGCACACTGGAAATTGACGTCCTCAATCGGCACATCAATCCACTTCGCGAGCATCTCACTGGTGCCCTGGACACTGTGGCAAAGGCCCACATGGGGCCTCCCGGCACCCCGATCGATGGCCCAGCAATTCATCGCCATCGGATTCACGTAGTTGAGGATCATCGCGTCGGGAGCCACATCGTCCAGGTCCCGGCAGAGATCCAGCAGCACCGGAATCGTCCTCAGAGCCCGGAAGACCCCACCGGGGCCCAACGTGTCGCCCACACATTGTTCGATCCCATACTGCTGCGGGATCTCGATATCCGTCCGAAAGGCCTCCAAGCCGCCGGCCTGGAACGTCGTGATCACGTAGTCGGTGCCGCGCACGGCGTCGATGCGCGAGTCGGTGGCCGTGACAGTGGCGCGGGCACCCATGCGGTCGGCAATCGACTGCACGATCGTATGGGACTGCCGGAGCCGTTCGGGGTCGATGTCCATGAGCCGGATCTCGCAGCCCTCCAACGACGGCGTCAACAGGAAGTCGCTGCACAGGCGACGCGTAAACACAAGGCTGCCGGAACCGATGATCGTGATGGTGGCCATGCTGGCGGAAGTCTCCTCTGAACGTCGTTTGGATTAACTGCTGCTGGACGGGAG
The DNA here is from genome assembly GCA_026705565.1 of Caldilineaceae bacterium. Taxonomy (GTDB): domain Bacteria; phylum Chloroflexota; class Anaerolineae; order Caldilineales; family Caldilineaceae; genus Bin34. The sequence goes on along the minus strand of JAPPAJ010000201.1, from coordinate 6,715 downwards.
TGACGAACATCCGAGATTTTGGCCGACGCGGACCACGGGCGTCCATTGGGTCGCACCCGGAGATTCTGCTGCCGACGGAATCCGGGCCGGGCATCGCTTAATAATGCCGTACCGGCACCGCGGCGTTAGAACTGGAGTCGGGCCTCCCGCCGGGTGTCAAGCAGGTTGTGCAACCTTGACGCGACTGCCGTTGAGCAGCGGTTTGAGGAACCTGCCGGTGTAGCTGCGCACGGCCTGGACCACCTGTTCGGGGGTACCTTCGGTGATCACCTCGCCGCCGTTGTCGCCGCCTTCCGGTCCCATGTCCACGATCCAGTCGCAGTTCTTGATCACGTCCAGATTGTGTTCGATCACGAGTACCGTGTTGCCCTTGTCCACAAGCGAGTGCAGGACCTGCAGGAGCTTGTTCACGTCCTCGAAGTGCAGGCCGGTTGTCGGCTCGTCCAGGATGTACAGCGTGTTGCCCGTATCCCGCCGGCTCAGTTCCTTGCTCAGCTTGACCCGCTGGGCTTCGCCGCCGGAGAGGGTGGTGGCGGGTTGTCCCAGGCGGATATAGCCCAGGCCCACGCTCAGCAGCGTGTCCAGGCGCGCCTTGATGCGGGGGATATTGGCAAACAGATCCGCGGCTTCCTCGATGGTCATGTTCAGAACGTCCGAAACCGAATGTCCCCTGAACCGAATCTCCAAGGTCTCGCGGTTGTAGCGGAGGCCCTGACACTCGTCGCACTGAACGTAGACGTTGGGCAGGAACTGCATCTCGATTTCCTCGATGCCGGCCCCCTTGCAGGCTTCGCAACGGCCGCCCGCCACATTGAAGCTGAACCGTCCCGGCTTGTACCCGCGCGCCTTGGCTTCGGGCAGGGAGGCGAACAATTCCCGCAACGGACCGAAGAGATCAACGTAGGTAGCCGGATTGCTGCGCGGCGTGCGGCCAATCGGGCTCTGGTCGATGTCGATCACCTTGTCCAGGTACTGCCAGCCTTCCACATCCTCGTGCTTGCCCGGCGCGGTCTTGGCCTTGTACATGGTCTGCGCCAGGAACCGGTAGAGCACATCGTTGACCAGTGTGCTCTTGCCGCTGCCGCTCACCCCCGTCACGACCGTAAACGTGCCCAGAGGGAACCGCACCGTCACGTTGTTCAGGTTGTTCTCCGCCGCGCCGACCACGCGCAGGTAGGTGCCGTTGCCCTTGCGCCGCGAGGATGGCATGTCGATTTGCTTTTCGCCGCGCAAGTACTGCGCCGTCAGACTGCTTGTGTGTGCAATGAACTCGTCCTGCGGCGCGGAACACACGACTTTGCCGCCGTGCTCGCCGGCGCCCGGCCCCATATCCACCACCCAGTCGGCCGTGCGGATGGTGTCCTCGTCATGCTCGACCACGACCACCGTGTTACCCAGATCGCGCATGCCGCACAGGGTGTTCAGCAGGCGCTCATTGTCCCGCTGGTGTAAGCCGATGCTTGGTTCGTCGAGGATGTAGAGGACACCCATCAGTTGGCTGCCAATCTGGGTTGCCAGACGAATGCGCTGCGCCTCGCCTCCCGACAGGGTCGCGGCGCGGCGCTCAAGCGACAGGTACTCGAGACCGACGTTGACCATGAACGACAACCGGGCCTGAATCTCCTTGAGCACCTGGCCGCCGATGGCCAGATCACGGGCCGACAGCCGCCCGTCGGAGTGGGGAACTCGTCCGTTGGCCCGCGCCATGTCGTTCGTGTCGTCGGGCTGCAGGTTTTCCACCCAGCGCAGGGCGTTGGCAACGGTCAGGCGGGACACCTCCATGATGTTGAGGTCGCCGATGGTGACCGCCAGCGAGGCAGCCTTGAGCCGCATGCCGCGGCAGTCGGGGCAGGGACGGAAACTCATCCATCCTTCAAGGCGCTCGCGCACGGAGTCGCTGCCGGTATCCCGGTAGTGCTTGCGCAAACTCGGCACGACTCCGCGGTAGGTTGCCTCGTACTGCCACTCCTTGCCCTCCTTGGTGCGATAGCTGACGGCCAGGTTGCGCTCCGGCTTCTCGGGGCCCATCACCACCAGATCCTGTTGGCGCTGGCTGAGGGCCCGGTAGGGGATGTCGGTCGGGATTCCATGCTTCCGGCAAAAGGCCGCCAGCACGCCGCGCTCCCAGTTCTCCGCCTGCGCCGAGGACTCGTTCTGCCGCTGCCAGGGCCGAATGCACCCGTTGTTCAGCGACAGGTCCTGATCCACAATCAGCCGCAGGTCGAACTCGTTCTGCATGCCGATGCCGTCGCAGCGCTCGCAGGCACCGTGCGGACTGTTGAAGCTGAAGGAACGGGGTTCGATCTCCTCCAGGCTCACGCCGCAGTCGGCGCACGCGAAGTTGCGGCTGAACGACTCCTCCCGCGGATGGTCCCGATCGGTCACGTCGCTGACGATCATGACCCCGTCGCCCAAGTCGAGGCAGGTTTCCACCGAATCCGCCAACCGGTTCTCGTCCTCATCGTCGGCGGAGATCACCAGGCGATCGACGACCGCCTCAATCGTGTGGTTCTTGTACCGGTCAAGGTCCGGCACTTCCGCCACATCATAAATCTCGCCGTTGACCCGGACCCGTATGTATCCCTGCTGCATCAGCTGCTGCAACTCGCCCGTGTGCCTGCCCTTCCGGTTCCTGATGCGCGGCGCCAGCAACATGAGGCGACTGCCGACCGGGCGCGACCGCAACTGGTCCACAATCTGCTGGGGGGTCTGCTGCGAAATGGCCGCCCCGCACTCGGTGCAGTGCGGCTGACCGATCCGCGCATAGAGCAAACGCAGGTAGTCGAACACCTCCGTCACCGTGCCAACCGTGGAACGGGGATTGCGGTTGGTGCTCTTCTGGTCGATGGAGATGGCCGGGCTCAAGCCTTCAATTTGGTCGACGTCGGGTTTCTCCAGCAGGCCCAGAAACTGTCGGGCATAGGCCGACAGGGACTCCACGTACCGACGCTGCCCCTCGGCATAGAGGGTGTCGAAAGCCAGACTGCTCTTGCCGCTGCCGCTGAGGCCGGTAATGACCACAAACTGATCACGCGGCAGCGACACTTCAATGTTCTTGAGGTTGTGTTCCCTGGCGCCGAGTACCGTAATCCTGTCTGTTGCCATCCATGCATCCTCTGCTGCCGACCGTGCAGTCCCGTCCGTTTGCCAGGCGAGGGCCGTTGCCCTTCCCACGCAGTTGAGCGGCCCGCGCTGCGCTTCGGCGCGGATCGAACTCCCGGACTCGAACAGCCTGCCACACACCAGGCAAGCCGTCAAATATCAGCGCTTTTTTGTACGCAAATTTTATCTGTGCGGCTGAGGGGCCACTCAACCGTCGCGCGGCCTCAACAGCCCGTAGTTCCCGTTGTCCCGGCGGTAGACAACATGGATGGCGCCGCTGTCCTGGTCCTTGAACAGATGGAAGTCGTGGTTGAGCTGTTCCATAGTCTCCACGGCATCGGCCACGGCCATGGGTTCAACCGTGAAATCCTTCTCCCGAACGATGAGGCCGTCGCCCACGTCTTCATAGTCCTCGCTGACCGGCGGTGCAGATTCGACGAACTGCCGGGCCTCCTCCTTCGACATGCGCCGCACATGGCGCCGCCGGCCCTTGAACCGCTCTATCTGCCGTTCCATCTTGTGCACCGCCGCGTCCAGGGCCGCCTTGGCGTCGGGACCCTTGACTTCCGAGCGCAGGATGCGCTTGCGCACATGCATCGTCAATTGAACACGACAGGCCCGCTCCGGTCCGAGCCGATGCCGCCGGTGGATTTCACAGCGCGACTCCACCGTGCCCGGCAGCAGGGCCTCGAGCTTGGCCCCCTTGTCCCGCGCCGTCGACTCAAGCTCCCTCTGCAGGTGGGCAGGGAATCCATGCAGAATTACATCCATCGTTTGGACTGCTCTGTTGAGTGAACTCCAAGCCTCCCGGAGACACGTCTCCGGAAGACATGGTGGATTCTACTTCAGACACGCGGCTCCGATAGGCAGATGCACCGCGAGACACTGTTTCGATCTCGTTGATATTGGCTCCAGCCGCAAGCAGGTGCAGGGCCCAGACCCGTCCCGCCCACGGGATCTCGATAAGCCACATTAGGCTGAGCCTGCGCAATCCCATGGCCTTGACAAAATGGCGGTGCAAGAACCGCACCGCGTCCCGGTACATCCCTCTTGGCCGCCTCCTATGCTGCTCGATGGTTTCGTCCAGGCCAAACATCAAGGGGCCGGCATCCGCTGAGACGATCTGCAGGTGCGGCCAACGCTCCCGCGTCTGCATCAGGATCGGCCAGGCCCCATCTGAATTTGGTGAAGTCCCAACTTCCGGAACCGGGCCAGTTGGCTCAACTCCAGGGGGACGGTGTCGGTGAACCAATGTCCGTCCAAACGAAGGCTGTGCAGATTGGCCAACTGCTCCGGTTGGCGGGGCACCGCACCAGAAAGATTGTTATCTCCCAGACACAGAGTCACAGTAGAGACCGTTGCCCCGGTTCCGGTAGGATGCTTCCAGTCCAGCCATGCGGTGAAGGCGCATCTGCGCCATGTTTTTGCCTACCCTCTAACATTCGAACAATAGTAAAAGTAATCTGTAATATAAAAGCTGCCTTCAATCTGGATGTGTTCCATTGCATGATCGAAATCCAAGCTCAAAAACTTCAGATTTGTAAGCTCACCGAGCACGGGTGGAAGGCTGGTCAAAGTATTTTCATGCAGGGCCAGGACTCTCAACTGGGACAAGCGACCTAGTTCCGGGGGCAGAGTTCCCAATCCGTTGTAACTCAGGTTCAGGGCTTCCAACCGGGACAAGCGCCCCAGTTCCGGGGGCAAAGTTCCCAATCCGTTGTAACTCAGGTCCAGGGTTTCCAACCGGGACAAGCGCCCCAGTTCCGGGGGCAGGGCCTCCAACCGGTTGTGACATACCCACATCGTATGGAGATGGCTCAACCGACCCAGTTCGGGAGGCAGAACCTCCAACCGGTTCCAACCCAGGTTCAAGGTGTGGAGGTTCTGGAGTTGGCCCAGCTCGGGAGGCAGTGACGCCAACTGGTTACCACTCAGGTTCAAGGTGTGCAGTTGGGGCAGTTGGAAAAGAAATGGGGGCAGGGATTCCCGGAGGTTGTTACTCAGGTCAAGGGTATGGAGATTGTGCAGCTGGCCCAGTTCGGGGGGCAGAACCTCCAACCCCCGGTTGAATCTCAGGTTCAAGGTGTGGAGGTTCTGTAGTTGGCTCAGTTCGGGGGGGAGGGCCTTCAACCGGTTGACCCTTAGGTCGAGGGTGTGGAGGTTCTGCAGTTGGCCCAGTTCGGGAGGCAGTGACGCCAACCGGTTATGACGACTCGGGTCCCGAAGATGAAGTTCGTGCAACCGTTTTATATCAGAAGGGAGCCATCCCCTCAACTGCCAGTACGCACTCAGGTCAAGGTGGGTCAGTTGAGAGAGTTGTCCCAGTTCCGGCGGGACCGGATCAAAGAGAAAGTGGCCGCTCAAGTCCAGGTGGGCGAGTTGAGAGAGTTGCCCCAGTTCCGGCGGGATCGTCCCGAAGGCGATGGGCGCGCTCAGGTCCAGGCGTGTCAAGGCCGTGAGTTCAGCCAACTCCGGCACTAGGAGGGCCAATTGAAATGATCCCCCATCCCGGCCTTTCCATCGCAGGGCCTCAACCCGGCCCTCGGGGTTGAGCGTGACCATCCCCGGAGGAAACGCTACATCATCGACCCCAAACCAGGTTTGCGTCAGAATATCCAGAACGACCCGGTCGTTGGCCGCCGGCGTGGTACCCCACTGCGCATGCAGACGAAGGGCGGCAGGGAGTTTGGCCTGCTGCCTGTATTGGGGATGTGGCACGGCCCTGTGCAATACGGAGCCGTCCGTTGCGATCTGCAGGCGGCTCCAGGCCGGCGGGATGTCCGGATCCGCCCCTTCCTGGTGGAGCAGGCCGGTCGGCAGCGCCTCCACCGCGCTCTCCCGCACCAGGGCGAAGGGGGGGCGCAGGGCCGGCGGCAGCACGAACAGGGTTTGCGCAGGGGCGCAGGGATGCCACACCGGTTCCGGCCGGCGGGTTGCGGTCACTGTCAGGGTGATGCGGTCGTCGGCCCGCGTCAGCCGATAGGAGCCGGAGAGGCAGTCCGGCCACTGACCGAACGTATTCTCTACGATCTCCGTGGCGTGCAGCAGGGGTGATTGTGCCTGTTCGCGGTCCTTGGTTGAGGCCTCCTGTTCGCTCCTCTTGGCCTCCAGACCGGGTTCGTCCCCCGTCACAGCCCACAGCAACACGGTGCCATCGTTGCTGCCGCTGGCCAGGGTGTCCCCGTCGGAACTGAAGGCTACGCTGGTGATACCGTCCATGTGGCCCTGGAGGGTCAGTAGGACGCCCATGTCCGCATCCCACAGCCGCACGGTGCCGTCGTTGCTGCTGCTGGCCAGGGTGCGCCCGTTGGGACTGAAGGCCGCACTGTAGACCCAGTCCGCGTGGCCCTTGAGGGTCAGGTGCAGGACACCCGTGTCCGCATCCCACAACCGCACGGTGCCGTCGGTGCTGCCGCTGGCCAGGATGTACCCATCGGGACTGAAGGCCACGCTGCGGACCGAGTCCGTGTGGCCCTCGAGGGTCAGGCGCAGGATGCCCGTGTCCGCATCCCACAACCGCACGGTGCCGTCGGTGCTGCCGCTGGCCAGGATGTACCCATCGGGACTGAAGGCCACGCTGCGGACCGAGTCCGTGTGGCCCTCGAGGGTCAGG
>JAPPAJ010000369.1 GCA_026705565.1 Caldilineaceae bacterium | reverse complement strand
AAAGACCATTGAGGATAGGATATTGTTGGGTGCCATCCAAACTGACCGGTCCGATGCCAACTATCCCAGTTTCTCCTTTCAACCCCATGGGTGGAAGGCTCAACTCCCTTTGATGAACTCCTCGTCGATGGTGTCGGAGATTGCGCCGATCGTACTGTATCTGAGGCAAGTGGTGTCGATCGGTGATGTACTGATTATTGAGGAGCCGGAGTCGCATCTGCATCCCGCCATGCAGGTTGAACTCGTTCGTCAACTCGCCGCGGTGGTGAATTCCGGCGTCAGAATCATCCTGACCACCCACAGCGAATGGGTTCTGGAAGCCTTGGCCAACTTGGTCCACCTTTCGGATGTGGAAGACGCGAAACGAACGGGGTCACTGACGGAAGAACCTACACTGGACCGAGAAGATGTCGGGGTTTGGCTGTTTGAACAGCAGCCGGACAAACTCAGTTCGCGAGTGAAGGAACTTCCACTCGACGTGGATCTGGGAGGATTCGCCTCAGGATACGATCGGATCGCACGTCAGACGTACAACCGATGGGTTGACATTGAAAACCTGTTGCAGGTTGAGTGAAGGGCACTGTTTCACTTTCGTTGAAAGCGGCTGAGGTCCGGAACAAGACGAGAGGCCCTGTACCCTTGGTTTGACTTCAATCAATCCAAGCAAGGACCTCCCGCCATGTCTTTCACGGTAGTCCCTGAAGAGGCCGCACGTCAACTCGCGGACCCCGGCCCGCCGGAGGCGTGTCCCCATTGCGGCCGGCGCGCCTTTTGGCGCAACGGCTGCTACGAGCGCCATCTGCTGCTGCTGGGTTCCTGCCGCGTGCAACGCTGGCGTTGCCAGAGCTGCGGGCGCACCCATTCGCGCCTCCCGGAGGGGGTGACCGGCCAGCAGCGCACGCGGTCCTGGCAGGCAACCCTGATGCGCCTGTACGGGCTCGGCGTCAGCCTGCGCGCGACCGCGGCCAGCCTGGAGCTCCTGGGCTGCTTCGTGAGCCCCACCAGCCTGTGGCGGGACGTGCAGCGGCTGCAGGCGGAGGCCCCGTGGGACACGACCGCGCAGCTGCCCGGGGTGGTCCTGCTGGACGAGACCTGGCTGCCCCTGGAGGGCCAGCGGCAGCCGGTGGCCGTGGTCCTGGACCGCGAGGGCCGACCCCGCGACCTGCGCCGCACGGGGCCGGATTTCGACTGGACGGCCTATTTCCGGGAACTGGAGGCCCGCGGTGTGCACACCTTGGTCACCGACGACGACCCGGCCTTCCGCAAGGCCCTGAAAGGCTGCGGGCTGGACCGCCAGTTGTGCGTCGTGCACATGCGGCGCACCGTGCGTCGGCGGCTGCAGCGCATGCGCAAGGGTAAGGACAAGATCCTGCTGACCCCGGAGGATGCAGCCGTGCTGCAGGGGGTGGTGCGGCTGGTGCGGGAACTGCCCCTGTGGGGCGGCCAACTGCTGCTGGTCTGCTGCGAGTGGGCCCACCAGGGCGGGGTCCGGCTGTCGCCGCCCGTGCTGGCCCTGGTGGAGCATGTCATGGACCGCTGGAACGACCTCGTGCGCTGCGTGCGCGACCCCTCTGTCCCCTCCAGTACCAACCTGCTGGAGGGCTGGTTTGGTCGCTTCAAGCCCCGGGCGCGGCTGGCACGCGGCCTGAAGACGCCGCAGGGGGCACAGGCCTTCCTGCACTTGCTGGCCGGAAACCTGGCTTGAAGCCGGCCGGCCAACCAGGACCGTGCCAATGGAGCCGTTCATGTCCAACTGAACCGTTTTCAACGAAAGTGAAACAGTGCCGAGTGAAGGGTGAGTGAAGCTTAACCATGTTGCAGAAGATACTGTCCCAAGTGGATGCCCGGTGCGTTTGCAACTCGTGCCAGGACGACAATGGGACGTGCAGTCTGTCGCTGGAAGGGTTGAGTGACGAGGAGTACGTGTTGTTGGCCATGGACGGTCCAGGATCTCCGGTATCCCAATGGGCAACCAGGTGGACTTTCTGTTCTTTGGGTGTACCCAGAACGACGATCAATTCCGAGGCTGTCCGGTCGAGTTGACCGCGGGCCTTAGCAAGTCCTCCACTACGATCATCAATCAACTTCGGGCAGGTGCACTGTTGATCGACGGCTTGGTGCCTGCCGATCAGGACATTCAATTCGTGCCCATCGTGGCCTGTCCATTCCGCAAGCATCGCCGCAACGAGTACCGCAAACGCAGGAATGCCGTCTCCTTTCGGAGCGGATCCTACTTGGTGCATGCAGTGGAATGTTGCAGTCGCATGGTGGATGCGTTGGCGCGCCGATAGGTACAGGCACACGTTCCGGCACAGTTGCAAGGCCAAGTTGTGGCCGAAGGGCAAGCGACGATCATGGGAACAACCGCGGCCATCAAGGTACTCCTTGGCATGGCTCAGACCACACTCCCTTCTTTCGACCGGCACAAACAAAATTGGGACGCGCTCGGTCTACGAAACTGTAACCTGCCCTGTTTAGAACTATCCTGATCCACTAGGCCACCAACCCGCGCCGGGCTCTGCTGGTTCAGCCTCCCAATTCCTCCAGCGTCAGGCGTGGCGACAGCACACCCTTGCGCATACCGCCCGAAATCCAGCCGTAGGTACGTCCGGATCGCTCGCTGAAGCCGGCATGGCGACCATCCGGAGCCAGCGCGACAAATCCGATGAACTGGCCGTGCCCGCGGGACAGATCATCCAACTCCCGCAAGGCTTCCCGGCCCGCCGCCTGCAGCGTCGTGCCCCGGCGCAGGCCGTCCACCACGCACTTCGCCGTCAGCGTCCGCAGACACAACTCGCCCATGCCAGTGCAGGTAGCCGCCCCATATCGGTTGTCGCAGTAGTTGCCGGCACCGATGATGGGCGAATCACCAACCCGCCCGGGATGCTTCCAGCCCAGACCCGACGTGGACACCACACTGGCCAGGTTGCCGTCCGTGTCCCGAACCAGGAAGTTGACCGTGCCGGTCTCCGGCGCCTCGGGAATCTCCCGCTCGTCATCCTGCTCCGCCAGCAGACTCAGCTGGCTTGTGAGCTGGTTCACGGCCGCCAGCACCTCGTCGTCGGTCAGGGTGTCGGGATCAATGCCGGCACGGCCGAACCGCTTGCGCCACACATCCAGGCCGGATTCATGTTCCAAGACTTCCTCGGCCAGACCGCGCGCCCGCGCCAGGCGGTTGGCCCCCTCTCCGACCACCAACACATGGGGAGTTTCTTCCAACACGGCGCGAGCCAGACGGGCAGCCTGGCTGGTCCAGGTCAGGGCGGCCACGGCACCGGCTTGGCGGGTGCGGCCGTCCATTAGGCTTGCATCCAGTTCCACGTTGCCCAGAATGCCGGGTATGCCGCCGCGGCCAACCGAGTTGTCCGCCAAATCCTGCTCCACGTGGGTTGCGGCCTCCACGGCCGCGTCCAGGGCGCTTCGGCCCTGCCGCAGGAGCTCGATGGCCTCCTCGGCCGCGGCCAGACCGTTCTCCGAACAGACGATGACCGGGGTGGCGCCTGCCATGATGCGCTCGGTTTCCTAATCCTCCCGGTAGACCGACGCATCCCAGTCGGCAAGCGGGTCGAACCCGTCCAGATCGAACGCGGGACCGTAGCCGAACGGAGCCGCGACCACGCTTGCCAGTTGCATCCGTCCATCATCGATGACGACGGCCGGTGCGGTGCCGTCGGGCCAGGTGTGGTGCCGGTACAGGTCTGCGTGGTGATCCAGCATCGCCTGCTGGATCGAATCGACATGCATGGACAAGCCGGTGAAATAGTGGTGTCCGTTGCGCTCGGCATGGGGAATGCCCAGGGAAGCCAGGACGGCCAGATCCTGCAACAGGGCGACGGGACCGACATTGGTCAGATCCTCGCCCGACAGCACGTAGGCCCGGTCCGGGTTCTCGTCGCGCAGCTGCCGCAGGCGACCCAGGTTGGCCACACTCTTGAACACGCCCTTGCAGTTCTTGTGGCTTGTGCCCTGATACCCGTTCGCGAGGGCCTGGGACAGGCCGCCGACATCCCCGTCCGATTCGTCAATGATCACCGGTGGGTGATCTTCCCACGTCCGCAGCACTTCGGTGGTCTCCGGATCCAGGGCGATGTCCCGGTGCAGGGGCTGCTCGATAAACTCCAGGCCGCCCCGGAACGCCTGCAGGGCCGGATCCCGGGCCAGGGTCTCCCAGAACGTTCGGAACGTCCCGAAGTCCAGGTACTGCTCGTTGCCGTCCAGCGTGTAACGGGCATCGGGCCGCGAGCCGTCCAATAGGGCGGCAATCTTCCGGAGCCGATCCAGATCCTCCTCGGCTTGGCCGCCGATCTTGATCTTGAACCACCGTACCCCGTACCCCCGCACGACCGCTTCCAGGGACTGGGGCAGGCCGTCGTCCAGCCTTTCCTCCTCCGGGATATCGGTTTCCGTCAGCGGATCCCCCAACCCCACGGTATGCCGGGCCTGCAGGGTTCGCAGCGGCTGGCGGGGCAGAATCCGGTCCGGTGCCGCCCCGCGCAGCGAGGCGTGGAAATAGTCCGCCTCGAACCCGAGCCCGTCTCCCCGCAGGGCGTCGGCCAAGGCCTGGCCGCGGCTGCGGCATACCCCGTCCAACAGGGCCCGTTCCACCAGGCTTGTGCCCAAATTGGCCAGCAGTCCGGGTGTCCCGCTGCTGCCGGCCTCCTCGGCCCGGGCTTCATAGACCCGGCGCCATAGGGCAAACGCGGAGGCTTGCCCGCCTGCCGCCCGGGCAGCGGCAACCGCCCCCTCAATCTGGGCCAGCATGTCCCGGATGTCGTCCGCATAGGGCGAATTCGGATCCTTGGTGAACCACTTGGGCACCAGACTTTCGGCAGCCAGGCCGCGTGCCCGACGGCCGTCCGCTTCGAGTTCAAGTTCCACGACCAGGTGCGGAACCCGGGTCATGGCTGCAATGCCGTAGCGAAACGGCATGCGCGTCCGGATGTCCCTGACCCACAGGGCGTGGTCGACGACCCTCACACTCATGGCGACACCTGCATTGTGGATGGACGGGGTTCAGGCAAGGTCGGCTTCGTAACTGCGCAACTGCCCGATTTCGTAGGGAAGGTGTTCCTGCCAGGGACTGTAGCCGATCCACTCGCCGCTCAGGCAACCGTCGTAGCCGATTTCGCGCAGGCCCTGGATCACCTCGCGGTGGTCGATGGCGCCCGTGCCCATCGGCACGTACCGGATGCGGCCCGGCTCCAGCGTGGCGTCGTGCATGTGCACATGCCGAATCCACGGTCCCAGCACCGCCAGCGACTCGGCCACCGAAATGCCCTCGGCCCGCACGGGATGAAGAACGTCCCAATTGACCGCGACGGCGGGATGGTTGACGTTCGCCAGCACCGCGGCCACATGGTGGGGGTTGCACCAGGCATCGTGCGTCTCCACACAGACCGTCACCCCGGCCTGGCCGGCCTCGTCCGTCACGCGGGCCAGGGCTGCGGACAGGTTGTCGATGGCGGCGTCCCGGTCGATGCCTTCCGCAATCTGCCCGCCGAACACCCGCAGGACCGGAACCCCCAAGTCTCCTGCCAGGCCAATCTCCCGCCGGGTTTGCGCCAGGTTTTCCTCGAGGGTGGCCGGCTCGGAGTAGCGCGACGAGGAAGCAATGCAGCAGATGTCGGCCGCGCTGTCCGCCACCCGGGCACGCACATCCCGCCGTTGTACCGGACTCAGGGATGTCTCGACTCCGTGGGCGTGGTTGGCGTCCACGCGCGGCTCAATGCCGGCGTAGCCCAGGTCCGCCGCCGTATCCAGCATGGCCTGGAGCGACAGTTCCGGGCAGGAAAAGCTCATAAAGGAATAGCGCATTGGGTTTTGACCTTTGTCTGCTGATGCACGCCGCGCCAAGCCCGCGGCCATTCCGGGCGGCAACCCGGTTGGAAGGGTCCGGCAACTAGCCTTCGGGGCCGCTGGCGAGCGCGGCGCGAGCCTTCAGGTGTTCGGCAATCTGCGATGCAAAGCGCAGTTCGCTGTTGTCTTGGGGTGCGTAGCCGATGACCTTGCGGGCATTGACGATGCTCCAGAAGGCATGCGTGTTCCCGCTGATCCCGTAGAAGATCTGAAACGGGATCCCCTGTTCGTTGCGGATGTCCCCGTGCTCGAGGCTCTTCACGAACAGCTGCTGCATGTCCCGGTCGCTGATGTACACGGCCAAGGCGCGGTGCATGCGCCGCAGATCGCCCGGCTCCACGCGTTCAATGTCGTCCTCGCGCGGGCCGCCGATCCGGATTTGCACATTCTCCAGCGGTGTGCCGTTCATGCGGCCGCAGGCAAAGACAAAGCCCAGATGCTCGTACACTTCCTTGGCCCAGCCGTAGTAGTTGTCCGACAGGGCCTTGTCCGCGGGATTCACGCCGTCCCAGACCCCATCGAGGATTAGATCCTCGAAGTAGTCCGCGGCATGGTTTGAGGAAGCCATGACCACGCGCCCGACTCCCTCTTCCCAGGCCGTCTGCATGACGTTGTAGGCCATCTGGACGTTGGCCTGTTCCGCCCAGTAGTTGGCATCGGCCGCATTGTCGCCCTTCGGCGGACGTACGAAGCCGAAGTGGACCACCCGATCAGCCCCGCGGAAATGATGCCGGTAGGCATCCCGGTTGCGATCGACCAGATCGGCAATCCGGATGCCCTCCACCCGTTCGCCCTCCCGGTTGATCTCCCGCACGTCGAGCAGCACCAGGTCGTAACGCTCCCGCAGGGCGGGCAGAACCTGTCCCGCAATCTTTCCGGCCGCGCCGGTCACCACCACTCGCATCATCCAGTTCTCCTTGTGTTTGCCACCCATCCGTCCTGCCGTGCATGCCCTCGGCGGCATGCATGGGCAAGACGATCAGAGGTCCGATTCAACCTCCACGGTACAGCCGGTCCGGGCCGACCGGTACATTGCGTCCAGTGTGGCCTGGACCCGAAACGAAAACTCCAACCCGGCTGCCGGCTCGCAACCGGACCGCACGGCCCGGCAGAAATCCTCCACCACGCCGCTGTGCAGATCCGCCGCCCGCTCGGGATGGCGCTGCACCGTCTCGGACTTGCACCCCGCCGCATCATCGCTGCACCAGAGGGTATCGGCCCGGTCCCGGTTCGGCACCATGGTCAAATCCAGGCTGCCGCGGTCGCCGAACACCTGGCATTCCGCGCGGCGCGGCCCCGGATGATACTCGCCCCTCTCGTAGGAAATCTGAAATCCGTCTTCGCACTCAATCCAGGCCGTGACATGGGTTTCCCCGTCGGAATCCGGGGCGACGAAGTTCCGGTAGTCCGGACCCAGGCCCCACATCCGCGCGCGCACCGTGCGCGGCACAAGCGGCTCCGGCCACATGCCCAGCAGGTAGTCCAGGTCGTAGCAGCCCCAGTTCATGAGTACGCCGCCACCGTTCAGGCGGGACTGCAGCCGCCACGCCGGCGGCAGGACCTCGGGTCGCGGCGGGGCCGGTGTCAGCGCCCGGAAGACCGCGCCCTGCGGCGTTCCCAGCTTTCCGGCCGCCAGCACCGCGTGCACTGGCGCAAAGGATCCGAGACAGCGGAACCGGGCAGCACAACAAGCCACCACCTGGTTGGGACCGCGCCACGACGCGAGTAGTCTTACTTCATCGGCATTCATCGCCACGGGCTTTTCGAGCAACAGATGGCGTCCCGCCGCCAGGACCTGCCTGGACATCGGCATGCGGAAGGCGGCCGGCACGGCCATGACCACTGCCTCGACCTCCGGCAGGACCAGCATCTCCTCCAGGTCGGCACACACCGTGGGCACTTCGTGGGCTGCCGCCACGGCCTCGGCCCGGTCGCGCTCCAGATCCAGGACGGCCTGCGGACGGGTGCCGGGCAGTGCGGAGGCCACGCGCACGTGTTGCGTGCCGATGACGCCGCATCCCACCACACCGATTCCAACCGGGGACATCACGTCCGGCCCAGCCACTGTGCATGCCACGCCTCGATCTGGTCTCCGGGCGGCTCGCCGTCGCACACCAGGATGCGGTGCCGGCGCTGCAGGTTCCGGCCGGGATCCAGGGGCAGGTATTCGTCGAACGCAAAGGCAAAACTGGCCAACGGAAAGGGCTGCGTGCGCACGAACCAGCGCAACGGAAACCGGACGTTTTCCGGATGGTCCAGGAACACCAGCGTGGCCGTCCGGCCCGTATGGGCATGCACCGCGGTGTAGGCCAGCCACGGACTGCGCACCCCCATCTGATCGTCGCCGCCCTGACCTTCGGCAGTCCGCACGGTGCCGTGCAACATGGCCAGCGGTCCGCGCCAGAACACCCCGCCGTAGCCGGCCATCTCCCGCCCTTCGGTGGTCGGGGAGCCAAACAGGAGGCCGGCCTCGCCGGTATTCAGGAGTGCGACGTCGAAGTCCAGGGCCCAGCTTCCCGTGTTGGGGTCGGCGTCGCCGATGGTCAGGAACCGTTCCTCCGTCAGGAGGGGCTCTTCTCGATCAGGGGTGAGCCAGTCCAGGGACTGCCGCCAGGCCAGCCGCCCATCACCGGCCGGGACCTTGGCAATGGCCGTCTGCCGCTGCCGCCCGAGGTTGTCCAGTCGTTGGTAGCCCTCGCCGCGCACATAGGTGGGGCCACCCCAGAAGTTGAAGCCGGAGAGCCAGGGACAGGTCATCGAGATGCCGTTGTGCCACTCGTGGTCGTAGTGCTTTTCCTCGGTCACGACCGTGCCGCCGAGCGTCGAGACGGGATGCAGGTAGGGCCGACGCCCTTGTATCTCCTCCATCAGGGGCCGCGTGTTGTAGCGGCAGAGTCGGTGTCGGCCATGCCAGACATCGACCAGATGATCGCCGCGTGCAGTCGCATGAAGGTCCGTCATGGCATGCATCCTCAGGTGCCGGAACGGGGAAGCCCGTGCGGTTTGCACGGGCCTGCCGGAACAATCAGGCCGCAGTCTCGTCCAGAAGGTGGAACTGTCCGTTCATGAGCCGATACCAAGGGTCGCCGGGCTGGATCTCGCCCCGGAGTACCGGCCGTCCCTCAACCGCGGACTTGTAGAAGGCCGTCAGGAATTCGATGGTGCCCCGAATGTCGGCGCCGCTGACCTCGGGCCTCTCGTTGCGGTCCCGACTGTCCAGGAAGGACCCGACCTGCGTGACATGGGACGCCGGCACGTCCGGCGGCAGGCTGCCCCACTCCTTGACCGCGTCGGCATGTGGCGATCCCTCCCAGGTGGAAAAGCTCCAGTCCTGGTTGCCGTAGGTGTAGACATTGCGTTTCATTTCGACCGTGGCGTCGGCGAAGTCCAGGCGCAGCACGCTTTCCTGGCGCGGGGAGAGAATGCTGTTGGAAAAGCTGGCCATCGCACCGTCGGCAAACCGTACGCTTGCCATGGAGACGTTCTCCACCTCGATGTCGTGGGCCAACGTGGCCATCATGGCCCGGATTTCGCGCCACTCGCCAATCAGCCACAGGGCGAAGTCCATGATGTGGATGCCGTGCACGACCGTGCAGCCGCCCACGGCCGCCTTCCAGGTGGACCGCCAGCGCACGGCGAAGTACGGATCGCCGCGGTACCAGGTGGTCAGCACATTGGCGACCAGCAGCCGGCCCATGGCCTCCTTCCGAATCAATTCCTTGAGATGGCGGCCGCCGGAACCGAAGCGCCACTGGAAGACGCTGCTCGTATAGTTGCCCGTGGCCGCCTCCCCGGCCTCGATGCGGTCCATTTCGGCCAGCGAGGCACAGAGCGGCTTTTCACACAGGACCCAGGCCCCTGCTTCCATGGCGGCCACGCTCTGTTCGGCGTGGAGGCCGGGCGGGGTACAGACATGCACGATGTCCGGCTGGACGCGTGCCAGCATCGCCTCGGGGTCGGTAAAAGTTTGGGGAACGCCGTGCCGGTTGGCAAAGTCCCGGGCCCTATCCCCATCGATGTCGACCGCGGCGACCAGTTCCACCCGATCGGCATGGGCCGCCAGGGCGCCGGCATGAGCCCTTGAGATGCCGCCGGTGCCGATGATGGCGGCCTTGTACCTTGATTCGCGCATGGGAAACGCGTCAGTCCCAGTCGTCAAGGCCGACCAGGCGCCGACCCAGGGAAGTTAAGTGTGCCGGTTCGGGCTGATGTTCGTCCAGATGGCGCGGATCAGCCGGAAAGGCCCGCGGGATCCGGAAATCCATGGGTGCCCGCCTGCGCCAGTTCTGGACCAATGTCTCTCGGTGCTTCGGATCGTCCGGTTCCGCGCTGCGCATTGCAATGTACTGGGCCAGCCGGGGCTTGTCCGTCCGGTTGGGACCGTTGCCGTGCAACAGGGCCGTGTGCCAAATCACCAGATCCCCGGTCTCGCCCGGGATGGACCGCACTTCCAGGTCCCCAATGTCGGGGTGCCTGTGGTCGGTCCCTTCCTTTTGCGCCGCCAGAATTTTGTCCACCTGTAGATGGGAACCCGGCACGCATTGGAAGCCCCCCTGTTCGGCACTCGTATCGCGGAGCAGGAGCACCCCTTGCACCATGAGCGGGATGGGCCAGGTATGGGGCTCGAAGTCCCAATGGATGAATCCCTCGTAGGCATGTTCTTCCCGGACCGGCGGGTTCATGTTTACCCTGTCCACCACCCGCAGAAGCAGCTTCTCCGTACCAAATAGCTGGCTGAAGGCTGCATGAATGCGGGGTGTCTGCCGGTTGTCCCACATGGATTGGTGATGGTACATCTCGACCATGCCGGTTCGGGCGTGCCACGGCGGCAGGCTGTACCACGTGGAGGGTTCATCGGGGTCCATTTCCAGGAACTCCCATATGGCATCCACCACGGAGTCGCACTGGGCCTTCGGCACCGCTTCCTTCAGAACAATGTAGCCGTCCCTTTCCCAGGCATTGAGTTCAGCCTGCGTAAACACACTCATGGTTCGCTTCCTGTTTCGACTGCTGGATTGGAGACGGGGATCCGGCCGGCATGCCCGCGTTGGACAGTGGGCGGGATGGCGGACGGCCAGGTTGGCAACACCTATGGCAACTCCCGGATCTTACGGCAGGTAGGTTCGGCCCTGCAATCCAGCCGGCACCGAATGCATGGCGGGACGGTTGTCCTTCCGATCAGCCTGCCGCGGCCCGGAACCGGGCCAGGCTCGCCTGAAACCTGGAACTGTCCACCACCTCGCGATTGACGGTGGGTGCGGGTACGTCCCCGCGCAAGACCGCCAGCACGTTCCCGACCGCGCCGGTGCTGTTGAGTTCGTACAGCTGATCGGTCCAGGCCAGCGTATGGGGCGTCAGGATGACGTTGTCCTGTTCGGTCAGGGGATGGGGCAGCGGCAACGGTTCCGGATCCTGGACATCGAGACCGGCACCCGCGATTACGCCTCGTTGCAGCGCTTCGACCAGCGCCTCCTGATCCACCACTGGCCCCCGCGCGGTGTTGATCAGATAGGCGGAGGACTTCATCCGGGCCAAACGCTCCCGGTTCATCAGGTGGTGGGTCTCCGCGTTGAGCGGGCAGTTGAGGGCGACGAAGTCCGACTCCGCCAACAGTTCGTCCAGGCCGACCAGCTCCACTCCGAGTTGTGCGGCCGCCTCCGGCTGCACGTAGGGATCGTGGGCCAGCATCCTGGCAAATCCGAACGGTGCCAACAGACGGAAGAGGTCGGCTCCGATGTTGCCCATACCCACAGAACCGACCACCTTGCCTTCCAAGCCGTAGGACAGCGTGGCGTTCCGCAGGTGCCAATTCCCGGACGCGACCACGGCCGCCCGGGGCATGAGCTGCTTGGCCAAGGCCAGCAACAGCGTCACGATCGCTTCCGCCACCGGCCGGCGCACTCCATCCGGGGTGATTGCCAACAAACACCCGTGGCGCGTGAGCGTCGGCACGTCCAGTCGGTCGTAGCCCACCCCCCACCGGCCGATGACGGCCAGGGTGGATTCCTCCGTCAAGGATGATTCGGCAAAGCGATAGGCCAGCAACACTGCGCCGTCCAGGCCCGCGATGTCGTTGGCGGACACATATGGCCCGGCCGCGTCCTCCCCGGTGGCCTCAAACCAGCGGTATTGAACATGTCCCGGGGCGGCGGCCAGGGCGCGTTCCACCGGTTCCACCACGCTCCGGCCCAAGGTGTGGAAATCTGCCGAGACACCGATTGTCAGCATGGTCAGCCTGTTGAATGGGGATTGGAATACTGTCGGTTCTGCAAACCGTCGCCCCTATTGTAGGAGCCGGTCCCAATTCTCCCCATTCCACCATCGACAGGTTTGGGCTCGGGATTCTATGCTCCGTGAACGACGGCACGACGCTCGCGTTGGCCTGACACGCATCATCGCCGACTCCGGTCTGTCAGGGTATTTGTTTCTGCCTCCAACGGGTTCGGCAACGGCTCCCATGCGTATTGACAGGCCCTGGCGGGGCGTGTTACTTTGAGCCAGACACTCGTCCAGGTGCCCATCCCGGGAGAATAGGGAAGGCGGTGCAAATCCGCCGCGGTGGCGCCACTGTAAGCGGGAGACGGAGCCGAAGCCCACTGTCGGCACGCTGATGGGAAGGGCTTGGCTGAATCCGCCCGCAAGCCAGGAGACCTGCCTGGACGATCAGGTGACGACTCTCCGCTCCAGAGAGGTCACTCGGCGTCCGGGCACGCGCCCGGTCCTGCGAGTCATGCCTCCGGCGGAGTAACGCTGGAGGTTTTTGTCTTTTGGATGGACAGCACACACTGCGTTCCTTCCGCCGGTTGGGCGTTGGTACCCGACTGGCCATTGGCCTTCCGGTTCTGTCCGTGTTGGTTGTGGCGACGGGGCTGATCTCCCTGCGCCTGGGGCCGGTTCCGATCAAAACCCTTGACGTGGTTTGGGCCACGCTGTCGACCATGGGCATCGACGGACCTGCCGTCGACCGCACCGCACAGCTGGTGATCGAACAAATCCGTCTGCCGCGCATCATCGTGGGAGCTGCGGTCGGCATGGCGCTCGGCCTCTCGGGCACGGCCATGCAGGGATTGTTTCGCAATCCCATGGCCGATCCCGGCATCATCGGCGTCTCCTCCGGAGGAGCCGTGGGCGCGGTGACCGCCATCGCCATCGGGTTGGTCGACCTGTTCTGGCTGGCACTGCCCGTGTTTGCCTTCGTCGGCGCCGCCTTGGCCTTGCTGCTGGTCTACGGCATCGCGGCCGTGGGCGGACGCATATCGATGGCCACCTTGCTCCTGGCCGGCGTTGCCGTCAACGCCTTCCTCGGCGCCGTAATCTCCGCCATCATCTACCTGATCCCAAGCGACGGGCCGTTGCGCGAAATCCTCTACTGGCTGGCCGGCGGACTCGACTCGCGTTCCTGGGACCATGTTCGGATCGCCCTCCCGCCCATTGCCGTTGGCGCCACCGCGCTGGCCCTGGCGGCGCGCGACCTCAACCTGTTGGCCTTGGGCGACGACGAGGCCCGTTCCCTGGGTGTGCGGACGGGCGCGACGCGGACCGCGCTGCTGGTCGCGTCGGCCTTGGTCACCGGCTCCGCCGTGGCGGTCAGCGGCAGCATCGCCTTCGTCGGTCTTGTCACCCCCCACGTACTGCGCCTGGTGCTGGGACCGGACCACCGTGTTCTCATGCCCATGAGCGCCTTCGGCGGCATGCTCTTCGTAATGCTGGCGGACATGGCGGCCCGGACCTTGATCCAGCCGGCCGAATTCCGCGTCGGTGTCCTGACGGCCTTCGTCGGCGCACCGTTCTTTGTATTCCTCTTAATCAAGAACAAGCGACAGGTCTACGCGCTGTAGGGCGCAGCCATCGCAAGGAGAAACCATGATCCCGAAGAAACTGCGAGCCTGGAGCCTGGTTGTCACCCTCGGCCTGGGCCTGATCCTGACAGCCTGCACCATCCCGATTCCGTCAACGGAGGACATGCAGTCCGCCACTGAGGCCGCACCGCGGCCCGAACTGCGCAACGTGCCTGGGATCGTGGATCCCGACAACACCGGCTGGCCCCGCACGGTCGAGGGCCTGAACGGCAGCACGGATGTCGCAGCGCGGCCGGAGCGCATCATCACGGCGTCGGTCGGCCACGACGAGATGGCAGTCGCCCTGGTGCCTCTGGAGCGGCTCGTGGCCGTGGGGGCGTCTTCCAAGGATGCGACCTATTCGAATGTGGCCGGGCTGCTTGCCGAAAAGCCGGAGATCTCCCGCGACCCCGAAACCATCATCGCCCAGGATCCCGACATCATTGTCACCAGCCCCTACTTCCCCGCCGAGGGCGTCGAAGCCCTCGAACGGGTGGCCATCCCGGTTGTGCAGACCGCGTTGGAGCACGATACCGAAGCACGCCTCAACAACATTTTGCTCCTTGGCTACATCTTCGGTGAGGAGGAACGGGCCATCGAGTTCGCAGCGGAGGTGCAACAACGCCACGCCAACCTGGTCGCCGTCACCGGTGCCAAGGACATGCGGCCGTCCGTGGTGGCCCTGACACGTTATTCGGATCGCATCTGGGTCGCCGGCAGCGGGTCCACCGAAGGTTCCATCATCGAGGCGGCGGGCGGCGTGAATGCCGCGGCCACGGCAGGGATCGACGGTCACCAGACCATCACCCTGGAAGGGGTAATCGTGATGGCTCCCGAGCTGATCATGATTACGCAACCCCTCGCCTTCGGCGCCGAGGAATTCAAACAGGACCTGCTCAACGCAGCAGCCCTGGCGGAAGTACCCGCGATCAACAGCGACCGCGTCCATATTGTGGACAGCAAGCTGTTCACCACGCTGTCCTACTGGAACATCCGCGGTGCCGAGGAGTTGGCCCATATTCTCTGGCCGGACGACTTCCCGAACCCGCCCGCCGAAGGCTTTAGCCAAGCCAACTGACAGAGCGTGACCCGTCCTGTCCCACCCGAAGTCGACGCCCGCCGTCTGGCCTACGCCACCGAAAACCGCACACTGATCCAGGATGTTGACCTTCGTACGGCCAAGGGCGAGTTTGTTGGGCTGATTGGACCCAACGGGGCCGGCAAGTCAACCCTCCTGCGGACGCTCGCGCGCGTTCTGCCGCGAACGGCGGGAACTATCCGGCTGCAGGGCCGGGATCTCGACACGTTGTCGGCGCGCGAAGTGGCAACCAACCTCGCGCTGGTACCGCAGACGGCCCCCTACACGCAGGGCTTCCATGCCATGGAGCTGGTCCTGATGGGCCGCTATCCCCACATCGGACGGCTTGCGGCGGAAGGCGCGGCGGACATTGACACGGCGATGGACGCGATGTGCCTGACGGAAACCGACTCCTTCGCCGACCGGACTCTCGAGACCCTGTCGGGTGGCGAGCGGCAACGTGTGTTTCTGGCCCGCGCCGTGGCACAGCACTCGCGCGTCCTGCTGCTTGACGAACCCACCGCCAACCTCGACATCCTGCACCAACTAAAGATCCTGAGTCTGGTGCGCCGGTTTGTCGACGAGGGCCTGACTGCGATTGCCGCCATCCACGACCTGAACATGGCCTCGCGCTATTGTGACCGGCTGGTCGCACTGTCCGAGGGCCGTATCCTGGCCCAAGGCGAGCCGGCGGTGGTGTTGACCCCTGCGATCCTGGCCGCCGCCTTCGGCATCCGAGCCGAGGTCTATGCGGATCCGGTGACCGGATCCCCGGTCGTTAGCCCCATCGGCCCGGCCGACGAACAGGTACCTACTCACGAGATTAGCCAAGGTGAAGAGCAACATGGATGAGAAGACCCCGTCGACAACGGACACTTCCGCCCGGGAAGCCCGGCGGCGCAGCCGCCAGCACGGTTTGGTGATTGTCAACACCGGAAACGGCAAGGGCAAGACCACCGCGGCCCTGGGTGTGCTGTTTCGGGCGTGGGGACGCGAATACCGCGTGCGCATGTTCCAGTTCATCAAGAGCAGCACGTCCAACTACGGCGAGCACAAGGCAGCAAAACGCCTGGGCATCCGCATTGAACCCATGGGCGACGGATTCACATGGCTGTCCAAGGACCTTGAGCGCACCGCCGCGCTGGCCGTGGAGCAGTGGGAGCGGTGCCGGGAAGTGTTGCGGACCGGCACCGAGGATGTCGTCGTCCTCGACGAATTCACCTATGCCATGTCCTACGGCTGGGTGCCAGTTGCCGATGTGGTGCAGGCTCTGGAACAAAGACCAACGGCCATGCACGTCATCATCACCGGCCGGAATGCACCCCAGGCACTGATTGACTGCGCGGACTTGGTTACGGAGATGCAGGAAGTCAAGCACCCCTATGCGGATCAGGGCATCAAGGCGCAGCCGGGAATCGAGTTCTAGGGTCTGTGGACATGGGCCAACGGGTTGCGCATCCAATGACGAGCTGCGGTGAACAGGGCAAAATCCGGGCAGCAGGCCGGCCCGCTTCTTCGCGGTGCAGGAGACGCTGCGGCCCCCTCCAAATCACCCGGCCTGACTGCGCCCCGGACCTGACTGCCGATGAACGCGTCCCTGCCCCGCACCGATTCCCCGGGCTCCCGCATCCAATCCCGTCGGCGGTACTGCGAGTACCTGTTCCGGCAATATGAAGGTTCGTTGCACTACTGGTGCCGAGCCGCCAGCTGGCCCGTGTTCCCGACCCCCTTCGACACCTGGTGGGCCAACCTCGCTGCCGATGCCGTTGTCATCGCGTTGGCTCTGGCCCTCGATCGTGCCTTGCCCGAGCCCCCGGCCGTCCTCCACCCGGTTGTCTGGATCGGCCGTACGCTCACTGCCTTCGAGCGCTTCGCGCCCCGCCCGCCGTCCACGGCATTCGCCTACGGTGCCGTGGCTGCCGTACTGACGGTCGCCGCCTGCAGCGCCCTTGTGTGGCTGGCCATGGCGGGACTGGCCACCCTTGGCGCCACCGCCTACATGCTCGGCGGTGCCGTTCTGTTGCGGACCAGCTTCGCAGTGCGCGGCCTCGTCACCGCCGCCGCCGACACGCAGCGTGCCCTCGAATGCGAACGTCTGGACGAAGCGCGGCAATGCCTCCTCAGCCTTGTCGCCCGCGATCGCGCGTCCCTCACGCCAGCACTCATATCCGCCGCCGCCATCGAGTCCGTAGCCGAGAACACAACCGACAGCTTCGTCTCCCCATGGATGGCATTCGCCATCCTCGGCGTTCCCGGTGCCCTCGCCTTCCGCGCCATCAACACCTTGGACAGCATGTGGGGCAAGCGCGGCCGCTACGAGTACCTTGGCAAGTTCGCGGCGCGCCTCGACGATGTCGTCAACTACGTGCCGGCACGGGTGAGCGCCCTGTTGCTGCTGTTCGCCGGCGCCCTGGCGGGCAGCCCCTCCGACCGCGGCTGGAACGTTATGCTGCGCGATCAGCACCTTACCGAGAGCCCGAACGCCGGTTGGACGATGGCGGGGATGGCCGGCCTCCTCGGTCGCCGCCTCGCCAAGTTGGGCCACTATGTCCTCGGTGCCAATTTCCCCGAACCGAAGGCCGCCGACATCGGACGCTGCAACCGCATTGCCACCCGTACCGCTCTCCTCGGAGTTGTCGTGACGCTGTGCCTGCTGTCCCTGCGGCACTGGATCCTCGCATGACAACCGTCCACGGAGGCCTCGACGCCACGGAACTGCGTGCCTTCGGCCTGCGCCCGGGCGACGTGCTCGACTTCAGTTCCAACCTCAATCCCCTCGGAACAGCCGAGGCCGTACGTCGCGCTGCCGCCTCCGCCGACCTTGCCGCGTACCCCGATCGCAACAGCACGATCCTCCGCGAGGCCCTCGCCGCAAGGCTTGGTGTCGGAGCGGACCACCTGCTTGTCGGCAACGGCTCGACCGAACTGATTCACCTGCTCGCGCATGCCATCCTCCGGCCCGGCGACCACTGCCTGCTGTTCGCACCGACGTTTGGCGAATACGAAGCGGCCGCCCTGCTTGCCGGTGCCGATGTGCACAGCGTCCGCGCGCACGCACGCGACACCTTCCGCTGGCCCATCGACTCGGCCCTGGACAGCATCCGGGCACTGCGCCCCGCCCTCACCTTCCTCTGCAACCCCAACAACCCCACTGGGGCCTACCTCGACCGCGAAACCGTCGAGCGCATCCGCCAGGCCATCGGCCGCGACGGCCTGCTTGTGCTCGATGATGCCTACGCAACCTTCGTGGACCAGCCCTGGCGGACGACACCGCTGATCGATGGCGGCAATATCGCCATCCTGCGCTCAATGACCAAGGACCACGCGCTCGCGGGTGCACGGCTCGGCTACCTCGTTGCCTCACCCGATGTGTGTGCCGCCGGCCGCGCACTGCAGCCGGCCTGGAGTGTCAACGCCATCGCCCAGGCGGCTGGCGTTGCCGCCCTCGACAACGATGCCCACGTTGCGGCCGCGCGGGATGTCGTCCGCGACGCGAAGGCGTACCTGTATGCCCGGCTCACCGCGATGGGCCTGTCGGTCATCCCCTCCGCCGCCAACTTCCTTCTGGTCGAGGTCGGCGACGGTGCCCGCCTCCGCGCGGACCTCCTGCGACTCGGCTTCGCCGTGCGCGACTGCACCTCGTTCGGCCTGCCCGCGCACATTCGCATCGCCGTACGCCGTCGCGACGAGTGCGCGCGGCTCGTCGACGCCCTGCAAAAGGTCCCGGGCCGATGAACGGCCTCGCGAACGTGGTCATGGTGCAGGGGACATCGTCCCACGCCGGCAAATCCGTGCTGGCGACCGCCCTCTGCCGGATCTTCGCGCAGGACGGCTACGCGGTTGCGCCTTTCAAGGCGCAAAACATGTCGCTCAACTCGTTCGTCACACCCGACGGCGGCGAGATCGGCCGTTCGCAGGCCGTTCAGGCGGCCGCCGCCATGGTCGAGCCGCGCGTCGAGATGAATCCCGTCCTGCTCAAGCCGGAGACCGAGGCGCGCTCGCAGGTTGTCGTCCTTGGACGACCGCAGGCCCGCAAATCGGCGCGTGAGTACTACGCGCTCAAGCAGAAGCTCTGGGGCCACGTGACGGAAGCACTCGCCACCCTCAGGCGCG
>JAPPAJ010000302.1 GCA_026705565.1 Caldilineaceae bacterium | reverse complement strand
GTTCCGAAGCGGCGAAGGTGGCACAGTGCCACAGCGAATGGCCATGGAGACCGGCATAGGCAAAGGCACGGACAATGCCAATCGCGCCCAGCACATCAATCTTGTCGGCGTCGTACAGGCACTTGGCTTCAAGGCTGTTCCGGGCGGCACCGCGGTTGCGGAAGCGATGTCCCTTGATGCAATCCACCACCAGATCGACGGCCGCGGCCGGCACGCCCCGCCCAACCAGGTAGTCCGACGCCTGCGCCGCGGCGACCACATGATGATCCTCCCTCGCCGTCCCGGTGACGGGCACATCGTGCAAGAGGGCAGCGGTGCGCA
Source organism: Caldilineaceae bacterium (assembly GCA_026705565.1). Lineage (GTDB taxonomy): Bacteria > Chloroflexota > Anaerolineae > Caldilineales > Caldilineaceae > Bin34. The sequence goes on along the minus strand of JAPPAJ010000302.1, from coordinate 18,597 downwards.
CAATTTCAGGATCGGCCCCCTCCGCCCGGGCCAAGTGCCAGCCGAGGGCGGCCACCCGCATCACATGGTCGAAATCGTGGATCGGATCGGCGTCGGCATAGAACGGACGCACCTCCTCCGCATCAAGCGGCAGTCCTTGCATGTTCATCGCAGGCACCGCCGGCCGGCTAGCCAAAGAATTGCAGGACCACGCCCACATAGATGGCCAGGAGAATCGCCAAAAGCAGAATCAGGTCGCCGAGAAAGTGTCGCCACACGGATCCGTCCCCCTAGTCCTTGCCGATGGTCGCCACGGTTACACCCTCGCCGCCTTCGCCGGTCTCGCCGGACCGGATGCCGGCCACGTGGGGATGCCGTCGCATCAGATCCCGAATCGCCGATCGCAGTTGCCCGGTTCCCTTCCCGTGAATGACCCGCACCCAGGGCAACTGACACTCCCAGGCATCGTGCAGGTACTGGTTCACCGTCTCCACCCCGGCCTCGACCCGCGCGCCCCTGATGTCCAGTTCGGTCGCCACGTCGCGGACCGCCGTCCTGGTCGTTGTCATCACGGTCGCCGGTGTCGGTTCCTCCTCCTGTGCGCGGCTGCGCAATTCCAGTTCCGGCAGTTTGGCCTTGAAGCGCATGCCGCCGGCGTGAACCTCGGCCCGTTTGCCGTCCGGCAGCAGGGCCGTCACCTTGGCAGTGGTTTGCAGACGGCCCACCCATACCGTATCACCCACGGCGATTTGTCCGGGCACCCTCAGGGGCGTCGACCGCATGCCCACCGGTGCGGCCGCGGGCACCTTGGCCGCCAGGGCGGCCAGGTCCTTCTCGGTCTCGGATGCAGGCGTGGCTCGGGATCCGGTTCGCTTCCCCAATCCGTCCGGCCGCATTTGGTTGCGGGCCGTCCTGCGCAGCCGGGACATTTCGCGCCGGGTTTCCGCCAGCAGACCCTCCATTTCGGCCTTGGTTTCGGCCAGGACGGCTTGTCGATCCTCCTCGACCGAACTGAGGCGCAGCATCAGTTCCTTGCGCGCCAGTTCCGCCAGATCCCTTTCCCGCGCGGCCTCCGCCCGGGACTCGACGGCCTGCTGCCGAGCCCTGCGGATGTCCTCCAACATGGAGTTGGCACTGGCGGCGTCGGCCTGCACGTGACCTTCCGCCTTGGCGACCACATCCTGATCCAGCCCCAGCCGCCGGGCAATCGTCAGGGCGTTGGACTTCCCGGGCAAACCCATGGTGAGCCGGTAGGTCGGGCGCAGGGACTCCACATCGAACTCCATGGCCGCGTTCGAGACGCCGCGCGTGTTGTGGGCGTACAGCTTGATTTCGCTGAAGTGGGTGGACGCCAGAGTCGTAACGGACCGGTGCCGCAGGTGGTCCAGCAGGGCCAGGGCCAGGGCCGAGCCTTCCTCCGGATCGGTACCGGCTCCGATCTCGTCCAGGATCACCAGGCTGTCCGGGGCGGCGGCCTCAAGGATGCCGACAATGTTCGTCAGGTGACTGGAGAAGGTACTGAGATTTTGCTCGATGCTTTGCTCGTCGCCGATGTCCGCCCAGACGGATTGCAGGACCGTCAGGCGGCTGCCCGAGCCGGCCGGGATCATGAGGCCGGCCTGGGCCATCAGCTGCAGCAGGCCCACCGTCTTGAGAGCCACGGTCTTGCCCCCGGTGTTGGGGCCCGTGATCACTACGACGTGGGCCGGGCGGTGGCCGGCCGGGGTCGTTTCCGGCCCCAGCTCGAAGTCCAGGGGCACCGCCTCGTCCCTCGACAGCAGCGGGTGGCGGGCCTTGCGCAGCCAGATGCAGGTTCCGGGATGGCCCAGCGGCGGAGCTCCCTGTCCCTCATTTCCCACTCCGGCGGCGTAGGGCACCGTGAATTCGGGCGACGCCAGCAGCTCCGGCGCGGTGCATTCCAGATCCCAGGCATGCCGTCCCTTGGCCAGGGTGAAGTCCAGCTCGGCCAGTACGCCGTTGTTGTGGCCGATGTCCGCGGCCGCGTCGGCCACCTGGGTCGTCAGCACCGTCAGAATGCGCCTGATCTCCGCCTCCTCCTCGGCCAGCAGCACGCGCAGCTCGTTGTTCTGCTCCACGACCTGGAAGGGCTCCACGAACACCGTGGCACCGCTGGCCGACTGGTCGTGAACGATGCCCCGCACCTTGCCGCGGTATTCGGCCTTCACCGGGACGACATAGCGGCCCTGCCGCTGGGTGACGATGGCGTCCTGGAGATAGGGGGCCAGTCGGGTGTTGGAGGCCACCCCCTCCAAGGTTCGGGACAGCCGGCCCTGGGCAATCCGGATGCGGTTGCGCAGGGAGGACAACAGCGGTGAGGCGCCGGACTGAATCGACCCCTGCTCGTCCACGGCCTCCGCAATTGCGGCGCCCAGCCGCGGGCAAGGCTGCAGGTGCGCGGCCAGTGCAGCCAAGCCGGGGTATTCCTCCGCCTGACTGCCAAATACCTTCTGCAGCGCGGCGGTTCGATCCAGCAGGATCCGAATGTCCCGCAACTCGGCACCCAGCAGGAGCGACCGACGCGTGGCCCTGGACAACAACTCCGCCACATCCGTGACGCCGCCAAACGGAGGGGCGGGTTGCTCCGCCAGGAAAGCATAAGCCTCGCAGGTGAGATCCAGCTGCGCCTGGATGGACGCCAAGCGACGACCCGGCTGCAGGGTGCGGGCCAACTCGATGCCGCCGCTGTAGTGGCACAGGTCGGCCAACTGCCGGCGAACATGGTCGAATTCCAGCAGCCGAAGCGTGTGGTCATTCATGTCGGTTGGAATGGGAACCGGGTTCTGACGATCCAAGAATGGCGCGAGGCGGCTCAATGGTACATGCCCACGGCTTCGGAACCGTGCACGGACCGCTCCGCACACCGCGTGCATGGCGGGCCCGCCATGCCGACTAAGGTACACTGCGCGCTTCAGGCCGGTGTTGTATTCGCGGACGGCCAGGCCAACGGGATCACGGCCATGCCGAACTCGCCGCAGTGTTGGTGCTGGACAGTTGTATTGTGCCCATCGGTCAGGCGCCCTTCGGATGAATGTGCCCGGGAGACGGGCCATTGCCTGTTGCTGAAAGGGAACCGGCCGCAGCTACACAAACCGTGGTCGGGATGTTCGCGGTGGAGCAAGTGGAGGGCGGTGAGGACTGCGACCACGACCGGGCCGTGAACAAGGAACTAAGGACCGCGACCACATTGCAACGCGCGGCTGCCAAGCCATCGGGATGTCAAGATGCATCCGGATGTGTGGATACGGACAGTGCCCGGCCCAACCGACACAGCTTGGTCAGGATGCCGGCACAACGGCACCAAGGTTGGGAAGGCGGCGCGCAAGCCGGCCAACACGCGGATGCACTCCATGGAGCTTTTTCCACCTGAACCCCGACTCCAACACGGAGACGGTTCCCCTCCTCCATTTTTAATGGAACCTTATCTGCAAAATTTGTTTTTCATGAGTGACAACAAGTTGGCGAAGCCCTAATCCACTGTGCGTTTATGAAGGTCTGGAGGCGCGCGCTCCGCCATTGCCGCACCATACCCGAGTGGGGAGTGCGCAGTATCACGGTTTTGATTACGGCATCGTCCTGCATGTTGCTGGAGACCGCATTGTGGCCCGAACCAGACATGGCGGCACCCCCCGGTTCCACGGGAAGCGCATCCTTGCCAACACCGACACCCATGCTTGCGGCCGTAACGGCACAACGCCCCACGCCAGCGCCGGTGTTTGCCGACCGCGTGCCTACGGAAGTTGTGCCTACGGAAGTTGCAGAAGCGGTCAGCCAAGGGCCGCAAGGTTTTCCGCCTCTCTCGACGTATGCCGAGGGTCTGCGCCCCGGATTTCAATCCATGCTGACGGATCTGTCCCACCTGACCCGTTATGACATGTCTGTGCAGATTTTCCCGGAACGGAGGGTGCTCGAAGGAAGGGCTGTCATTGCACTGCGCAACAACAGTGCGGATGCCTGGTCCTCAATCGTGTTCCGACTTCCTGCCAATCATCCGCGGATGCACACCGACATGCACTTGGATGCAGTGCGGGTGGACGGGGAGCCCGCCCAATACGTCCTTTCGCCTTCGGCAACCGTGGCCGCACTGCCATTGGCAACGCCTCTGGATGCAGGCCGGTGGGTTCGCGTTGAACTCACTTGGCACCTTCACTACGCCCAACTGTCAAACGAAGATGTCCATGTGCGCAATGGGGCCAATCAGGACATGATCAATCTGCCGCACTTCTACCCTGAATTGGCGGTGCATGCACCGGGAGCCCCGGGTACAAATGCAGAGGGCTGGTGGATACAGGCGATTCCATCCTATACCGACATACGGTTCCACGACGCCGTCCTCATGACCGTGGCCGCCACGGCCCCTGCCGAATTGGTTCTGGTGGGCAGCGGCACTCCCGTGCACGAGGAGGCGGTGGCCCCTGGTCACACGCGCCGGCAGTGGGTAACCGGCCCGGTACGGGGTTTTGTCCTGCAGGCCAGTCCCCTGTACCGGATCGCCGGCATGGATGTGGACGGTGTTCGGGTTCAAACCTTTTACCATGCCGAAGACGAGACGGTTGCCCTGCGGGCACTGGGCCAGGCGGCGCAGGCAGTGGCCTTCTTTTCGGAGGCCTGGATGCCCTATCCCTATACGCATTTGACCCTTGTCTCGTCTCCGCTCCGGGAAACGGCGATGGAATATTCCAACTTGATACAGATAGGCATCGCGCGATACCGGGATCATCCCTTTGATACGGCCTTTGCGGTGACACACGAAGTGGCCCACCAATGGATTTACCTCCAAGGGCACAATGATCCCATCCATCATCCCGGTTTGGATGAGGGATTGGCTGAACTGTCCTATGTCTACATGATGGAAACCATCGACCAGAATTTCAGCGGGTCGCAGTTCATTGCCTACTGGCGGCACCTCCATGAGGGTTTCGGAGACGAGTTCGCCGGAGATGAGCCATGGTGGCTGAACCAGCCCCATCACAACTTCGACCATTACCACGCCACCCACTACCGGCGTCCCGCGGTTCTGCTGGGCGAGATTTGGCTGGACATCGGCAATGAGGAGTTCACGGACAGACTGCGCCGTTACATGAGCCAATACCGGTTCGGTGTTGCAGCCCCGGCCCATCTGATCGAGGCATTCCGGGGCTCAGTGCCTGAAGCGCAGCTGGCCGAACTTGAGGAGTCGCTTCGCACGTCGGCCGTGCCGGCACGCTAATCCTGGTCGGCATACAGGGCTGTCGGCCTTGGGGCGATGCCGACATGGGTTGGTGGAGGGTGCGCGCCTATTGCAGTGCCGGACTTGAGTCATTCTCCATGACGGCAAGTCAACGAGGCGTGAATGACCCCGCCAAGGTTGAGTCCATCGTAGGCGGGGAGGGGCAGCATCAATTGTGGTCGGTCCGTGGCAGAGAGCACAAGGAGGGTACTCCCCTTCCGAGACAGGTTGTCTGGAAGAGATGCCACCGGATGCGGGGCTGTCTGACATCCATGGCGGAAGGCCCCTTGCCTTGTGGCTGCAAACCGGCATCGACGAGCCCCCCACCGTATCCCCTCCGGTTCCACAATCTCCCGGTCCAGCGGTGGTGGTGTAGAATCCGTGCCCTCTCGTCGGGGAGTAGCGCAGCCCGGTTAGCGCACAGCGTTTGGGACGCTGGGGTCGGAGGTTCAAATCCTCTCTCCCCGACCTGCAGTCCGGCTTCTCCCGGCCGGGTCGTGCGGGTATAGCTCAATGGTAGAGCATCTGCCTTCCAAGCAGAAAATGCGGGTTCGATTCCCGCTACCCGCTCTGCGGATCGGTAGCTCAATGGCAGAGCAAGGTGCTCATAACTCCTGGGTTACAGGTTCGAGTCCTGTCCGATCCACTTTGGCCATTCCGGTGGGCCGCATCCTGCCCGTACCCCCGGTTCCGGAACCGGCGGTCGGGCCGCCACGCATCCCATGCCGCCCCTCAACGACGAGGGCCGCCTCTCGGCGGCCCTTCTTTTTTCAGTTGTGGCTGTGCGGACCGCATCAGCCGCTGGGCAGGATCAACTCGATGTTGAACGGACTGCCCGTCAGGAAAGGCACAACGATCCCCAACACCTGAGGCGACAATTCGGGAACCTTTTCGGCCAGGTACCCGGATTCCGAACCCCAGGCCAGGACGTTGTCCAGTTCGCCGCTATCCCACAGCATGGTGGGCAACTGATTGCCGTTGATGCCAACCGTCAGGCCCACGGGACGCGTGGCCAGGGTCAACGAGGTGATGCCTCGCTCGCTCAGGCCCTCCAGGGCCGATTCGGGCAGGCCCACACCGGGCGGCAGCTGGGAAAGCATGATGCTGACCAGGAAGTTGGATGTGCTCAGGCTCCCGTCCGGAGCCACCTGGATGGGCACCTCGTTGACGCGGAGGGACTGTTCTTCCCGCTTGATCCTGGCCATGTCGGCGGCCGTCTTTCGCTTGTAGCCCCGGATGCTGGGCATGTCGCGCCGGGCAGTCCCCTCGGCCACGGGGAAACGGAGGGTTACACCCATCCCGACGTTGCGCAGGACCGGCAGCATCGACTCCACCAGATCCGGTTCCTCGGACTCCTCCTCGGCGGCCGCTTCCTCGTCCCCGGCGTCATCGGGACTGGCCGTCAGGACTTCCAGCACCGGACCCAGGGTGTTCAGGACGTCGTCGTCGTAGAACACGGAACCGAAGAAGGGCTTGCCGTCCAGGAACAGGACCAGACCGTTCGGGTGGGTCTCAATCTGCAGGTACTGGTTGCCGTTGCTGACGAAGGCCGCCACGATGTCTTCGGGCAGGGTAATGCCGCCGAGACCGGGAATCAGGTCCAGCGGGATTTGTTCGGAGGAGACCGCACCGGTGCCGTCGACGTCCAGAACGATGGACGGCAGGTCCAGCACCATGCCGCCGGTCTCGGCGGCCGCGGCCGTATCGCCGCCGAAGATGCGCGGTGCGCAACCCGACAGCATGAGCATCAACAGGATGGGCAAGAGGAGCCAGCTAACTCTTGTCATGGAATCTCCTTGTGCGAAACCGCGGGCCTCAGCCAACCAGGTCTCCTGGTCGTTTTGTACGGGGATTGGTGGACCGTGCGCCGAGTGTGGACATGTTCGATTTCCGCCGGCACGCATGCACCCCGGCAGGGGAACCTGCCTGCCCGCCTGTGAGTATAGGTTATGCGCCGAACGGCATTCAAACAGCAAGGGGCCCGCGGATCCGACGCAGCCATGGTTCCCGGCGGCCGATCCCGGGCCGGATGCCGTTGGCCAAGTCCCTGCAGGTACCCAAGGTTGTGTATGAACTTCATATGAAGACTGCGCCGAACCCGTGGCCGTTCCCCCTGCCAACAGGGGTATTGCAGGGGACAGAACTCCTGCGAACTCCACCGAACGGAGGGTCCGAGCCGTTTGACAGAGCCAAACGGGGTTAGTAGCATTGAGGTATCCAGGGTAACGGGGTTGTGCCATGCGCCAATTTCCTCAGGATCTGTCCATTACAGAGTGCTGCCGGTGCCCGTCGCTGCCCACCACCCCGCCTCCTCTGCACACCCGGTTCACAGCCGGGCGTAGAATCACCCAGATTCGATGCGTGTCCCCATGCCGCATCCATTGAACGTGTCCTTCCCGTACCCTCGGGCATGCGCGCCAATCCTTTCTGGATGAACCTGGAGCGGTAGACCCGCAGCCGACTTTTCGAAGCCGGCACCGTCACACAGGAACAGCCCCATGCCGGAGAAGAAGAAGGATCCCTTCCAGTATTTCACCAGCAATGCACGGCGGGTCATGTCGGTGGCCCACGAAGAGGCCGTGCGGCTGAACCACTCCTACGTCGGCACGGAGCACTTCCTGCTGGGCCTGGTGCGGGTGGAGAAAGGATCGGCGGTTCTGATCCTGCGCAAGGCCGGCGTGGAGCCCAAGCAGGTCATCCGGGCCATCGAGCACAAGACCGGACGCGGCGACCGCCCGTCCAAGTCCCAGCCCCGGCTGGCGCCCCGGGTCAAGAACATCATCGAGTACGCCTTCTCCCAGGCCAACCGGCTCAACCACAAGCGCATCCAGGTCGCACACCTCCTGCTGGGCCTCCTGAACCAGCCGGACAGCACGGCGATGCTGATCCTCGAGGGCTTGGGGGTCAAAATCGAGGAAATCCGCTCCCAGACGCAGGCCATCCTGGCCCGTCCCCAGACCTCCCGGCGCAAGGGCGGCAAGGATTCCGAAAGCGCAACCCCCATCGCGGACCAGCTGGGATACGACCTGACGGCCGCGGCCGCCGCGGGCAAGCTGGATCCGGTCGTCGGCCGCCAGGTCGAGGTCGAGCGGATGATTCAGATCCTGAACCGCCGGAACAAGAACAATCCGGCCCTGGTCGGCGAGCCCGGGGTGGGCAAGACCGCCATCGTGGAAAGCCTGGCCCAGCGCGTGGTCGAGGGCAACGTGCCCGAAACCCTGATGGACAAGCGCGTGATCAACCTGGACGTGGGCGGCCTGGTGGCCGGCACCATGTACCGGGGCCAGTTCGAGGAACGACTCAAGAAGCTTCTGAAGGAACTCACCGATTCCGGAGCCATTCTGTTCATCGACGAGATGCACATGATGGTCGGCGCCGGCGCCGCCGGCGGCAGCGTGGACGCCGCCAACATCCTGAAGCCGGCCCTCGCGCGCGGCCAACTGCAGGTCATCGGCGCCACCACCTCGGACGAATACCGCAAGTTCATCGAGGAGGATGCCGCCCTCGATCGGCGCTTCCAGCCGATTCGCGTGCAGGAGCCGACCCTGGACGAAACGGTCGACATTCTGCAGGGCCTCAAGTCCCGCTACGAGGACCACCACCGGCTGGTGATTTCCGACGAGGCCATTGACGCGGCCGCCCAGATGGCGGTCCGGTTCCTGCACGACCGCTTCCTGCCGGACAAGGCCATCGACCTGATTGACGAGGCCAGCAGCCGGGTGCGCATGTACAAGTCGCCCATCAGTTCGCTGCAGGAAACCTACCGCAACCTCAAGGAGGTGGAGAAGAGCCGCCAGGAAGCCCTGGACAACAACCGCTTCGACGAGGCCATGCAGCTCCAGTACCGGGAAAACGAGCTCAAGTCGGAACTGCAGGCCAAGAAGGAGGCCCACAGCGAGAAGTCAAACCTTCCCGAGGTCACCGCCGCCGACATCGCCGAAGTGGTGTCCATGACCACCGGCATTCCGGCCAGCCGCATCGCCGGCGAGGAAAAGGCCCGGCTGCTGGAGATGGACCAGCACCTGAAGAGCATCATCATTGGCCAGGACGGCCCCATCGACTTCATCTGTCGCGCCATCCGCCGGGCGCGCACCGGCCTCAAGAGCGCCAAGCGGCCGATCGGCAGCTTCCTGTTTCTGGGCCCCACCGGTACGGGCAAGACCTACATGGCCAAGAAGCTGGCCGAGTACATGTTCGGCTCGGAGGACCACCTGATCCGGCTCGACATGAGCGAATACATGGAGCGCCACACCGTCAGCCGGCTGATCGGTTCCCCGCCCGGCTACGTGGGCTACGGCGAAGGCGGCCAACTGACCGAGGCGATTCGCCGCAAGCCCTTCAGCGTGATTCTGCTGGACGAGATCGAAAAGGCCCACTACGAGGTCTTCAACGTGCTCCTCCAAATCATGGAGGACGGCACCCTGACCGACGCCAAGGGGCGCAACGTCACCTTCCGCAATGCCGTCATCATCATGACCGGCAACATCGCCGCCAACCTGATCACCGGCGACAACCGCCTCGGGTTCGAGCTGGCCGGCGACGAGGAGGAACTGCAACAGCAGGAATATGAGCGCATGCGCGCTCAGGTCATGGAACAGGTGAAGAAGGTGTTCCGGCCGGAATTCGTCAACCGCCTGGACGGCACCCAGGTCTTCCGGGCCCTGAGCCGGGACGAAATCTACAAGGTGGTGGACCTTGAGCTGACCGAACTGCGCGAACAGTTGGCCGAGCTGGAACTGGAGCTCGCGGTGACACCGGAGGCCATCCAGGAATTGTCCCGGCGCGGCTACAGCCGGGAGTATGGCGCCCGGCCCCTGCGGCGCATCATCCAGGAACAGCTGCAGGACCCCATCAGCGACCAGCTCCTGCAAGTCGACGACATGCTGCCCGGCGGCCGCTTCGTGGTGGACGTCGAACCCGCCATGGGCGAGGGCGACGAGATGGAGCAGGAGTTTGACATCTTCCTGGAACACGAAGGCGAGGAGCCCGTGCTGACCGAGGAGGACGACTGGAATTCGGGCGTTCCCGAGGAACTGTTCTGATCCCGCCCCGCGGCCGGAGTGCGTCCGGCCGTACCCGAACGCCGTCCGTACCCGCGGCCGCCCCCACCCCTTGGTGCCGGCGCGCGCCGATGTAGGCGGAACCAACCCGGAAACATTCCCACAGGACAGGAGCAGGCAGCATGGCGGAGAAGGTCGGCTTTATCGGTCTGGGCATCATGGGTCGCGGCATGGCGGCCAACCTGCTGGCCAAGGGCTTTGACGTGACAGTCTGGAATCGGACGGCCAGCCGCGCCGACGGACTGGTAGAGGCCGGTGCGGCCCGCGCGGAGAGTCCGGCGGCCGTGGCCCGGGGCTGTCCCATCGTCATCACCTGTGTCAGCGACACGCCCGACGTTGAGGCCGTGGTTCTGGGTTCCGGAGGGGTGCTTGAGGGCGTTGCACCCGGTTCGCTGGTAATCGACTGCAGTACCATCAGTCCCCAGGCCACCCTGGAGATTGCGAAGGCCCTGGAGGCCAAGGGCGCCTCCATGTTGGACGCCCCCATCAGCGGCGGCAGCGAAGGCGCGGAAAAGGGTACGCTGAGCATCATGGTCGGCGGCCGGGCCGAGGACTTCGAACGGGCCCGGCCGTGCCTGGAGGCGATGGGCACCACCATCACCCACGTGGGCACCCAGGGAGCCGGCCAGACCGTCAAGCTGGTCAACCAGATCCTGGTGGTCGGCAACTGCGTGGCCATGTGCGAGGCGCTGCTGTTCGCCCAGGCTGGCGGCGTGGACCTCCAGAAGACCTTCGACGCCATCAGTCAGGGTGCAGCGGGCAGTTGGATGTTCACCAACCGCGCGCCCCAGATCATCCGGCGCGACTGGTCACCGGGATTTATGGTGTCCCTGCAGCAGAAGGACCTGCGCCTAGTCCTGGCAGCGGCGGACGAGATGGGCGTGCCCATTCCGGTCACGGCGCAAATCTTCAATCTGTACCGCACGCTCGAGGCCCGCGGCCTGCACGAGGAGGGCAACCACGCCCTGATCAAGGCCTTGGAACACCTGTCGGGTATCGAGGTGGGTACCGAGGCCTGAGCCCCACCGCCGCCGGCAGGGCCGCAATCGAGTTGTCCCGCTTGCATGCGTCAAAAGGTGTAAAGACCGACTCAAGGGGCGATGCCGTCGGTTACACTCCCTTGCAACGGAGCCGACATCCGTTGCGTATATACATGCAAGACGGCCGGGTCGGCCCGAAAAGAAATGAACAGGCGGTCCTTCGGGCCGCTTCCGGTTAGGAGCCTTATGGGCAAGAAGATCCTTGGTGCATTGGTGGTGGTTCTGCTCGTCGGAGCGGGAGTACTGGTTGTCCTTCAACAGCAGGGGACCATTGACCTGCCCCTTCCGCTGCCCCAGCGGGAGGACCCGAACGAGACCGCCTTCGAGAGTTTCCCGCTGTCCCGCGGCTCGATCGCCAGCACGGTGAGCGCCACCGGCAACATCGAGCCGGAAGCGGAACTGTCGCTGTCGTTCGACACCAACGGCCGGGTTCTGCAGGTCCTGGCGTCGGCCGGCCAGGCCGTGCGCGAGGGGCAGCTCCTGGCCCAGCTCGACGTCGAGTCGTTCCGGCTGGCGCGCGATGAGGCGCTGGTCGGGCAGAAGATCGCCCAGGCCAGGCTCAACAAGCTGCTGACCGAGACGGAACAGGGCGACTTGGACCTGGCCGAAGCCAACATTGCCGTGGCCCAGGCTCAGATTGCCTCCGCCCAGGCCAATCTCACGGCCCGCCGGGCCGAATACAACGCCCTGGTCGCGGGCATGTCCGCCGCAGACCGCGCGGAACTGGAGGCGGAGGTGGCCCGAGCGGAGTTCAGCGAGGAGGAAGCCCGTTACAACCTGGCCGTTACCAAGGATCAACGCGGCGTTTCGGACGAGGAAATCGAAGCGGCCGAAGCCCGCAGGAATCAGGCCGTCTTCAGTGCCAAGGCGGCGCGCAGTCGCCTGGAATCCGCCGTGGCCCCGCCCACGGAAGCCGAGTTGACAGCCGCCCTGCACCAGATCGCCGTAGCCAACGAATCCCTGCGGCAGGCCAACGCGTCCCTAATCGAACGGCAGAACGCCCTGCGCGACCTGCAGAAGGGCAGCGATGTCGAGGACATCGACATCGCGCGCTCGGAACTCGAGCAGGCCCGCATCAACTATGCGATGGCCGAGCTGAACATCCGCAACGCCCAGCTGCTGGCCCCGCGCGACGGGGTCATCAGCACTGTCAACGTGCGGGTGGGCGAGCAGCTGTCGGGCGGTGCCCCGGCCATGATTCTGACGGACCTGCAGAGCTACCACATGACCGTCTTCGTGGATGAAATCGACGTGCGGCAGGTCCAGGTGGGCCAGGGCGTGAAGCTGAATCTGGACGCCCTGCCGGACGACGAGGTCTACGGCAAGGTGACCAAGATCTCTCCCACGGCCAACGAGGTCGGCTCGACCATCACCTACGAGGTGGAGATCGTGCCCGACGCGACCGATGCCCCCCTGCGGGCCGGCATGAGCGCCACGGCCAGCATCACGACGGCCCAGGTGGACAACGTGTTGCTGATCCCCAACCGCTACGTGCGGTTCGACCGGGAGCAGAACAAGTACTTCGTCTTCAAGGTGGTGAACCAGGAACCGGTCCTGGCCGAGATCAACGTGGGGCTGCGCAACGAACGGGAAAGCCAAATCCTGGCCGGCCTGAACGACGACGACATGGTCGCCGTGCTTTCGGTTGATCGGGAGGCCCAACTGCGCAACGCCATCTTCGGAGGTTAACGATGAGCGACGGCGCGTCCAACGGACGGCGGGATGAGCTGAATCCCATCATCTCGATTGAGGGCATCACCAAGGAATTCAAGCTGGGGGACATTACCGTCGCGGCCTTGCGCGGCGTCGATTTGCAGATCTTTCCCGGCAACTTCGTCTCCATCATGGGCCCCAGCGGCAGCGGCAAGTCCACACTGATGAACATTTTGGGCTGCCTCGACACGCCGACCGCGGGCAGCTACCTGCTGGACGGCGACGATGTGGCCAAGATGAGCGAGCGGCGGCTGGCCCGGGTGCGCAGCCAGAAGATCGGCTTCGTGTTCCAGAGCTTCAACCTGCTGGCGCGGACCACGGCCCTGGCCAACGTGGAACTGCCCCTGATTTACAACGGCGTCTCCCGTCGGCAGCGCCGGGAGAAGGCGCGCCACGCCCTGGAGCTGGTGGACCTGGCGGACCGCATGGACCACAAACCCAACGAACTGTCCGGCGGGCAGCAGCAACGGGTCGCCATTGCCCGGGCCCTGGTCAACGATCCGGCCATGATCCTCGCGGACGAGCCAACCGGCAACCTGGACACCGAAACCAGCACGGACATCATGAACCTGTTCGCGGAACTGAACGAGGTGGAACGCATCACCCTGGTGCTGGTGACCCATGATCCGGAGACCTCGGAGTACACGCGCCGCACCATCCACCTGCGCGACGGTCTGGTCGAGGACATCACCAACTCTCCGGGCTACAAGGCCATGGCGGACCGGGTTGCGGCGCCGGTGCCGAATGTAGCCGATGCCGTTCCCGAGGCGATACCGGCGGCCTAGCCCGAACCGGCCATGGCACTGACCTCCGTCCTGATCGCGCTGCGCGCACTGGCAGCCAACCGGGTTCGCAGCTTCCTGACGATGCTGGGCATCATCATCGGCGTGTTCGCTGTGGTGGTGCTGGTGTCGGTTGGCGAGGGCGTGGAGAACTACGTGGTCAACGTCTTTCAGGTGGCCGGCACCAACAACCTTTGGGTCGTGGCAGGAGCCATTGAAGACGAAGGGGCAGGCGTCGGCGAACTAACGCTGGCCGACGCCCGCGCCATCGAGAACCCGTTCAACGTCGATGGCGTCAAGGCGGTGGCCACCGAAAACCGGGCCAGCCGCATCGCGACCCGAGGCGGGGAAAGCCTGGAAGTGGACGTGCTGGGGATCTGGCCCCAACACCAGATCACAGCCAACTGGTTTGTGACCGAAGGCAATTTCATAACCGACCGGGACATTGACGAACGGGCTCGGGTGGCGATCATCGGCACCGGCACCGCGCAGAATTTGTTCGAGACGGATGAATACCCGATTGGCTCCTACATCAAGGTCGACAACCGCAGCTTTGAAGTCATCGGGATCATGAAGGAGATCAGCGGCGGCATCTTCGGCGACTTCAACGACACGGTGTATCTGCCCTTCACCACGATGCAGGACCGTATTGCGCGCCGCAAGACCGTCAGCGGCGAATACCTGGTGGGCTCCATCATCGTGCACATGCACGACGCGGACATGTTGGACCGAGCCCAGGTGCAAATCGAGGAGCTGTTGCGGGACCGGCACCGCATCACCTTCAACGAAGACGACGACTTCACCGTCATCAACCAGCAGGACATCCTGAGCGTCTTTGGAGGCATTACTGCGGCCTTGACCATCTTCCTGGGCCTGGTCTCGGCCATCAGCCTCCTGGTGGGCGGTGTCGGCATCATGAACATCATGCTTGTGAGCGTGACGGAACGCACGCGCGAGATCGGCCTGCGCAAGGCCGTGGGCGCCCGACGCGGCACAATCCTGACCCAGTTCATCGTGGAGTCCCTGACCTTGGCGGTGCTGGGCGGCCTGATTGGAGTTGGCCTGGCGGGGCTGGGCATCATTGTGGTCAACAACAGCTTGGCGGGACTGGACGTCGGGCTGGGAGTCGACGCTGTCCTGCTGGGAGTCGGCTTCTGTGCGGCCATCGGCGCGGCCTTCGGGATCTATCCGGCTTGGCGCGCCAGCCGCCTCAATCCGATTCAGGCCCTGCGCCACGAATAGGTCCCCGCATGTTTCGATCCGTTCCGGCCTTGGCCGATCGCATCCCCGGCCTGTTCCGCGCCGAACCGACGCCGCCAGCATCGGATGCGACAGGTTTTGGGCTGCGACAAACCCTGCTGGCAGCCATCCTGTCGGTGGTGCTGGCCGGCTGCGGCGGTGGCGGTCCCCGGGCAGAGCCCACCGCCATCCCGGCGGACTCCGTGATTCCCGATCAGCCCACCGTGGTCTTTCCCACGTTCACGCCGATCCTTCCCGGCCCGACCCTGACACCGACCCCACCGGCGGAGCCGGCGGATACAGCCGTGTCCACGCCCGTACCCGAGGCCCGCGAACCCCGTGCACCCAGCGCCTTCCTCGATTTGCTGGCCCTGCCCCAGCAGGATGTGCAGTTGCGCGAATCGCCCGGTGGCACCCTCATCGTCACCATTCCGGCCAACCAGACCCTGTCGGCCGTGGCCCAGTCGCCGGACGGCCAATGGATAGCGGTCTACACCGAGGACGGTGCGAAGGGTTGGGTCAATGCCGACTCCTTGACCCTGTATGGCGACGGAACCCTGCTCGTGGCCACGGAGGTCCCGGAGCGCAGCCTCAACCTGCTGGACACCGCGGCCAACCGCGGGTTCGACACCTCCGAGTCCGAAAACCCGGGCATGGGCGTGATTGCCGCCGACGGCCTGCGCATTCGCTCCGAGCCCAGCGTGGACACGGGCCGGGTACTGGGCAACCTGGGATTGGGCACAGAGGTGTTCGTCACCGGGCGCAATGCGGACGGATCCTGGCTGCAGATCTACCTGCTGGATCTCGGCCTGGCGATACCGGAGACCAGCGCCTGGGTGTACGCACCCTATGTGACGGTTGACTGGAACATCGAGGACCTGCCGGTCGTCGAGTGAACCGTCCGCGGTTGCGCAGCCGGAGCGACCACGAACCCCAGCCAACACGGTGCCCTGCTGCCGGATGGCCCGGTTGCATCAACGGATGTTGAAAGGGCCGGTCGCTGGATCGTTCGGTCCGGTGTCGCTTTGTGCGATGGGAAACGTCTGTACGGGCAGGCCAATCGCCTACTGTGCCAATCGGTTGGCTCTTGCCTGAAGCTCGCCACACCTGCACATCAGATCCTCGAAAGACTCACCTTCGTCGAGGAGCATTCGGTCCGTCAGCATCCGCCCGTAGTCTTCGGCCAGTCCCTTGCCAAACGCCCCCTCTGGCACGAGCTGTAGATCGCCCGAGACCGCGGCCACATAGTCAATCCAGTTTCCTACAGTATCCTTCTCACGAAAAAACATCGATTTGTGCCGTGCCACGGAAAAGGCCAGATTCCGGTCGGCAAGAGCCTTTTGGGCAACGCCCGCGGCGTCTAAACGGACCAAATCGTGCCAGTGCCTTGACAACCGCTCCCCGCGGATGCGTTGCTGGCGACAGAAGACATGCACCGCCGTGGCCTTCTCCCAGAATGTACGCTCCGCCGCCATGACCAAGGGCCGGGCCATAGGGAAAACCACTTCGGGCAGGTAGGGTGCCGCATCGCAGGTGACCGTGTGTTCTGCACGGGGCTCTCCTGTAGACCGTGCTCCAAACTCCACGGTTACCTCGGGTGCCACAAAGCCGTACCCGCTAAACAACGGCTCATAGCGAACATTCAATCTGTCTCCCTCAGCGTACAACCGTACCGATGAATCCACCTCGGACAGTTTGACTGCCAGTTGGGGCAAGGCCCAAGTTTCCGTCCAGTCCGCCAACCGTTGTCTGATTTCTCGCGTCCATTTCTTCTCTTGGCTGCGGTTGGGCGGCAATGCCTCGTCTCCACTCCCGGCCACAAGGTCGGATGCAAAGGACCGAATGTCGTAGGTGACATCGAGGTCTTCGGAGAATCGATGAATGGCGCGATGCACCTTGGAGAGCGAAGTGCCTCCTTTGAAAGTCAAACTCGCGCTGACCGGGCTGTCCCAAAGCGCGCGCAGGGCATACACCACCCATACGTCCTTTTCAAGGTGATGAGCATGTCTTCCACTGAGCATGGAAGCACCCTCGAGAACCTCAAAGCGCTCCACGGGTAAAAGTGATTCAAAGAGCGTGTCAGACATCGGCAACCATTGCAGAAACCGACTCGGCCATCCACGAGGGCATTGCGGCACGCAGTTCAGCCAATTGCAGAAAGTCTTCAGGAGACAACCTGCTCCGAATTGTGCGCAGTCCCTCCGCAACTTCGGAGGGGTCCAACCAAGACAGGGCACGCACTGCATCGCCCGCGGGCCGATGGGGTGCGACCAGTTGCCAGCGGGGGGCGTGCCGCATTTCCACGATCAACCGACCGAAGGTTAACTTGCGGTCAGGCCCAGACGTCAAGTACACCAACCGCATCGGAACTTGGGTAGTCAATCCGAAGGCATTGGCGGCCAAGGCGCCACAGGGAACAATCGGCTCACCCCAAAACGTGGACAGAGATGCAAGCACCTTTCCGATGGAGGGGGGACGAAGACCAAATCGGAATTGGACGGGCTGGACATAGATCCCCTGACATATTCTCATGAGCTCGCTGCGGCGAGCGAGCCGCGACAGTGCCTGGTCCACGGCCGCCCTGGTGCCCAGATGCAACAGCGCGTTTGCACACAGCACAGTCCCTTCCGGCGACTCGTCGGCGAGTTGAAGAATACGGCTAGGCAAACCTGTCATGGTTGAACCCCCACCCGACTAGTGTCAGAATTATACTATAAAATCTGACAATCCATGGTTCAGGTCTCCACCGAACATGAGGCTTGGCAAACTTCGAGAAGCGGCAGGGCCGGATAGATACGAAGAGCATTTCCCCCATGCCCCGCAGGCAAGAGGTCGCCTTCCTGCAGCTGAGCGACGACCCGCGTGACACCGGGGGGAGGCCAGTTGCACAACCTCGGATCCAAGTGCAACCGCAGGTGTCCCATTCGTTGTTCCGTAGGAAACAACTGTCCGACGTTGTGACAGAACCTACCGCGTCACGGGTCAGTTCTGCCGGCCAAGCCGACTGGACAAGCCAGGTTGCACAGCCGTTTCAACATCGCGATTGCCGGTTTGCTTGGGACACACCTCAATGCCAAGACCGATCAAAAAGTCTGATCTGAGCTTTTTTGTACATAATATTAAGGAAATGCAATCTTGAGGCGGATGCAGATGCGATCTGTCGCAATCCTGACACCTGACCAGCTTGAAGCCCTGGCTACAAAGGGCGAGTCCGAGACACAGGAGCTTCTTACCAGCACGACATATCAGTACTGAAGGACATTCTGTAGTATCTTATAGACATGAAGATTTACCGGGCCGCCGCGTTCGCGGCCAAGATTGGGGTGCACAAGAACACGGTCAAGGCCTGGAGCCTGAAGGGCAAGCTGCCGGACCGCCGCATCCCCGCCGGCCACCGCTACTACACGGAGGCGGACGTGGAGCGGTACTTCGGCGTGGAGCGTGCCCCCAGGTCCGGGCGCACCGTGGTCTACTGCCGCGTGTCCCACCGGGCGCAAGGGGACGATCTGCGGTCGCAACAGCAGGCGATGGAGACGTTCTGCCTGGGGGCGGGCCTG
>JAPPAJ010000131.1:8488-19388 GCA_026705565.1 Caldilineaceae bacterium | reverse complement strand
TGGCCTCCGTCATGGGGGATTACCGTGCAGCCCCACGCTCCAGTGCATTTCAAGTCATCCATCGCTACCACCCCTTCGCCGGGACGCCAGGAAGCTGCGCAGGCTGCCGCTACACGCGGGCGCCCCGGTATGTGCCGAACCTCGTGCCGGACACACCATGCCCCGCCCTTCTTCGCACCCAAGGCCTGTAGCAATACTTGCCTGGGTTGCTGCAAGTTGTCGGCACTGTCTTCATCAAACTGAGGACGAAGAGACCATCCCGCTTTCACATCGGGTTGTCGCAGGCCCAATGCCTTTTTCGCAGTGTCAACATGCAACTGCCGAATCAGGGCCCTATAAAACATCAGGTTCAGATGGTGGACATCCGGGGCCTGCAAGTTCATGTTTTCCCGGCTGTCGATGAGGTTGAACTCCCTGTCATGCTGTTTGCAGCAAAACTTCGAGCGCGTGGCGAGTCCAATGGAAACGAGGCTGGGTTGGGATTTTTTCAGACGCTGAAGCAGCTTGCGTATACCTTCTCCTCTTTCAAACCCTTCGATCACATCTTTTGGTATGCCCTTGTTGCGGGAGAACCAATACACCTTGCCCTGCGAAGCCAGTGTCCGCAGCCACGCTTCGGATACGACATGGGCACCTATTGCGGGATCCTTGCAGGTGGCGGTATAGTAGCACCCCTCCGCGACCTGTAGGCACTCTTCCCATGCCTTATGGTACTCAAAATATTCCTTCTTGTCCATTGCTAATCCTGTTATTGGTTACGGCCTGCGAGCAGGCAAGCATCAGTATAGAGGAAGGTTCCAACAGACAACTCTGGCAAACCAGTTTCCTTGACAGCCGTGCGCGGTGGCAGACTGCAGCTATTGCCACAAAGCAGGTAACTGTCACTGCAACGAGAAGTCAGGGTGCCTGTGCCGCCCGGCGGGTGTGGCAGTGGCCTTGCGGATTTTGCTACACAAATCCCGTTGGGGACGTGGTGGCTCGGTACACGTCAGGCTGACCGGACCCTGTCCTTGATTGGTCTGGCATCCCGAAGGACACGGATGGCCTCCTTTTCACTGCCAAGCACTTGGGCAGTCAAACAGCAGAACAGCAGTGTCTCGCATTGATCCAGCAGCCGGAGCAGGTCAACCCCTTCACATGCCTGCGCTTCCGGTCGGGGATCGCGGTGTACCCACAAGTTCCGCGTAGCCCGGACACGCTTGGCAAACTCCATCTCGCAGCCAGCCTCTATCCCCAAGAGTTCAGAGAACTTGGCCACCATAAGCATAATCCTTTTTTCTGTTTCTCTTTCTTTCGTGACTACACCCATAACCGGGGCGAGCTTTTGCAGTGACTCCTCCACTTTGATGAACCGCAGATCAACCGGCAGGATGCCATCACCGTACAGAGAGTCGAAGAACAGTTTGACAGCTTGGCCGCCCTTGCTCCTGCCGCAGAGACACAAGTCAATCCACCGCTGGATGGAATCCGAAACATCGGCAAGATCCCTGTATGTGAAATTCATAAACTGAGGGAGAAGTTTCGCAATTGGCTTGGGACTGTGCTGCTGCGACTCGCAGAAGATTTCAACCACTTCCTCTCGGTCGTCCGTATTCTCATCTTCATAGCCATCTGTCCGCTTCCAACCTGCAAGCGATGTGATCGCTACTGGAACCCCCGTTCCCAAGCTGACGAAGTTTCGCATACAGAGGACCCAGCGGAGCACCTCCTCAGTAGTCCATGACATGGAGTTCGAAATCTTGATGTATGCGCTGTAGTGTGCCTCCGGGACCTTGATGCCGGCAGGAGCTTGGAAGGAAATCGAGTGCTCCAGTCCAAACTCTCCCACAACATCGTCGCTGACCTGAAACGGTAGAGGGGCTGGTCTTTGGTAGGTAATGGATGTACACAAGTGACTTTCGCGCTCTATTGTGAACCCCGGTACCCCAATCCACTCATGCAAGACTTCAATCTTGAAACCTAGCCGGTCGAAAAGCGGATAGTTCTCGCTGAAGTGTCCGCCTGTCAGGAGTCTGTCCGCCACAAACGATGTACAGTTGAACACCCAACCATTCGTTCTTGATTGGATTCTGTCTCGTGTTGCCACTGCACCTGTAAGCGTAACGTTGCCCCGTTCCGGCGTGTATCCGAAGATGCGCGTCAGCTTCGAGGGTTGATTGTCATGCGCCAACGACAAGGGATCTTTGCTCCAATACCCGAAGGTCTCCAATGTGACGCGGCCAGCCTCCGAAACAGACAGATTTCCCGGCACTTGAAGGCTCTGATCCTCGCCGCCAGGCAGCCAGAAGTAACCGGAATCGGAGAACGCATCCAGCCTCATCGGCTTACACCTCCCTCGCACTCTTTTGAAGATGACAAATCAGGTCTGGGTCTGTTGAACGGGCAACAGGTTGCCCGTGTTCAAAATGGCCGTTCAGGTGCTCAGGAGGTACAGGGGGGACCTCCGGCACTACACAGCCCGATTGCCTCATGACCGTGCGCCGCTATCCAGTCCACTGTCGGCGATGAGTTGCCGGTACATGAGCCGCTTGCCGACTAGACCGACGGCGACCGTAGCCATCTGGTCCACGGTGTCGAGGCCGCGCACGTTGTGGTCTAGGTACTTGGGCGACAGTTTGTGGTAGCCCCCCAATGTGGGCACGCTGCAGCATCGACCGGAACAACTCGATTCGCCTTGCCCTATTGGCAACAGCCAGCCTCCGCATTCGGAGCCGCGTTGCCTTGATGGAAGGCAGTGATGGCGTCGGCAACACTGTTGACCAGCACGTCAAGCATGGCCTGCCCCTGTTCGGCGGTACCCAAACTCGGCTGATCCGAATACCCGTCCGCAGCGACCCAGGCTCCCGGCACCTCGGTGTGCCAGGGATCCCGCCCTGCCTTGGATTGCGCAGTCCGGGTTTCGGCCATCCCGGCTTCGGAAACCAGATCGGGCCGCACGGCCCTCATCAACGCAGATTCGAAGATGCCGGCATGGCCTGGGATCAAGTCGCTGGTGATCAAGTCGGCATCCGTCAATGCCTGCCGACCAACGTCCCAATAGTCGGCCGCCCCGGTCACGGCCTGTTTCCCGTACCGATGCACGAAGTCCTGGGCAACAATGCGATTGGGCGCTGTGTTGCCGCCATGGCCGTTGATGATGAGGAGGCGGGGGAAGCCAGCGAGTAGCAATCCTTCCAGGACTTGGTGGACGGCACCGATGTATTGATCGCTTTCCAGCGACAGTACGCCCGCGAACGGTCGATGGTGATGGGAATTGCCCCAGGAAAAGACGGGTGCAACGAACAAAGTATTGGGTCCAAGTCGCTCTTCGGCCTTCGCAACGGCCCTGTGCACCACTTCCGAGCACAGCAAAGTGTCCACTCCCACCGGCAGGTGTGGGCCATGCTGTTCAATCGATGCCGTCGGCAGAATCGCGGTGCCCTGCGGCGCATGCATGGCAATGGCGTCTCGGCTCAGTTCCTGAAGAATCATGGGAAATGCCCCTTGGATGTGTTCCGGCTTGCACCTGCGGTTGAGGATGTCAACTGTTCCGCAACAGCTCCTGACCCTCCGCCCGGTCGCGATATCCCTTCAACAGGAGGTTGGGCCGCTGAAAGCTTTGGCCGGCCACTTGCGGGTTCTGCGGATCCCTGAATCCAATCCGCACCAGCCGCCTCGGTTGGTTGGTCCGGTTGATGTAGGACCCGTGGACCGTCCACAGGTGGAAGGCCACGACATCGCCCTTCTTGGCAGGCACCGGCACCGTGTCCGTCAGGCGATAGTCGTCGGGCGGCAGGTAGTAGTAGATGCCCTCCGCTGTCAGGTGCTCCAAGGCTCCCTGCTTGTGGCTGCCGGCCAGAAAGCGGATTTCTCCATTCTCCTCGTTGGTGTCGTCCAAGTGCACCAGCACGTCCACGAACCCCTTGGCCTGGTGGGGATAGAAGGGACTGTCCTGGTGCATCGGGAACGGATGGCCGCTCTGCGGCGGCTTGATATGCAGTGTGGAATGGTGCAGTTCGATGTTGGGACCGATCAGGTCGCTGACTGCGTCCACCAGCCTCGGGTTCGTGATGCCGCGGAACCAGACCTCGGAGTAGAACTGGAGGTCGTGCATGGCCGTGAGCTTGGACTGTTTGGCCACCTCGGGGTCCATGTAGATGTTGCGCCAATTGCCTTCCCAGCCTGGGCTGGTCAGGGCCCACTCGGCCACAAGCCGATCCAGTTCATTCGAAAGCTCCTGCGTCTCTTCCGAGGTGAAGACTTCCGGGATGTGCAGAAAGCCGTTGTCCTCGAAAAAGGCGACGTCTTGGGAATCCAACATGGGACTTGAAACTCCTTGGATGGTCGGCGCCAATCCTGTGGTGATGCCGAGATGTGGCCGGAACAGGATCAGGCCATATACGGAAGGTAGCCCGTCCGGTCGGTCCGAGCATGCAACAGGTGACCGTCGATCGAGGTCACGAACAGTTCGTTCAGTTCCGCACCGCCAAACGTGCAGTTGGTCGGTCGGTTGCAGGGCAGGGGGTGGGTTTCAAGCACTCGTCCCTGCGGCGTGAACACGTAAATCATGCCCCCGGGACCGCTTTCCTCCCAGCCCGCGGTGGCCACAATGTTTCCTTCGCTATCCAGGCACATGCCGTCAATCCCTCGATGGGGATAGAAATTGTGCAGGATTTGGACGCCGCCCAGGCTGCCGTCGTCCAGCACGGGATAGGACCGCAGGTCGCGGCTCTGACCTTCACCGTACTTGCTTTCGGCCACGTAAAGGGTTGATTCGTCCGGGGACAGCAGGATGCCGTTGGGCGAGGTAGTGTCGAAGGTCATCCTTTCGCAGGCCCAGGTGCCGTCCGTCCCCTGAGTCAGGCGCAGCACCGACTCGTGGTCCAGTTCCATGTCGTCCCGGTAATCCCCGTAACGGGGATCGGTGAACCAGATGCGACCCTGGCTGTCAATGGCCAGGTCGTTGGGGCTGTTGAGGCGCTTGCCGTCCAGTTCGCTGCACAGGTCCTCAAGCCCGCGTTCGTGGTGATGCCGGGCAATCCGGCGGCCACCGCCCACGCAGACATAGATGTTGCCGGCACGGTCGGCCATCAGGCCGTTGCTGGCTTCCGTACCTCCGCAAACCTCGCCGACCCCGCTGCCGGGCCGGTACTGCATGATGCGGTTGCCCGCAATATGCGTGAAGAACAACATGCCGCTGATCCACAGGGGACCTTCGGTGATGCCGTCCAGCTTGGCCAGCTGTTCAAATTGCCATGTCATTCGTCTTTCGCCTCCGTTGCAGGCAATGGTTCGACCATCACAATATCCCCGGCACTGTGGCCGAAGGTCTCGGGTGCGTAAATCTCCTCGGCGTGGGCCGGCGGAACCTGGAACGTTCCCGCCGTTGTCGCCTCGGCAATCACCGCGTAACTGTAGACCCCGCCATATATCCGCGCCGAATTTATCAGTGCCCGTTCCGACAGCAGTTGATCATGGTCGTACCAGCGCCAGTACCACCAGCTGCGTCCGGATGCGTCCCGGTTGGGATCCTCGATCGGCTGTGAACCGGCCAGGGCCGGGTTGATGGCTTCCAGACCGGCCGGCAGCGGCACCGACAACCGCACGTGCGTCCGGGGGCCGGGGGTCACTAGGGTGGTTTCCACGCGCACCCGCGATCCCAGCCGAACATGCCAAACACCATCCGCATCCTGCCAAACATCCTGTTCGTCGTCGATGGGCGCAAAGGTCCGCAGTACCGTGAAGCCGCGGTCCAGGCTGTCCAGCCGGATGTCCTCGGGCACATATTGCAAACCCAACCGGTAGTACAGCCGACCCGTGCCATCCCTGACAGTGTGGATCCGTTCCGGGTTCTGCTCCATGAGCCATGCCATGGGCAGGTCCAACCGATGCGTTGCGGTGGACCGTTCCCGATACTCGTCGCTTGCCACCAGGGTTTCATCCAGCCAGACATGGGCGGCAAAATCCGGCTCGTCCGCTTCGTACTGCCGGAAGTACTGGCTCATGGCGAGCAACAGCGACAGGTTGTCAATGGGAGAGCCCCAGTGTCCCTGACGGTTCAATCCGCCCAACATGCCGGACACGATCTTGGGAATCACATCCGATTCCGGATCAACGGTCATGACCGCCTGCAGCATTGCGCCTTCGCCCCGGCGCGACGACTGGAACACGGTGTACCCGTCGGTCTCCCGATAGCCCTGGATGAAGGAAGCCTTGCCGGACGTTTCCTCCACCCGGTTCAGCACGAACCGCAACAAATCCGCCACCTCATCGGCAGCACTCGGATCCCGTGCCAGGACCAGCATTGACCAGCCAAGCACTTCCAGCGGGTGTTCATCCCACGGAGCTTCGGCCAGGAGACGGCTGGCCCGCGCACTGTCGACATCGTCGGCCAGCGATCGAATCCACAGGGCATAGGCCGTGATCAGGCGCCGGGTTTCGGGGCCGACACCGGGCTCGAAGGCTTGGCGGATGTTGTGCAAGTAGCCAAGGCCCCTGTCCATGGCTTCCGAGTCCACACGATAGCCTTCGTTGTGAGCCTGGACCAGGGCATGGATGGCCTGCGCCGACACGTAGACGCGGGATGGACGGCCCTTCCGCCACCAGGGAAATCCTCCGTCCTGGTTCTGGTACTCAAGGAGCGCATCGATGTCATCCTGGATTTCCTGATCCGCCTCCTGGGGAGTCGGCAGACCGGGGACGCCAAAGGCATACAGGACATCCCGCATGGCCGTGTTGGCCAGAATCACGGAGGACAGGGAAGACGGATCCTCCCACCGAACCTCGCGCAGGGACAGGCAGCTGTCCACCAACATCTGCAACTGTGTGGACGAAGTCGTCACCGAGAATGCACCGAAGCCGGGCAGGACATCCGGCGGAACCTGCAATGTATGCAGCACGGGTACATCCTCAACCACCCCATAGGTCGCGAACCCCTGGCGGGCAGCCGGCCGATAGACCGGCAACTCCTCCAGGACATGGTCCTGGTGTGCGGCATTGAAGACGCTGACCTGAAGCCGTGCCATGCCGGTAGCCTCTGCATGGGACGGAATCTCCACCAAACTCCGGCTCCGGGCGGGTACGGAGAGCGTGTATCCGTCCGCGGCCAGTCCCGAAGCCGTGGCACGCGCCAGCGACAGTCGGTCGCTTTGCAGCACCAGGGTCACATCCTGGTCCGTGGACGCCGGGTTTTCGACCAGCAGAGGCAGCAAGGCCCGATCACCGAAATTGAGGAACCTGGGCCACTGGGTGCGGATTTGCAGCGGCAGGCTGGCCGTCAAGGAGGTCTCGCCTTTGCCGAAGTGTTGCTCGCCGGAGGTGGCAATCGCCACGACCCGATAGCGTCCAACGGTATCCGGCATCGTCCAGGCCTGTGTGAACACTCCTTCGGCGTTCGTGGTTCCATCGGCGACAAATACGGCCAACGGGCGGAAGTCCGTGCGCACCGTGGCCGTCATGTCCGCGCCATCGGCTCCTGCACTGTCGTCCATCATCGCCATGTCGGCCGACTCTGCCATGGCCATCGCCGGTTCCGGCGCGGCCGCGGCCGCCATCGGCATGAGCCTGTCCAGTCCGAACCGCTTCGACTCGGATTCCTCGGCGACATCCATGCCCCCGCCGGAACCGGCAAGATCCATTGCCGAGATGTCGACTGTGGACTTTAGATAGTTCCGCAACCGATATTCGGACAGCGACGGGTACCGGTGCCGGTAGAACGAATCCATGGGGTTGCCGTGGGAATAGTTCGCCAAGGCCAAAATGGCCTCGTCGACCACCAGCAGGGTCACCGGGGCATTCACCACCGGGTTGCCCTCGGCATCACTTACCAATACTTCGAGCGCGGCCTCGGAGCCCGGTTCCACCGTGTCGGTTGCAAGGTTCGGTTCCACCTGCAGTTCCCGGGCCAGGGGCGGCACGGCCAAGTCGGCCGAACCGGCGGCCATCATCGGCATCCCATTGCCATCTTCCGCACCGGACAGGAACACCTGCACATGCAGGTTCGGGTAATGCCGGTCCGTGATCGGGATCTCCAGCATGGCCTGGTCCGTTTCAATGGCCAGAGGCCTGGTCTCCACAATTCCGGATCGATTGACGACATACAAGCCATAGGCCGGCGCAAACGGCGGAACCACCATCACCCGGGCGGTGTCCCCGGGTTGATAGGTTTCGCGGTCCGGCACCAATTGAACGTTCTCCTGCCGGTTGGAGTCCATGATGAGACCGGTGCCGTACACCCACCGCTCAAGGCGTGTCAGGTTCGGACGATTCAGCGAGTCCCGCACGGTGATGCTGATCTGCCACTGGCCACCGCTGGCGAACTTCAGATCGCAGAACACCGGCTCAAGGGCGGAGACCAAGGTGCAGGAGCGCACCTCGTCCGTGTCCACGGGCAGCCGGAACCCCGTCTCAAGACCCGGGAGCGAAGCTTCGACGATGATCTCGGCTCCGGCCACCGGGGATCCATCGATGCCGACGACCACCAACTCCACCGGATAGGCCTCGTCAATCCGCGCCAGGTACGTATCCGTGCGCGCCCCGACGTACAGGGAGGCGGGATGCATCAGGGTCCGACTCGACCCGGTCTGGGTTTGCCGTGACAGATCCTGGACCGTCGCCGAAGCGGTGACGGCATACGGTACCGGCAGGTCCGCCTCCGCCAGGACCGCCACCGCGTGGCGTCCCCGGACATCCAGGCTACCGTCCAACAACGCAGACTCGTCGTCTGCGCCGCGCCGCGGGCCATCGAACTCGAAACCGTGCCGCCACGGGAACCACCGGCCAAGACCAAACTGGTAGCGGTCCCAACCGGGCGGACTGTACTCGGCCTGGCTTCCGGCAATGCGCCAAGTGACATCGGCCCCGTCCAACGGCCCCCCGCCGTAATACCCGGCCCCCGTTTCGAACAGGATCTCCGAACCCAGCCAGGCATCGGTCCCAGGACCGGTCACCGACACCTCAAATTCAGGTCGCCGGAACTCCTCGATCCGGTACTCGAGATGGGCCCAGTGTCCTTCCGCTCCGTTATTCGGATCCGGGTACATCTCGATCCAGCCACGGCCGGAATTGGCGTCCTCCGGCACGGGGAAATCGAATGTGAAACCGCCATCGACCTCGATGTCCAGGTCGGCCCGGCCAGCCTTCAGTTCGTTGCCGCGGCTGTCGTAGGCCTGCCAATTGACGCGGACGACACGGTCGGGAGGTGAGAAGAATCCAACATCGCCGTCCGGTGTCTGCTCGACTTCCCGGAGCCATCCCCGCACAGTCACCTGCTCGCCGGGCTGATACAGGTTGCGGTCGGTGATCAAGTGCCACTGCAGGCGCCGTTCATCTCCCGACCAGTGCCAGCGGGTTTCCCATTCGCTCCACACGGATTGGGGCAGAAGCGCCAGGTCGTCGCCCATCCTTGCCTCAAGCCAAAGAGCTGAGCCATCCCCCCTGTTCCCTTCCTGCAACAAGGTCGGCGGTTCCGACAGGGCGAACACGGCCTTGCCGGCAGCATCGGTCTTGGCCACATCCCCCTGCGGCTGAAGTGTGATCGAGACTCCCGCCAACGGCTCGCCGCTGGCCAGGTCCGTCGCCAAGGTCACGAGTTGCCGGCTGTCGACATAGGCATCCAACGCCAGTTCGGTTGACTGCACCCACACCGGATAATTCTCGATATCCCACGGCAGCAGGGCCGGTCGCACCAGCACCAGCGCCAAGTGGCCCTTGCCGTCCCGCAGCCAAGGTTGAAGGTCCAGCATTGTGATCGTCAAGCCTTCCGCCGAAGTCTCAAGGCGCAAGGTTTGGTCAATGATCGGCTCCCGGTCGAGAAGCCGATCCGCGGCGCCCGGGGATTCCCAAAGGAACTCCCTGGCCGCCAGGAACTGCGGCCAGTCGGCCGGCTCCACCCGGTAGCCCAGCAGACGTACCCGAGGAACATTGGCCGAGATGATTTGGAACTGTCCACCCGTGTGCGGCGGCAGGACTTCCATAACTTGCGGGCTGTAAAGAAATCGCTCCTGTTCCCCCACGTGCACCCGGGCCGTTTGCGGCTTGGACAGTGTCTGTCCGAATGTATCCCGCAGCCCGGGCAGGAACGTCAGGGTATAGGTGGTGTTGGCCCGAGTTTGGCCACTGATGGTCATGCTGCCCCAGCCAGCCTCCACCACGCCCCCCGGCAACGGTGGATCCACCTGGATCAGATCGGCTGCCACGGACTGCGCATCAAGTTCGTGGTTGAACCAAACATGGAACGGCTCTCCCGGCCGGCAGGAGCAATACACCTCCCCAAGCCGAAACTCGCCGCGCGTCCCGAATGAGGATCGCTGAATCTGCGTGGTCGGCAAGGGTCCCTCGGCCGAGGGCGCGAGCGTCTGCAGGGCCACAGTGACGGTGGTTCCGGCCGGAAGTGGCTGCCGCGGCTGCAGGACCAGGGTCCGGTTGTCCGGGTAATGCTCCAGTAATCGCCGGGCGCCGTCGGGCAACGCGTGCAGGTGGGGCCGCAGGACCGTGAACTCGAGTTCACGACCACCTGCCAGCACGTTCAGAAAGGGAGCCAGTTCGACTGCATTGATGGCCTGGTTGAAACCCAGAACGATGGGGGTGTCCAGTCTTCCCGGGTCGCGCGCGTTGTCGTTGGGCCAAACCTCAAGCAGTTTCAGCGGCTCGGTTTCGAATTCCCAGACAAACTCCGATTCCAGCTGCGTACCCGTCACATCCGTGACCGTGTCCGGAACACGAACGGTGTACCGAGTCGCGCCCGGCATGCGCCCCTTGGGCTGAAACAGCAGGGTCTGCGTACCCAGCCACATCCACTCGCCTTCCGGCTGGGGAGTCAGTTCGACCGGAAGATCCTGGTCCGCAACCACCGCCTGACTCGAAATCGGGACCATGGGGTGGGAGAAGGTCAGCGACAGATTGGGAGACAGGGCCACCTCGC
>JAPPAJ010000131.1:0-8478 GCA_026705565.1 Caldilineaceae bacterium | reverse complement strand
CACCTCCCCCTCCGGGGCGTACCGCAGGACGGACAGCAACTCGGCAACCGGAGTTGGCCGCTCAGCCGCCCCCTCGGGCGGAAACATGGACGGACGGACACCGGAATGAGCCGGTGGTTCACGTCGCTCTGTCGGCAGCAGAACCTCTGCCGCAGAGTCGTTGTTCACGGCCAGCACCGGAAGGGAATCCAAGGCCTGGAGGAGTTCCGACTCCGAAAGCTGCGCGGCCGCTGTCGGACGGGTCTGGGCCTGTGCACCCCTGCCCCCGTGTTCGGACACAGACACGCGCAAGCCCGTATCCAGGCCCTGACCGCCAAAGTCCTCCTGGATGCGCACCTCCAGTTCCGTATCTGCTTTACTGGCCTGCGGTTCCATGGTCACGGACGAATAGGCTACCTCTCTCGTCCCGCGGCCGTCGGTTTGACAGGCCGCCAAGCACAAGGCCAACAGACCCACAACGACCAGCAGCCAACCGTTGCGCAAGGCGGTGGACCGAATCGGATTGGTGGATGTGAATGGACGGCCCATTGTCATTGGTAAAACCTCTCCTTGGCAGGACCGCTATTGTCCGCTATTCCGACGGCACCATTACGTCAAAACTTGCAATCGTGGCCTCTTCATCCTCCTGGATCAACGGCAACAGGTCCAGGCCCTCGGTCGCCACGCCCACGATGTGGATGTCGCCCAACTGGCCCCCGAAGGCATCGCCCACGGACAGGAACAGGAGCCCCCCATGGACATGTTGGAACTTGGTCCGGTCGGGCACATATCCCAACAACCCGCTCTCCTTGGGTTCTCCGGAGTACTGCTCAAACGGAATCGAGTACCCAATGTTGGCCGTCGTCCCGTCGAGGGTACCCAGGAACAACAGACCCTGGTTGATGTCGCGGTAGAACTCCAGACCGTCGAAATAGCCCAGGTTGGCCAGCACCATCAGGTTGTTGACCCCGTTGGGCGCGATCTGCGGGAACAGCTCGAACGTAATGGTGCCGAGGGTGGTCTCCAGCACGGCGATCAGCTTGTCGTCCGGATCAATGACCATGTCGGGCGCGGTGTTGTAGATCCCGCTCCGCTCCAGGGGCTCAAGGTCCGCAAGCGTCCTGGCATCCCCGGCTGCGGGCAACACGGGCGCACTGACCGTCGGGGTGGGCACGGGCGTGGGTGTGGGCGGCGGAGGCGGCAGCAAACTCTCGGCACCCTGGAATATGCGAATGCGCT
Source organism: Caldilineaceae bacterium (assembly GCA_026705565.1). GTDB lineage: Bacteria > Chloroflexota > Anaerolineae > Caldilineales > Caldilineaceae > Bin34. The sequence goes on along the minus strand of JAPPAJ010000131.1, from coordinate 7,260 downwards.
CCAGCGTGTCGCCCGGCTGCCCGGACGACTGGGGATCGCGCACCTCGATGCCGAGCAGGACATCCATGCCTGCCACAATCTTGCCGAAGATGGTGTGCCGTTGGTTCAGGTGCGGAGTTTCCACGTGCGTCAGGAAAAACTGGCTGCCGTTGGTGCCGGGCCCCGCATTGGCCATGGCCAGCAGGCCGGGTTCGTCAAACCCGAGGTTTGAGATGAACTCGTCCTCGAACCGGTACCCGGGTCCGCCCCTGCCGGTGCCGGCCGGATCACCGGCCTGGGCCATAAAGTCCGGGATGACGCGGTGGAAGGTTGTGCCGTCGTAGAAGCCAGACAGCGCAAGGTAGACGAAATTGTTGACCGTAATCGGCGTACGGTCGGCAAACAATTCCACGGTAATGTCGCCCTTGGCGGTTTCGAGAACGGCGAAGTAGACGCCGTCCTCCTCGATGACAAACGGCGGTGGTTCGTCGAACATGCCGTCGCGGTCTTCCGGTTCCTGGGGCATGTCCAGAGGAATTGCGGGCAATTCGGTACCCAGATCCAGTTCCGCAGCAGCCAGCGGTTCGGGAGTCACCGCGGCCTCCGCGTCCACAGTGACCTCGGGAGCTGGAGCCGCATCGTCAACGGCCCTGTCGCCGCGGCCACAGGCAGCCAGCGCCATGGCGGCACACAACACACAGACAAGGAAAGACAGCTGGTTTCTCATGTTTTGGATGGGCTTGGTGAACCGATGCAATGGTGTTGGATTGGCAGTGGCCGGGCCCACCCGGCGATGCGGAAACGGACAGGCATGTCCTTCGCACCGCCGGTGGACAATCCAGCCCTCAGGCGTCGGCCTGTTGCTCGAAGACCTCTACGCCGTTGATCAGGTCTCCCGCAACGCGGCTGCGTTGCGGGTCGCGGATCGATATGGAGTTGACCACGTCCATGCCGGCCACAACCTCGCCGAAGATCGTGTGCTTGTGATCCAGCCAGGTACACGGAACAAACGTGATGAAAAACTGGCTGCCGTTGGTCCGGGGCCCCGCGTTGGCCATGGCCAGCAGGCCCGGCCGGTCGAAGACCAGCGAGTCGTGGAACTCGTCCTTGAAGCGGTAGCCGGGGCCTCCGGTGCCGGTGCCGGTTGGATCCCCGCCCTGGGCCATGAAGTCGGCGATGACACGGTGGAACATGGTCCCGTCGTAGAAGCCGGAACGGGACAGATGGATGAAATTGTTGACGGTGACCGGTGCCTCCGCCGCAAACATCCGAATCACGATGTCGCCCTTGGCCGTCTTGAGGACGCAGTGGTAGAGGGCGGAGGCGTCGATAGCCAGTTCGGGTTCGGCCCTGAAGTGATTCTGCCTGGCCCGGGGGCTGGCGGGAACACCGGAGTCGAGTGCGGGCAGCAAGCTGCCATAGTCTGATTGAGTCACAGATTCTCCTTGTGCCTGATTCGGCAGGAAACGGGAAAAACAAATTCGGTGATCGGCCGGCGGTTAACCGCCGGCCGGCGACGCATGCACACGGACAAGGTAGTCGTCGAGCTCCCGGTGGGCCTCCGCCTGCGCATTTTGGTTGCGGCTGCGGCCGCAGTCGGGCACCAGCACCACCTGTTCGCGGGCCCGCGTCAGACCAACATACAGGAGCCGCAGCCGTTCCGACACATAGGCCGCGCAATTGTCGACGGTGGCGACCCCGGGCATGAACCCGTCCAAGCGTTGGTCCAGGGCGTGGTCGACCACGGCCATCAGCTCGGCCGGCAGATCCCATTGGTCCTTGACGTAGTACAACCTTGACATGAACTGGTCGGTTTCAGGGTCCGCGGGAAACGCATAGTTGTTAAGTCCGAGCAGGAACACCCGGTCCCACTCAAGACCCTTGGCCCCATGCATGGTACACACGGTGACCGTCCCCGACTCCGCCTTGTAGGTACCGCCCTCGTCCGGCAGTTCAATTCTCTCCGCACCGGAGGCAATCCGCCTCAACAGGGCTGAACAACTCGCGAAATCGTGATGGCGATCGCGGGCCATGTGCTCGCCAAGGTACCCGGCCAGACAGTAGCAGACTGCCAGCTCGAATGGGGTTCCGAACAGATCCTGTGCCGCCAACAACACGAATTCGTCCGGTGGCAGCGATACCGAATCCAACCACCTGCGGACCGCAGCCTGCAATTCCCAAGCCGCTTGGCTGGCCTCCGGCGACGCGTCGAACTCCTCGAGCTCCAATGCAAGCCAGGCATCGAATGCGGTGGGGCCTTCCCCGGTCTTGTCGATGCCCGGAACCTCCTTCGGCTCTGCCACAACCTCCGTTTCCGCCACCTCCAGTTCCGGCGCCTCTGATTCCGGCGCGTAGGCGGCCTGCCACACGGCTTCCAGGGCTGCGAGGTTCGGGCTAACCACCAGATCCAGGCTGTAGGCCACGGTTTCGATGAGTATGCGGCGCGCATCGGAAATCCGAACCAGGGAATCATCCACGGGCACCGCGCGGGCACGGAGCGCCTCGACCACCTGGTTGGCCTGCCGCTGCGTCGGCACGAGGACGGCCCATGAGTACGTGTCCGCTCCCGGACGCCGCAACCGCTCCTGGATCAGATCCGCCATCCGATCGCAGGTATCGTCCCACACCGCGGGTTGGCGGCCCACCGGCAGGTAGCTGCAGACCTGCGGGGCGTAGCCCCGGGGATTCGGCTGGGGATCATCCGCATCGGTCGGTGCAATCAGCGGCGGCTCCAGGGGATCCACTTTGGCGAAGTGGCGGTAGAACTCGCGGGACCAGGTGATCCAATGATTGGCGGCATCCAGAATCGGACGGGCGCACCGGCCGGACTGGGGAAGTTCGTAGCGCCGGGTTTCCGACCGCGCCAGGAAGGCGGGCAGCAGTTTGGCGTCGGCACCGGTAAAGGTCGTGCTAATGGACTGGTTGGGATCCCCGACACGGACCCAGTTGCCCTGCCCGCGTGTCAGGCAACCGATGATGCGCTCCTGCAGGCGATTGCTGTCCTGTGCCTCGTCCTCCAGGACAAACGGCCACTTGCGCTCCAGGCGGCTGCACAGCTCGGGATCCTGCTCCAGGGCCTCCACTGCCAGACGCAACAGATCCGTGTAGTCCACGGCATCCAGATCCCGCAACTGGCGCTGGTAGGCGTCATACAGGTCCAGCATCAAGGACCAAACCACCTGGTCCCCGCGATCCCGCAACACCGAGGCCAGCCGGTCCGGTGTCAGGGAACGGAGCTTGAATTCCCTGAACAGCGTGTAGATCCAACCTTCGAGATCGCGCCGAAACCGACCGAACACCTTGGCATTGTCGACACTGCGCGGTTGTTCGAACAGCACGGCGGCCAGTTCCTTCGCACGCTGTGCCTCGTCCCCAATGAACGAGGCGATGAACCGTCGGGTTTCCGACTCGTCCAACACCCGGAAGTCGGCACCCAGCCCGACGGTACCCGGCCGGTTGCGCACAATGCGGTTGGCCAGGGAATGCAGCGTGCACACGGTATAGCCCAGGCCGGGGGTCCGGCTGCCCATGGCCGCCCGGTACTCCCGAATGCGCTGCCGAATGTTGGCCGCGGCGGACCGGGCGAAGGTCACGACCAGCACTTCGGCGGCACCGGCGTCGGGATCGCGGGCCAAGTCTCCTATCAGCTTGCAGGCCAGCAAGCTCAGCGTGAAGGTCTTGCCGCTGCCGGGCACGGCACTGATGCCGGCCGGCCCACCGGCATAGCGCAGGACCGCTTTTTGCCCAGTGCGCAACCGGACGCCGTCGGGCGGTATGAAATCCAGGACTGCCTCGTGCAGGTGCGATGGCGGACGGCCCGCGCCCGCAGGATGGCGGCAGGTTAGGACTGCCCGTCCCGGAAGTCTCCCAACACGCGCAGGACTCCCGCCAGCTTGCCTTCGGCATCCAGACAGGCATGCTGGTAGATCACATCGGCCTCCCGGCCGTCTTCCAGGTGCAGGCGCATCACCCGATGCCGTTCAAGTTCCACAAAGGCCTTGCCGGTGTTCAGCCGACGCGTGCTGTAGCTGACCCGGATGGGATCTTCGTCGTAGGTCTTGAACACCGAGATCCGGGTTTCGTCCAGGGTCGCAATCTCCGCGTCGTTCAGGTAGAGGATTCCTTTCAAGCGTGTGCTCCCGGATGGCGTGAACGGCAGGTTTCAACAGCAGGCGATTCTAGCAAAGGGAGGGGGTCTGACCGGTCGCCGGACGCAGGCGCACCAGATCACCCAGCGGGACTCCGAGCCGGGCCACCCGGGTCATCAGCCCCAGGCGATAGGCCCGCAGATCGGCATCCTCGGCCATTACCATCACCTCGTCAAAGAACGTAGCCACCGGTTCGGTCAAGCCGCACATGGCGGCTCGAAACCCGGCCACCGAAGGCGGCCGGCCGGCCAGGGCGGCCTCGGCCCCGATCAGGGCCTCCAACAACGACCGATCGGCGGCTGCGGCCGCCGCGGGTTCGGGACCCGCGGCGACAACCGTCTCCGCGGCATCCAGAGACTCGCCCTTCCAAGGGGGAAGGCCCACCGGTGCAACCGACCAATCCGCGTCCTTGGGCAGGATCCGGACACAGCGGCCATACGCCTCCAACTCCCTGTGCCAGGCAGCATCCGCCGCGACTGCGGCCAATTCCTGCGCCGTGCGGAACCGGAACCTCGGGTCCGGCCAGGGACTCGCCATGACCGCGTCCACCACGTCCGTGGGCAGGCCATGTTCCTGCATCGCTACACGCAAGCGCCGCTGGATAAACAAGAGGACATCCTCCGCCAGTCCCTCCGGAACATCGAGCGGCAGGCGGGAACAGGCCAGATCGACCGCGACCGCCAAATCCAGGCTCTGGTGTCGTTCCAGCAGAATGCTCACCAGGCCGATTGCAAGCCGACGCAGACCGAAGGGATCGGCGCTGCCGCGGGGTACAACCCCCGCGGCCATCAACCCCGTCAGGGAATCGAGTCGATCGGCCACCGCCAGCACGACCCCGGGTGCGCTTTCCGGCACCGCGTCGTCGGCCTGCCTGGGCAGGTGGTGTTCCCGAATGGCGGTGCATACCGCCTCCGGTTCGCCCGATGCCCGGGCATAGATTGCACCCATGGTCCCCTGCAGGCTCGTCATTTCAATCACCATGCTGGTGACCAGGTCGCTCTTGCACAGGCCAGCCGCCCGTTCGGCATGGCACAACGCTTCCGCGTCCAGCTCCAGCAGCCGGCCGATGTCCAGTACCAGCCCCTGCAGCCGCTCCACCTTCTCCAGCATGGAACCGAGCCGGGCATGGAACACAAGGGAACCGAGCCGGGAGGTTCGTTCCGCCAGCGGCGTGGCCAAGTCCCTCTCCACGAAGAAGGCGGCATCACTAAACCGGGCATTGATAACGCTTTCGTTGCCCGTCCGCACCAAATCCGGATCCTTGAGCGAAATACCGTTCGCCACGGTCACGAACCTGGGCAGCAACGTGTCGGGCCGGTCGGCGGCATACAGCGGAAAATACCGCTGGTGCTTGCGCATCACGGTAATCAGGACGGGCACCGGCAGGTCCAGGAATTCCTCCGGAAATTCCCCCGAGACGGCCTGTGGCGCCTCCACCAGGTCCGTTACCTCGTCCAGCAGGTCATCGTCCGTCTCCAGGCGGCCACCGCATACCGCGGCCGCGGCCTGCACCTGGCGCAGCACCTCGGCGCGGCGTTGCTCCCGATCCAGCACAATCCCGCTGGCTGCCAAGCGGTCTTGCCAATCCCGCTGATTGGTCGCGGGCTCCATGCGAATCGCACCCGGGGTTTCCGCATCCCCCAGTTCCTGCCAACGCGGCACCCGCGTTTCGGTGGCAGCGGTCAGTTCACCCCAGGTGAACGGTACCGGGGAGTCGCCCAACAACGCCAGCAGCCACCGCACCGGACGGATGAACTCCTTGCCGGAGCCGTCCCACCGCATGGCGCGGCCCCAACCAAATCCGTCCAAAACGGTACCCAGGATGTCGGGCAGGACCTCGCCGGCCCGTTGGCCCGTCTCCGTGCGTACGGCATAGACGTGATCACCCCGGACTTCCAGCCGCGACACCGGCAGGCCCTGGCCGCGGGCAAATCCGACCGCCGCGCGCGTGGGGGCACCATCGGAATCGAAGGCAATCTTGACCGATGGACCGCGCCGTTCCGTGGTTTGGGGTTCCTGGGCCGGAGCCAGATTCCGAACTTGGGCCACGAGCCTCCGTACGGTACCCGACACCTCCACGGCTCCGTGTGCCAGGCGCGCGGTCGCCAGCTGTTCGGCCAGCAGGGCCTTGAGCTGGGCAATGCCGGAAGGCACCGCAGCCGCCGGCATCTCCTCCAATCCGATCTCGAAAAGCAGGTCGGCCGGTTCCTCCGGGAAACTGGTTGCAATCCGGCTGGCAGCCTGGACAGCCGCGCGCCCGTGCCCGTCCTCGCCGGGTGCCAGGAAGGGGTACTCGTCCTGGAGCCGCTGTTCCACATACAGTTCCGCCACGCTGCGTGCCTGTCTGCGCATGCCGGCGAAGTACTGGGCCCGTTCCGTGACGCCAATGGCTCCCCGACTGTCCAGCAGGTTGAAGGTGTGGCTCTGCCGAATCACCCAGTCGTGGGCCGGATGCACCAGGCCCTGCTCCAGGCACCGGTCCGCCTCCGCCCGGTACAGGGCATTCATCTGGTGCAGCCGGTCGATGTCGGCGATGTCGAAGTTGTAGCGGCTGTGCTCAACCTCGTGCGTGCGGTACAGGTCCGCATAGCTGTGCCGGCCATCCACGTCGATGCTCCAGACCTCGCGGCGGCCCTGGAGGTACATGGTGATCCGCTCCAGCCCGTAGGTGATTTCCACGCTCACGGGATCCAGCACCTGGCCGCCGGCCTGCTGGAAGTAGGTGAACTGGGTGATTTCCTGTCCGTCCAGCCACACCTCCCAGCCAAGGCCCCAGGCCCCCAGGGCCGGAGATTCCCAGTTGTCCTCGACGAATCGGATGTCGTGTCGGGCCAGGTCCAGGCCCAGGGCCGCCAGGCTGGCCAGATACAGCTCCTGCGGATTGCCCGGATCAGGCTTCAGAATGACCTGGTACTGGGTATGCATCTGCATCCGGTTCGGATTCTCGGCATACCGGCCGTCGTCGGAGCGGAACGAGGGTTCCACATAGCCGACCCGCCACGGTTCGGGTCCCAGCACACGCAGGAACGTTGCCGGATTCATCGTGCCGGCCCCGACCTTTTCGATGTGGGGGTGCGCGATCGTGAATCACTGGCAGGCCGAGAACGGGTGAAGGCTATGAATAACCGGCTGG
>JAPPAJ010000077.1 GCA_026705565.1 Caldilineaceae bacterium | reverse complement strand
TCGTTCAGCGGATTGTGTTCGGCCTCGACCACCTTGTTCCACTCGCTGAAATCCTCGCAAGCCTTTTCGTCTCCAACGAACACAGTTCCACGGTAGGCCACTGGCGCCTGACCCCCGACGGACGACTGGGCCCTTGCCTTGGTTCCGTATCAACGCTGCCCAATCCTTGGGGATTGGCCAACACCTGTGCCCAAATTCGGCTCACGACCGACGGCCGGTTCCTGTACGTCAGCAACCGCGGACACAACAGCCTAGCCCTGTTTGAGGTTGAGCGGCCATCCGGCAACCTCCGTCGGCTGGGCTGGCAGGCAACCGAGTCGATCCCCCGAGCCTTTGGCATTTCGTCCGACGACCGGTTCCTGTTTTGCGCCGGCCTCGCCACAGGTTGCATGACCGTCTACGAAATTTGTCCCCGCACGGGTCGGCTGGCATTCCGGCATCGGTTTGCCATTGGCACGGAACCAATGTGGATTCTGCCGTTGCGATCGGCCAACTGACGGTTGTTCGCGCGGCGGCAGGACCGTTGCACCGTTGTATGCCTGCCCTTTGGCAGGTTATCGGTCTACCGCCGGATTGATCGAAAGTTTGAAACTCTGTTAGGAATATACGGTTTTTGTCGTATAATCAAAATTGTTGCAAACCGCACAGATTCCAATCAGGAGCATAGCAATGCCACGCACAGGTAAACGCGGAAAGTACAAACTGCGTGAACTGACAGATCGCCAACGCAGGATGTTCCAGTTCATTCACGAATACATTGCGCAAAGACAATACCCCCCGTCCATCCGGGAAATTTGCGACGCAATCGGCGTGCCCAGCTCCTCCGTGGTCAACTACAACCTTGGCAAGCTGGTTGAGCACGGTCTCATTTCCAGGGAACGACATGCCAGCCGCGCCATCAAACTCAACTACTCCAAGGCGGAGGAGAAGGGGTTTGAGATTGAGAAACCGGAAGGGCAGAACCACCAGATGGTGCCGGTGCTGGGGAACATCGTCGCCAGCAGTCCGGTGGATGTGGGCGAAACCCGCACATGGCTGACCGCAGACGAACACGTTCACGTGGACCAGGACAGGATTGGGTATCGCGCCAATGTGTACGCCCTACGCGTCTTGGGCGATTCCATGATTGACTCCGGGATTCTCGACAACGATATTGTGGTCATGTCCAAGGAGGAGTCGGTACGCAACGGGGATCTGGTGGCTGCCTGGATCACGGACGACAATGCCATGACACTAAAGCAGTTTTCCCGGGAAGGGGACCATGTAGTGTTGCGGCCGTCCAGTCCCAACCACATGCACCAACCCATCCGACGCCACGCATCGCAGGTGGAGATCCAGGGCAAGGTTCTCGCAGTTCTGCGCTTCCACGACTAACGTCGACACCCATCCAATTCGGTCGTTTGCGGCCGGTGTCATCTTTTCGGCTAAGCCTGCCGACACGAATACAGGCTTGGCCTTCCAAACCCCACTCCTGACTCCGAAGCCGTTCGGCTGACGTGTTGACGCGACCCACGCCGCGGGCCGGCATTGCAACGGCGATCGGGGCGGCATGTCTGTTGGCCGGCCTGATTTGGCTGGCATGGTCGGGCTCCCGTGCGGTCACGGTGGTCCTGTCCGTGAACAGCTTGGATACGACCGCAGGTGCGCTCACCCCCGGAACCGCGGTGTCGGTCGCCGGTCCCGTGCTGTCCGGCACGATCTGTCGTTCTGCCGAACCGGGTACCGCCCCAGCAAGTCCGCCGTGTCGGCCGGACGACGTACTGGAAGTTGACTTCACCTGGGAAGGAACGGAACTGTGGCTTGCATTGGATAGGGCGAATGTACCGGCAGGGCTGCGCCTGATCGTGGACCAAACACCGGCCAGCGAACTGCGCCGGTTCCTGGATTCGAAGCTCCTTCTGGGCACAATACCGTTGCTCTCGCCTTGGGAGCACCCGCGAATGCGGCCCGAAACAGAATGGATATTGGCCCACCGAAGTGCCCATCCCGGGGTTCACACCGCATCCCTGACCATTTGGCAGGCACCCTGGGTGGAAGAGGCATTTCAGTTACAGGATTTCCTGTCGGGCGCGGCTTCCGATCCGGGACCTGTTCAGTGGTGGCCGACATGGCCAGGAGGGGTCTTGGCCCTGTTGGGTTTGGCCTGTTGGACACTTGCCCCCTGGAGACCCTTGGCTCCCGCGTGGCGGAAGTCCGCGGCGACACTGGCGAACCTGGGCATCAAGACAGTCTTGACGAAGGCGCTTCCTACGTCCCCGACGGTTCAGGGAGCGGTTGCTGCCGTGGCTGCGATAGCTATCACAGTCGGCACGATGAGCGACTTCTGGTGGCTAGCGTTGTCGGGGCTCGGTCTGTTGGGCCTCCTGGGGACGAGGCAACCGGTTCTGTGGCTGGGACTGACACTGGCCGGTCTGCCCTTCCACCTCCATCCCTTGCCGCTGGCACCAGGCCTGGCCCTGAATCTGGTCGAAATCGGCGCTTGGGGTGGTTTCGCCGTGACTCTGGCCCATGTTCTGGTCTTCGAGCCGACGGCCCGGGAGTATCCGTTTCAACCATGCATGAGATGGGTTGCCCGGTTTCTATTCCTTGCAATCGGCCTGGCTCTGGTTTCGGCCTTGGCCGCAGACTACCTTCCGCAGGCGATCCGGGAGTGGCGAACCGTGTTCCTTGCCGGCGGGGTGTTCCTTGCATCGCTGCTCCTGCTCCTTCACCACACACCAGAGCCCGAGCGCGCAGCCCAAGTCCTCATTGGCCTGTGGATGACGGGGGCCGTCGCGATTTCGCTGTTCAGCATCGTCGCCTGGACCCAGGGCATTCAGGTGACGGAAGTTGAGGGGGTCAGGCGGGCGCGGGGGCTGTTCGGCTCGCCCAACAACCTTGCGTTGTACCTGGAACGATGCGTACTGGTGGCCCTCGCCATGCTCGGGTTTGCGGCCTCGTGGAAATGGCGATTGGCCTGGGGCTTATCCGCGGCCTTGACCGCGGGGACGGTTCTGCTCACCTTTAGCAAGGGAGCTCTGTTCCTGGGACTGCCGATAGGAGGGTTGACAATCCTCCTTGCCGCCATTGCCACGCGGCCACGCTGGCCGGAGGCCAGATGGTTGATTTGGATTCTGGCGGGAACTGCGGCGACGGGACTGGCTGCGTTGGCACCGTTTCTCGACACGCCGCGGATGTCAGGTGTTCTGAACTGGCGGGAAAGCTTCCCCGCCTTAGTTCGCGTCCACCTTTGGCGCAGTTCGCTGGCCATGTTTGCGGACTATTGGTGGTTGGGCGTAGGCCCCGACAACTTTCTTTACTGGTACCGAGGCGTCTACGTTACACCTGAAGTCTGGAACGAACCCAGCCTGAATCATCCCCACAACATCATCCTGGATCTGCTGACCCGTCTGGGCCTGCCCGGCTTCCTGATCGGTTTGGCCTTAGCGTGGGTGGCCGTGGGCGGACTTCTGCGGCAGTTGTCGTCCGTACGACCCCGGCCGATGGCCGTGGCCGCGCTTGGTGCCTGCACAGCCGGAATCGCGCACGGCATGGTGGATGCCAGCTACGCGTTGCCCGAACTGTGGATGACATGGGGCCTGTTGCTGACTCTTGGATTGATGCACCGACAAGGGGCAGAAGCAGCTTGAGGTACAGGGCAAGTGCTTCCAAATCGGATTGGGCTTGAGGCCAACCGGCCAACAAAGGTAATCCTTGTTCCAAGCTGCTGTCAACCGATTGTTTGCGATACCCACTTGGAGAGGGACCGATCCTGCGGCAGTAGGTTGTGGGCGGGCGCGTGGCCCGCGCGGATGCGGTTGTCGTCCTCACCAAAGGCGATATCCAGGACCCTATGGTGGTCGTATTCGATGCCCGGTGCCAGCGCACCACCTGGAACAGGTGATTGACCTTGGGGAGTAGGTTGAGAATTAAGCAACGGACATCAGCCGTGACCCGATCGCCATAGCAACGTTCGTATGTGACCCAGACCAGACTGGCCAGATGGCACCACTCGCGGTCAGGGCCGAGAAGTTTAGGGGGAGATGAACCAACAACAAAGTTGTTGGACAGTTGGAAGGGCGTGGACTTGTGTACACCCAACGAAGTCTGGGGCAGAACCCCAGAGACAAAGGCCGAATCAGGCCTTTGGGAAGCTCAATTCAGCGGTTTGGGGGGCACATTTCAAGCCTTTCCGCCCCAACGAAGTCCGATCATGTCGATGGGGCCGCGACATCACCGGGGGTTTGCAAGCCCTTCAGAGGATCCACGGCTAGCCGAGTTTTCTTTCCTGTTTGTCGCAACCAGGACGCAGTGTAACACTTTCCTTCTCACCGGGATTGCAGATGGCGGGGTTATGGCGGGTGGCAGTCACGGTGGTCATGCAGAGGATTGTGCGCACAAAGGCGCGACCGCCCCAGACGCGGTGCTGGCCCCTACTGGTCGCTGTCCCTGTTCAAGGAACCACGCCGATCTGCGCGGTCATTCCGCGTCCGTTGAGACAGCCCAACTCCGGCAACCCATTGTGGTCACGTGCCCACCCACACGGTGTTGTTCCACCCAATCTTGATGTAATCGTCCTGGCCTGAAGACTGTCAATTCAGGATGCGCGAGATGCCTTCCGTCAGGACCGCGGCACTCATTTCCCCCGTCACCTTGGCCCTGATGACACCGCTGCGGTCTACGAAGTAGGTGGTTGGGATGCTGCGCACGTCGTAGTCGGCGTGCCCCTGACCTCCCAGCGCATCCACCGCGAGTTCATAGTTGATGTCGAACTCGGCCGCCATGGTCCTGGCCCCTTCCGCGTCGGATGGCATCACAATCCCCACCACACGCACTTCTTGCCCAAAGCGCTGGGTGGCCTCCACCAGTTCCGGGATCTCCCGGCGGCACGGGTTGCACCAGGATGCCCAAAAATTTAGGACCACGGGCACTCCCACTCCGTTGACAACATTCGCAACGGTTGGATCCTCCAGTGACACCAGTTGAATCGGCGGTGCCGCATGGCCGATGAACGGACCGGCCGAGTCCTCCAGCACCGCCGATGTGCGGCCGGGTGCCGACACCCAGATCCATGCCGAACCAAGAACAAGCGTCAGAAGCGTGGCCGCGAGCCAGAATCGTGCCGGGGACATTGTCGGCACGGAACTGGTAGTGGAGCGGGCCTGGGCGGACATTGGTTCACGACCATGTTGAATGAAAGGTTCCGGGCCGATCGGTGCGCTCGTAGGTATGGGCTCCGAACAGGTCCCGCTGGGCCTGAATGAGATTGGCAGGCAGCCGTGCGCTCCGGTAGGAGTCGTAGTAGGCGAGACTGGCCGACAGCCCTGGCACGGGAATGCCGGCCATGACCGCCTCCCCCACGATGGTGCGCCAAGCCGACAGACGCTGTGCCAAGGCAGCCCGGAACTCCCCGTCGAGCATCAAATTGGGCAGGTGCGGATCCCGCTCGTAGGCCTCCGTGATGCGATCCAGGAAACGGGCGCGAATGATGCATCCACCACGCCAGATTCGGGCAACCTCCCCCAGGTTCAGTTCATAACCATATTCGTTGCTGGCCAGTCCCAGCAGTGCCATGCCCTGTGCATAGGCACTGATTTTGGCGGCATAGAGAGCGGCGCGCACTCCTTCAACCAAAGTTGCCCGATCCATGTCTCTCGGAGACCCGGCAGGGCCGGGCAAAACCCTTGATGCCGCAACCCGCTGGTCCTTGAAACTCGACACGATGCGGCCCACCACTGCCGCGTTGATGGTCGGAATCGGAGCCCCCAAGTCCAGGGCGTCCTGACTGGCCCACTTGCCCGTGCCCTTCTGGGCAGCCTTGTCCAGGACCATGTCCACCAGATCGTTGCCGGTTTCCTCGTCGCGGGTTTCGAAAATGGTGGCTGTTATGTCAATCAGAAAGCTGTCCAGTTCCGCGGTGTTCCACTCGCTGAACGTGGCGGCCAGCTCCCGGTTGTTCAATCCTCCCAGGTCACGCAGGATTTGATAGGCCTCCGCGATCAACTGCATGTCTCCGTATTCGATGGCGTTGTGGACCATCTTGACGTAGTGCCCGGCACCCCTGGGACCAACATAGGCGACACAGGGTTTGCCGTCCCGCTCGGCCTTGGCGCTGATCGCGGTCAGTATGGGCTTGACTCCGGCCCACGACTCCCTCGATCCACCGGGCATGATGGACGGTCCCCACAAAGCGCCTTCCTCGCCGCCACTGACGCCGATGCCCATGAATTCCAGGCCGGCCGCGGCCACCTCCCGGCTGCGCCGTTCGGAGTCGGTGTAATGGCTGTTACCACCGTCGATGATCAAGTCCCCTTGCTCCAGCAAGGGAACAAGCTCTCCAATCACCGCATCCACGGCACCGCCGGCCTGCACCATCACCATGACTTTGCGGGGCGGCTTGAGATCGGCCACGAACTCGGGGAGTGTTGCCCATCCCGCAACGGAAACACCCGCATGGGCGTTCACGAACTCCGTCATGCGCGCGGTGGTCCGGTTGTAGACCGCCACCCGGTACCCGTTGCGCGCCATGTTCAGGACCAGGTTCTGTCCCATCACAGCGAGACCAATCAATCCAATGTCAGCTGTAGGCATAGGCGTCCTTCAAGTCACGGCGCGGGCGAAGCGACAGTCACATCCGCACCAAATTCGGGAAAATCAAGCTGCATTTGCCGGGCAGGCGAATCCGACCGGCACTCCAAACTCTGCGAGGCGAACATCGGGTCACAAGTTGTAAACGCACGTCCGAAGCCGGCGGCTTCCAGGAAGCGCAATCGGGGAACCGACTCCGGGCCCTTCGCTGGACCCGCCGGCGGTTGTTGCTGGTGTCATCCTCTCCATGGACATTGGACCGCAGACGCGCTGTTTCGCGGACGAGGCCAGCCACACGCGAAGGTCAAACGCCTGTCGGCTCGCCCCGGCGGCGGGGATCCCTTCCGACGATGTCACCGGACACCACTTCTCCCTCGCTTGGAAACCCATCCGCACCCGTTCGAGAGTGCACTTGGACGTTGCGTCCAATTTTGTAGCCGGGCGGCACATGGGAATCGAGACCAATCAATGTCAGACCCGTGTTGAGCACGTCGGGCAGTTGTCGGTTTGGAGCCTCGTCCTCTCCGTGCCCGACCAGGGCGCCCGCGCCGATCACGGTGTCGTCATCAATTACGCACCGGTCCACTACGGCGTCGGCGCCAATGTGCACGTTCCGCAGGACCACGGAATTGGTCACGCGGGCACCGGTCTCGACCACCACTCCGGGGGACAGCACACTGTGCCTTACCGTTCCCCCCACCCTGCATCCATTGGAAACCAGGCTGTCGGACACGTCGGAATCCGGTTCAATGCGTGCGGCCGCCTGCGTTTCGCTGCGGGTCCGCACGACCCATTGGCGGTTGTACAGGTTCAGCGCCGGTTCGTCGGCGATCAGTCCCATGTTGGCTTCCCAGTAGGCCTGGACCGTACCTACGTCCGCCCAGTAACCCTTGTACTCGTAGGTGTGGATTCTGGCTTTCCGTTCCAGGAACCACGGAATCACGTCACGGCCGAAGTCGTTCAGTTCCGGATGGGAAATCAAGGCGTCGGCCAGAGCGTTCACGTCGAAGACGTAGATGCCCATGCTTGACATGGACCGCCGGCTGCGGCCCGGCTTTTCCTCAAACGCCAGCAGTCGCTGTTCCTGGTCCGACACCAGCATCCCGTAGCGAAAGGCGTCGTGCGGCGACGTGATGTGGCGTGTGCCGACGGTGGCTTCGCTGCCCCGTTCCATGTGCTGCCGCAGCATGGGACGGTAGTCCATCAGATACATGTGATCCCCCGCCAGGATCAGTACGTCCGTGGCACCCTGATTGCGAATGAAGTCAAGGTTGCGCCGCACCGCATCGGCGTTGCCGCTCTGCCAACCACCCCACATTCCCCCCATGTAGGGCTGTAGCAGGCGCACGCCGCCGGTGGCGCGATCCAGATCCCAGGGTTTGCCCACACCGATGTGGTCGTTCAGGGAACGGGGCATGTACTGGGTCAGAACCCCGATGTTGTACAGCTCGCTGTTGGTGAGATTGCTCAGCGGAAAGTCGATCAGCCGGAACTTGCCGCCGATGTGCAGGGCCGGCTCGGCCCTGGCCTCCGTGAGCGCGCCCAGGGTTTCGCTGGCACCCCCCGCCATGATGAGGGACAGGATGCGGTCCGAGGAAGCGGATTTCATAAACCTGCCGTCCTTCAACCGATGGTGGAGCCGTCCGCCACGACCCCGTCCGGGGGAAAGTGCGACGCGTCGGCGTCCGCTGCAATGTGAACGTTGCCGCCGATGACGCAGTGATCGGGAATGAAGGCTCCCTTGCCCACCACGGTCAGTCCCGTGTGAAGCCGATCGGGGTGAATCTGGTTGGCATCGCAGTCGCCGGACACACCAATGCGGGCACCGGCGGCGACCACGACCGACTTGTCGAGAATTGCATTCTCAACCCGCACCCCGGGTCCAATCCACGTGTCACTCATGAGAACGCTGCGGACAACCTCGGCGCCCACGCTCACCTGCACCCCTGGGCTCAGCACCGAGTCGTGAACCTTGCCTTTGATCACCGACCCGTTGCAGACCAGCGACCGTGAAATCTGTGCCTGGGCCGACACCTTGGCCGGCGGGTGTTCGGTGGACCGGGTCAGGACGGGCCATTCACGCGTGTACATGTCCAGTGGCGGGTCCGGTTTCAGCAGGTCCAAATTCGTGGACCAGTAGGAATCCAACGTGCCCACATCCACCCAGTAGCCATCAAAGTTGAAGGCAAACACCCGATCATTGCGCTCAATCATGGCCGGAATGACGTGCTGGCCGAAATCATCGCGGGGATCCTCCTCCGTACCCTCCCGCAGACGTTGCACCAACCGGTTCGTCGAAAAGATATAAATCCCCATCGAAGCCAGATTGCCCTTGTCCATCCCGGGCGGCTTTTCGTGGAACTCCAGAACCCGGTTGGCGTCATCGGTTTCCATGATGCCGAACCGGGGCGTTTCCTCCAGCGGCACCGGCATGACGGCGACCGTCAGGTCGGCCTCGGTGCGCCGATGCTGCTCCAGCATGGGCGTGTAGTCCATCTTGTAGATGTGATCGCCCGACAGGATGAGGACAGCATCCGGATCGTGATCCTCAATGAAGAAAAGGTTGCGCAGAATGGCGTCGGCGGTACCCGTGTACCAGGCCTGTGCATCCGGCGCGGTATAGGGCTGGAGTACGCGGATTCCGCCCTGCGCGCGGTCCAGGTCCCACGGTTTGCCGATGCCCAAGTGGTCCTGGAGGCTGTGCGGCTGATACTGGGTCAGGACCCCAACCGTGGAGATTCCGGAATGTACGCAGTTGCTGAGCGTGAAATCGATAATGCGAAACTTGCCCGCGAAAGGCACCGCGGGCTTGGCCCGTTGATCCGTCAGGGACATCAACCGGGTTCCGGCACCGCCGGCCAGAATCATCGCCAAGGTCTTGATGTCAATCGCTCCCTGCAAGTGGACGTGTGCCACCGCGTGACATTATGAACGACCGGCTGCCCAATCTTGCAGTGCCAGGTGGCCTGAGTCGCGGCCGTTGCGGACCGGTTGTTCCGGCGACAGGCACCACAATATTCCGGCAGTCGCTCGCGGTTCGGAACCGACACGCGCCCAACGGAAACAACGCCGGACCTTCGCGGGAGCAGGAACCAATTCCCGCTGATGGTATAATTTTCAGTTGCGTTGGCCGGCCGCCGGGGGCCGACGCTGTGTTAAGCGAGCTTGTGACTTCCCCGCGATTCCGCCCTGTTGACTCGGAGTTCCTGATTGATGCTGCGCAAGACGTTGGACCCCCACTTCTGGACATCAGAGTTTACGGCCACCGACGGGGACCTTGACTTTCTGTACGAGCAACTGGCCACTGGCCAACTGGGTACCCCTGCACCGTTCGAAAAGCTTGCCATCAGCCTGATTGAACACTATCAAGCCCGCGAAAACAGCCAAATCGAAAAAATGCTGAAGCTGGGCACCATGTACCAGCCCGGCAAGAAGTTCGCCCAGGACCAAACCCTGGTGTTCACGGCCATGGACTACCGCACCGGCACGGTCATGGACATTCGGAACGGCTACAACCCCGAACACGGCAGGTTTTCCGTGCTTGAGGTCCTGATGTCCGACCCCGAGGAAATCTGCGAATTTGCTGCTCAACTCAAGACCAAGCATCCGCTCAACGACCTGGGCGAAGAGGACTTCAGTGCCGCCGGCATGCTCACTTCGGAAGAAATCTTCGAACAGCACGAGGAAGAGATTGAGGATGCACTTCGGTATGCCTTGGAAGAGGGCCCGAGGTCCGGCGAATTCATCGAATGGAATGGTGGCTGGCTGTTGCGCGACCAGCTCGTCGAAGTGGATGAATTCAGCCTAAACATGGCGGAAGCCAAGATTTACGACGAGGAACGGCCTGTCTTGTCCTCGGAAATCCTTGGCGTCCTCGACTTAAAGGCCGACGAACTCAGCCCGGAACTCCTGCAACTGAGTCTGGATATCGGACTGTCACAGGATCCCCGGTTCGAGGAAGTCATGGCCGGTGGCGTTGCCTGTTGGCACCGCGCCAGCGGCCTTCCGGCAGCGGCCCGTTCCGTACCCGAGGCACTCCAGCCGGTCAGGGTCAACTACGTCTATTCGACATTCACCAACGATCTGCTCAGCTTGGAGGCAAACCTGGCGGACGAGTGGTCGGAGCGCCAACCGCAACTCGACACGCTGGGACAGGTGCACTTCGTGCTTCTGTACCCCCACAGGCTGCACGGCACATTGCCCGTCACCGGGCCGATGGAAGAGCTCCTGGATCTCGATCCGGACTTCAAGACCCGGATCGAGATGCGCGATCCTGTGCACGGAGGCACGATGGAATGCTGGTACGTTCCCGAGGGCCGCTACATTTGCGGGTTGGAGGAGTTCTACCTGAACCACAACATCCCGGCCGGCGCCAACCTGTATGTCGAGCGCCGTTCGGACGGCACGATTACCCTCAACTTCAATACGCGTCGGCCAAAACAGGAGTGGTTCTGGACCCTGAATGCGGTTGAGGATCCCCTGCTGGACGGGGCCCCCGGCGAAACGGCGCCACTCAGGCTTGAAATCGACCGGGCCAAGTCCATTATGACCATCGGCTGTGAACTGGACACACATCAGGCTGTTGCCTGCACGGACGAGGAGAAACTGGCCGAGTACAGGACCCTGTTCCGGAACCGCGAGAGCGGCAACTCCATCTTCAACTTGGTGGAGGAGGTTGCGATGGAACTCCTCAAGAAACCGGACAGCACCGTCCATGCCAGTACCGTGTACAGCGTCGTCAATGCCATCCAGCGCTATGCACCCGGCCTGGTAATCCACGCCCTGACGTCCAATTCGCGCCTGCGCAGCCTGTCCGACCCCCGCGAGTTCGGACTGACCAACTGATCCCATCACAACGAAAGGCACCAACCGCGATCTTAGGGAGACATGACCGCAAGATGTTAGAACAGTCAACGCGCGTCCACGCAGCCCGCCGCTTCGGTCCGGGTGTGGACACGGAGTTCCACATCGACCACGACTGGTGGGCCAACAGCAACCTCGACTACCGCTTTCACCTGTACCAGCAGCTGTGCGACGAATGCCGACAGCGGTTCCGCACCCATGTGGACACGGAGGCGGTCGACTGGGTGGACGCGGAAACCGGCGAGGTCCGCAGGGTGGACGCCCTGACGGAGTGCCTGCGGATCAACTGCACCCATCAACCGGATTTCATCGACGACACGCTGCCCCTGACGGCGGCGTGCTTCAGGGTCTTTCTGTCCAACGACAACAGACCTTTGTCGCCCACCGAGCTAAGCGGCATTTTCGAGCAGTCCGGGGCATCCCGCCGCAGCCAGTGGACGCCGCAGGAAATCCTCCGGATCCTCAACGGCAAACAGGTGTTTATGGGCATTCGTCCGGCCCCCGCTGCGCCCTGAGCGGCGCGGGACACGGCGCACGCTGTCCCGCCCGCACCGCGCCTGACAGGATCCCCCTCCGGGACCGGCGGGCAATTCGGGCCCGATTGCAAGGGTCGTGCGCCGTCGGCCACCGACAACTGGCAGAATGCCGGGCGATGTCCGCAAACGATTCCCAACACAGTTCCCTCCGTTGTTTCAACCGTTGCGGGAACACGGACGCGTACCCCGTCGACGAGGTCGTGTACCGCTGCCCGACGTGCAATGGACTGCTTGAGGTTCAACACGATCCGCAGCGGCTGACCAGCCGTTCCGGCCGGGAGTGGAGAAGCCTGTTGGACGGCCGCAACGGATCCAGCACCTATCCCGTTGGCAGCGGTGTATGGCGCTACCGCGAGTGGGTCATGCCGGACCTTGCCGACGATCACATCGTCAGCATGTACGAAGGCAACACCAACCTGTTTCGGGCCCATGCCCTGGGCCGACATCTGGGGCTGGCGGATCTGTGGGTCAAGATGTGCGGCAACAGCCACACGGGCAGCTTCAAGGACCTTGGCATGACGGTCCTGGTCAGCGTGGTCAACCGCATCGTCCAACGCGGCGGCAGCGGCATCCAAGCCGTGGCCTGCGCCAGTACCGGAGACACGAGTGCGGCCCTGGCCGCCTACGCCGCCGCCGCCGGCATTCCCGCCATCATCTTTCTGCCCAAGGGCAAAATCAGTCCCGCCCAGCTCATTCAGCCGATTGCCAACGGCGCCCACGTCCTGGCCCTGGACACGGACTTCGACGGTTGCATGCAGGTGGTGCAGGCCGTCACCGCCGACCGGTCCATCTACCTGGCCAACTCGATGAACAGCCTGCGGATCGAAGGACAACAGACCGTGGCCATGGAGATTGTCCAGCAGTTCGGCTGGGAGGTGCCCGACTGGGTCATTGTGCCCGCGGGCAACCTGGGCAACATCAGTGCCATGTACAAGGGCTTCCAACTGATGCGGACCTTGGGTGTAATCGATGGGATGCCGCGCTTGGTGGCGGCACAGGCGGAGAAGGCAAATCCGCTGTATCGGAACTTCCTGAACGGATTTGTGGGATACGAACCCGTAACTGCCAAGACCACGCTGGCCTCGGCCATCCAGATCGGCAATCCGGTCAGCTACGACAAGGCCGTGCAGGCGATCCGGAAATCCGATGGCCTGGTGGTGTCGGTGACCGAACACGAACTGGCCAATGCCGCGGCCCTGGCGGATCGGTCCGGCATGTACACCTGTCCCCACACCGGGGTTGCCCTGGCCGCCTTGATGCAGCTCGTGGAGAAGAAACAAATCCGAGAGCACGATCGCGCCGTGGTCGTAAGCACGGCCCACGGCCTGAAGTTCACAAAGTTCAAGGCGGACTATCACCTCGCAGGCCTGGAGGAAGTGGAAAGCACACTGGCCAACCCCTTGCGGGAGTTGCCGGCAAGTGTGGATGTGGTGAAGGAGGAAATCCACCGTATTCTGAACACTGCCGGTGGATACTGACGGTTCGGTCCGGCAATCCCCGGTGAACACCGGGAACACGCCGTTCAGCCAAGGGCGCATGGATTTCCCGTGGGAACCCCTGACCGCGGAAGACCATCGACGCATCCTGCGGGATTGGCAACGCGGCAAGGGTCTGCTGGGCGGCGATCCGCGCCTGCGGCCATCCGCTTCGCTTGAACCCGCCTGGGCCGAGGGTCAGCGGTTCATCCGTTCCCTGATGCTTGACACGACGGCATCGAAAGCCGCCGCGCAATTTCTGGCAAGCCGCGCAGCCGCCCGGACCATCGAGCTGGAAATCGGGCCGGCCCGAGCCGACTTCATCCTGAACCGGGCCCGCCACGAACCGGACACCCTCTTTCTGGGAGTGGAAGTCTTGACCGCAGCCGTTCGACGCGCCCTGCTTCGGGTCGCCAGGCAAAAGCTGGACAACGTTTGGTTCTGCGACGACGATGTGCGGTTCGCCTTGCCGAGGCTCTGCACAAGGCGATCCCTGGCGGCGGTGCACGTGCTGTTCCCTGATCCGTGGTGGAAACACAGGCACCAGCATCGAAGGCTGATGTCTCCGCCGTTCCTGTCCATGCTGGCCGAACACATGGCACCGGGAGGCCTTTTGCACATCAGGAGCGACGTACCGGAATTCATGGCCTGGACAGGTTGGCTCGTGGAGCAGTCCCCGGACTTCCTGCCGCCCGACATGTCCCTGACCTGCCGGTTGCAACCCTATCAGCCGACCCATCGCGAACTGTGGTGCAGGTCGCACGGGCTCCCGATATCCGTCCTCTGCTGCCTCCGGGCCTAGCCGCCCAAACTGAACCCCTGCATCCGGTTTACCCGACATGGCCGTTATTCCCCAGTGGTATCTCGACAACTACAGCCCGGACCGCGACACCGAAGACGGTTCCGCGGTCCTGCCTCCCTTCACCGTGGTGATTCCGACATTCAACGAAGCAGAGTCCTTGCTGCCGATTCTGCATGTCGTCCGACGGATGGCCGATGAGGTGCTGGTGGTCGACGGACACAGCACGGACGGGACGGAGCAGGTGGCCGCCGCCGCCGGGGCAACCGTCCTGCGCGACAACGGAATGGGCAAGGGCGCCGCCGTGCGGCAGGGCCTGCTGGCGGCGCGCAACGAAATCGTCGTCCTGATGGATGCGGACGGCTCCCACGACCCCACCGAAATCCCCAGCCTGATTGGCCCCATCGTGCGCAACGAGGCCGACCATGTATCGGGCTCCCGCATGATTGGCGGCAGTGATGAACTGCACGCCACCGTCAAACAGTCCATTCGGTTGTTTGGCAGCCAGGTCATTACCCTGTGCATCAACTACAGCCAGGGGGTCCGCATGACCGACTGCCAGAACGGCTTCAGGGCCATTCGGCGCTCGGTGGCCCTGGATCTGGGACTGACGGAGGACATCCACACCATCGAGCAGGAGATGATCATCAAGACAATCCGCTGCGGATACCGCCTGCGCGAGATGCCCAGCCATGAATTCCCCAGGGCCAACGGCGAATCCACATTCCGCATCCTGGACGTCTGGCTGCGCTTCGGATTGACGGTGCTCTACTTCCTGTTCTGGTGGTCCCCGGAAAAACGAAGCCCGACGACGGTCTGACTCCCGGAGCTCCTGAAACGTCCATTCGGGAAACCCGCTGCGCGCAGTTCCGTTCCCACGCCATGCACGCAACCGGCCCGAAGCCCTGGCCCGAGGGTCGTGAACGACTCTGGATTGCCGGCCTGCTGTTGTTCTTCGCGCTACTGGCCGCGTACTTCAGCGTGGCGGTTCCCGCCTTTGAAACCCCCGACGAGTTTCAGCACCTCGCGTTCGTCCAGCATGTCGTGACCTGGTACGACCTGCCGCGTTCGGAGCCGAACACGCCGGGTCTTTGGCAACAACAGGGCACCCAGGCACCCCTCTATTACATCGCCGGAGCGATCCTGACGGGGTGGATCGATCTGTCGGACTTCCCGGTTTTGGCCGACCGCATCAACCCGTATGCCCATCTGGGTCAGGAAACGGCCACGGAGAACCGGAACTACTTCCTTGCCCACGGCGACGATGGTTGGCCGTGGTCGGGCTCTTTCCTGGCCCTGCACATCCTGCGCCTGTGGTCGATCCTTCTGTGTTGCACCACCCTGTGGGCAACCTACCGTTTTGTCCGGTTGTTCCTGAATCCAGCCGTGGCCCTGTCAACCTCGGCCGCGCTCGCGTTCGTGCCGCAATTTGTGTTCATCGGGGCCGCTGCCAGCAACGACAACCTGATCGCCGCGGCAGCCTCTGTACTGATTTGGCGCCTGGCGGAGTGGATGCGCTTTGGGGACGATCCGCACCGCCCGCAGGACCGGCCGCTCGCAGTTCGTCAGGGATGGTGGCTGGGGGCCTGGCTCGGCATTGCGCTTGGGGCCAAGCTAAGTGGCCTGGGGCTGACGGCCGTGGTTCTGTTGGCCTTGGCTTGGATTGCCTGGAGGCGTGGCGACGGCAGGTTCGTCATCGATGCGGGTTGGCGGATGGCGGTTCCAGTTGCGATGGTGTCCGGATGGTGGTACGTCCGCAATCTGGCCATGTACGGCGATCCACTGGCGTGGAACATTTGGGAAGCCAACATCGACCTGCGCCGGGAAGCCTTGACCGTTGCCGGACTGGCCCGCGAGCTGCCCGCCATGTTTCGCAGCTTCTGGGGGGTCTTCGGTGGATTGACGCTTCCATATCCGGAGGCTGTTTACACGGTTTTGGGCATCCTGACCCTCATCGCGGCCGCCGGCTTTCTGCTGTGGGTTGGGCAACGGGCCCGCCGCCTGGAACCCGAACAGTACCTCTTTCACAATGTCCGATTTATGCAGGGCATGCTGGCCTTCACTTGGCTTGGCATCCTGCTGGCGGCTTGGATGCGCTTCATGCTGGTTGCACCGGCGGCACAGGGCCGGTACCTGTTTCCGGCCCTCCCGGCCCTGGCCCTGGCATACGGATTGGCAATATGCCTCTGGCCCACTGGAATCCGCAATGTCGTGGCCGCCATTCCGGCCGGCCTTTTCCTGCTGTGCGCCGTTACGCCCACATGGATTATCGAACCGGCCTTTGTGCCACCCGAACCTCTGCGCTACGCGGATGCGGACTGGGAAGTGCGCAGGGATTGGACCGGTCCGGCCGACGACCATCCCAGCATGCGGCTGTCCGCCATTGACCTGCCATCCGCGGTGACTCCCGGGCAACCAGTCCGGGTCCACCTGCAGCTGGCGGCGGTCGCGCGGCCACAGTCCGACTGGGCCCTGTTCCTGCACCTGCGCGACCGGGACGGCAACATCGTGGCGCAGTTCGACTCGTTTCCCGGAGGCGGCCTGTGGCCGACTACGCAATGGCCCATTGGAGAGGAGCGGCAGGAACGGATTACCGTATCGGTGCCCGCGCATGTGGAACCCGGCGCGGAGTTGGCCTGGGTGTTCGGCCTGTACCATCCGGGCCATTGGACACGCACCCATTGGGTGGACCCGGATCACACCGGGCCGATCAACCGGGATGCAACCCCCAACGAACTGTTCCTAGGTACGTCGCGCGTGGTGCAACCGGTGGCTGCGGAGGGCTGACGGCGGATGCCGATCGCGAAGTCTCGTCCGTTGGTTGGCGGGATGCGCGGGGACCCGCCGCGGGAACCTGCGCACGCGACTATTGGGCTGTCAGGCTTACGTCCCCAATGTAGCTGGTGTAGTCGTGTCCACTCGCATGGATGCGGACATAGGTGATCGTCTCGGGCGGATTCAGGGCCAGCAGGTTGAAGAGATCCGGAGACTCGTAGGCAAACCAAGTACTTTGCGCGATTTGTTCCCCATTCTCGATCCAATATCCGGCGATCGGCTCGCGGTAGTAGAAGCCGTGTCCCCAGGCCCTTTCCTGCCCATATATGTCCGTGTAGCCAATCTCGACGCGCACCGGAAATTCGGAGCTCAGCACGCCGGCGCCCGGCAGGGACTGGTAGTCGATGCGCACCGTAAGGCGGAGGTACAGGCTCTCATGCAGACTGACATTCCGATCAACGGTTTGGCGCAACTCGAACTGGTTGTGGGCATTGTCGCCGACGGCACGGTGGAAGCGGATCACCCAGCGGCCGTCCTCCTGCACACGCTCCATGGTCGGAGGCGGGATGTCGCTGGCCACCACGACACGGGACCAGTTCTCGTCGACCGGCACCTCAAAGCGTCCATCGGTTAGGATTTCGGAGCCGATGTCCGGAACCGGCTCCGAAATGCGGTTGTGCTCGAAATTCAGCCGCTGGCCTTCCCCCAACCGAAAGGCCGCTCCATTCCGGCTGTGGCCCGCCACATCCCCGTTAATGACGACCACTTCCGTCTGCCGGTTTCCAACCGACAGACGAAACACGCCCTCGTGCAATTGGACCGATCCGTGCGGCGTCTTGACCTGCATCCGGATCGACTGGCCTTCCGGCATCAGTGTTACGACCCGGATCTGGCCCTTGGTCAGAACCAGATCCACCAGGTGGTCGGCACCGTTGCCCGGAAACAGCGGACGTTCGACCTTGAGGATGTCGAGGATGGTATCCGATGAGATTTGGACCGAATTGAGCATGCCGCCCGTGGTCCGGGAACGAAACAGGCCCAACACTCCCTGGGTTGCCTCCCGCTGGGTCACCAGGCGGCTGCCGCGGTTGATCTCGGAGACCGGGGAGGTTACCGCAACGGCATCGGTACGCCCACCGTTGTGCAGGTACACCGTGCCAATCGTGGACTGCAGCAACAGTTCACCCCGCACGGTGGCGTTGCGGTAGGTGAACACGGACCCGGCCGTGATCAAGACGGCCAGGAGGCAGAAGCAGGCAAAGGAGATCAGAATCACGGCCCACGCAAAGCGGACGGGATCCGCCCGCCGCCCGGCCCACTGCACGTCGCTGTCCGCGGCATGTGCGGAGAACATGGGAGGATGCCGAGCCAGCCGGCGTCGCGCGGCATCTCCCCGAGCCCGATCGGCGGAAACGGGCATCAGGCCGAACTCTCCTCCGGCGGGCCGGCTCCCAACAGGGCCATGGCTTCGGCCCTCAACTGAAGGTGCTCCCGGACGGATCAGTGTCCGTTTCCAAGCGTTCCAGGGCCATTTCCACCGCCAGCCGCTGCTCCTCGTCCGTCGTTTCGCCGGCGTAGGCCAAGGCGCGCCACGCGACGGCACCCCCCAGATCACCCAAGGCCGCAATGGCACCGAGACGCAGCTTGGGCTCTTCCTCGAATTCCACCACGTTCAGGCAAATGTCCAGGAACCCCTGCAGTCCCAGCCGGCCGGCCGCGCGCAGGGCCGCGGCCCGGACATCGAGATCCGGGTCCTCGCGCCAGATATCGAAAACCACCGGTTCCCAACTGCGGTCGGTGCTGTTGGCAATGCCGGCCAACGCGGCCTCTCGCCGCACTTCCCATTCCGACAGCAGGTTGGCGGCCAAGGTCTCACGCACCTCCTCCAAGCCACAATAACCCAGATTGGCAAGAGTCACCGCGACCAGATCGGGCACATCCTCCGCCGACCAGTCAATCAACCTCGCGGCCGCAGCGGACTGCATCCCTTCAGGCCACGATTTCAGTTCCCCTGCCAGCAGCAACCGACCCAAGGTTTCGGCGGCGGCAAGGCGGACCCAGTCGTCGGTTTCGACCTTGGCCCGAGCCAGCAGTGCCTCCAGGCTGGCAAGTTCGGGATCCAGTCCCAGACCGTCCACGGCCGCGGTTCGGACTTGGGGATCCGCGTCGTCCACTAGGAACCTGAACAAGGCCCCGCTGCGAAAGGCCGGATTGTCCTGTGCCAATTCGCGACAGGCAACGGCCACCCTGAGGCGTCGCGCCTGGGGCACCAAGTTCCAAAACGCCGCGAGTTCGGCCTGCTCGTCCGCCCGCAAGTCGTCCAGGCAGTGCAGTTCCTCCCACGTCGGGTACTCCAGCTCGGTCACCAGGGCATACATGAGTTCCTGGACTGTGTAGATGGAACCAGCCATGGTTTCATTGTCGGCGCGGCCGGCCAGACATCAGGAATTCAACAGGATCAGCAACACGGCCGCCGCTCCCAGCAAGGGTATCAGCCACGGCAACTGCAGCTGACGGGGACGAATCTCGGTTCCGC
>JAPPAJ010000353.1 GCA_026705565.1 Caldilineaceae bacterium | reverse complement strand
GGGAAAGGCCTATGCCGACCGGTGGCAGCTGCCCGTGGTCAACACCCTGCCGGAACTGCTGGAACGGGAGGAACTGGAGTTCGTGCTCGTATCTGTCAGCCAACCCGCCGCTGCGGAGGTGATCGCGTCGGTGGCATCAACCGGCATGCCGGTCCTGACCGAAACCCCGCCGGGCCAGACCGTGGCCGAACTGGAACGACTCACGGCCCTGACGCGCAACGGTGCCCACATCCAGGTGGCGGAGCAGTACCAGTTTCAGCCCCTGCATGCGGCCCGCATTGCGTTGGCCCGCGACGGCCGCCTGGGAGACATCACGCAGGCACAGGTATCGGCAGCGCATGGCTACCACGGTGTCAGCTTGATGCGGCGCATGCTTGGCGTGGGCTTCCGGGACGCGACGATACACGCCTTCGGCATCGAGTCCCGCCTGTTGGCCAGTCGCCGACGATCGGCTCGTCCCGCTGCCGACCAATTTCAGGACTCCCACCAGAGCCTGGCCCTGTTCGAGTTCGACTCGGGGCAGTCCGGTCTCTTCGACTTCACTTGGGACCAATACTGGTCCTGGGTGCGGGCACCGCGTGTCCTGATCCGCGGCACGCGCGGTGAGATTGTGCAGGATCGCATTGCATGGCTCAGGGATTCGCAAACACCGATGTCC
Organism: Caldilineaceae bacterium; assembly: GCA_026705565.1. Lineage (GTDB taxonomy): Bacteria > Chloroflexota > Anaerolineae > Caldilineales > Caldilineaceae > Bin34. Next base: position 18,929 of record JAPPAJ010000353.1, on the reverse strand, counting down.
CTGCCCCTGGAGCGCGTGGATGGCGGCCGTTTGGGCTTCCTGGAGGGGTATCACCACCACGGGATTCAGGTCGGCGAAGAGTGGGTTTATCGCAATCCGACGGTGCCGGCGCGGCTGTCCGATGACGAAATCGCCGCGGCGGATTGTCTGCTGCGTATGGGTGCGAACGTACGCGCAGGCGGCCGCTTCTACGACCTCGCGCAGGGTGCGCAGGACCAGTACCTGACCCTGCTCATCGAGGAATCGATGCGGACCGGGGCAGCGGTCCGGTCGCGACTGCAGGCTTGGGCCGGTTAACGCAAACAGCCGCCAAACCGTGAGGCTTGGCGGCCGCCACTGGTACCCCCAAGGGGATTCGAACCCCTGTCGCCAGCTTGAAAGGCTGGTGTCCTAGGCCAGACTAGACGATGGGGGCCTGTCCCGATCCAAGACCCGGCATTATAGGCGCGGATCGCTCGAGAGCGCAGAAACCAACCACGCTGGCAAGGACGGATTGGGTTGGTGCTTTGCCGCCGTGGATGATCGTTGCGCGCCAACCCGTCAACTCCGTTCGGCCAATCCGAAGTGTTGGCGCGCCAAGTCCAGGAATTCTTCGGATGATGGTTTCGCAATCCATTCTTGTACGACATCAATATTCGGCATGGGAGTCGAGGTCCGCTGCATCATCAACCGCAGTTGGTCGGCCGTGGGGTCGCCGTATCGCAACTGTGCCATGGTTGTGACCGCTTCCTTGAGTGCTCTCTCCTTCGCTGCCAACTGGGCGTTCCTGTCGTCGAGTTGGTCAATCTGCTTCGCCAACAGTTCGTCCTTCTCCGCCAGCAGTTCGTCTTGCTCCGCCAGCAGCTCGTCTTGCTTCGCCAGCAGTTCGTTCTTTTCGCTTTCGCTGGGCAGCGGCTCTCCCGTCTCGGGATCCAGCATCCGGTAGCCGCCGTCGGTTTCGTCCCTGTGCAGTTCCTGCGAAAGGAAGATGTCGCAGTCCAGGACCGGCGAGTAGGCGGACCATGTGCGGGCGGCCGCGTCCCGGGACGTTGCCAGCGGCTCGTAGCGGCCCCGCTCCAGCCGCCAGCCCATCATTGGGCCGTCCGGCAGCAGGCCGTTCTCGAAGCGGCTGGGATCGTCGGAGTCGACCGGATCCAGGATCCAGTACTCGCGGATCCCCATCCCGGCATACCAGGCCTTCTTGCGGCCCAGGTCCTTGTCCGCGGTGGATGGAGACGCGACCTCGATGACGCAGTCCGGCGGGCAGGGCATGTCCTGGCGTCGCAGGGACCCTTCCCCGGTGTTGGGGAAGGGCATGACGATCAGGTCCGGGTCGCACCGCTGTGTTTGGCCGTCGGCATCAACGAAGTGGAGCCCGATTTCCTGATTGACGGCGAAGGGGCGGCGCGGCCGCCCCAGGAGGGCGGTCAAGGCACCGTACAGGTACCGCAGGATGACGACGTGTCTTGGGGTCACGGACATGTCGTCGCTCCTGGGCCATTCGGCGGGGTATTCCGGGGTGTTCCAGGAAGGGATCGGTTTGGACAGGTCCACCGGGGAAACTGGTTCGGCCGTGAGCGGTTCCACCGGCGCTGTCCAGGGTTTGGTGATGGCCATCGGCCGCCTCCCGTGCAAGCGGGATCATTGTAATTGGTGCCACAAACGATCCGCCGGCTGATCAATCCAGTTGGGATTTCCGGTGTGTGGGTTCGGTAACTCAAGTCTGGCGTCGATCTTGAAAGACCTGCTCGATTGGCAGGCGCAGTCAACCAACCGCCAAGCGATTCCGTCCTGCCCCGTTGTCCGGCATCGGCGCGGTCAGACCGTGATGTCCACGATCCGGCCCGTGTCCTTTTCCATCAGGATCATCTTGACCCGGCCGTCCGGCATGGTCTCCTGCTTGACGATGTTCTTGCCGTCGTACTCCGTGATCTCGCGGCGAATCGGATCCGCCTTGCCATGCCGCCAGTCGACCTCCACCGGTACCCATGTGCGTTCCTTGGCCGACCGATAGCAGGCGTCCATGACGCAGTTCACCACGTAGCCGTCGTAGAAGTCCTCGGTCGGACTGGTGCCCTGCTCCAGGCTGTTGAACATGTCCGTGAACATGTCGGTGTAGCCCAGCTCCACAATCTCGTCGCCGACCGGGAAGAGCCAGCCGCTCTCCACCTCCGACTTCTCCGCCACGTAGCCGGAGCCCTCGCCGGAGGTGAACATCTCGAAGCCGGTGCGCAGGAAGTGGTTGAGCCAGATGGTGCCCTCGGTGCCGGAGATTTCGTCGCGCAGGTCCATGCCGCCCCGGAAGGTCCAGCTGACCTCGAACTGGCCGACCGCACCGCTCTCGAAGCGGATCCAGACCAGCGCCGTGTCCTCGGCCTGGATGGGGTGCACCATCGTGTCGTGCCAGCACATCACCTCGACCGGCCGGTTGTGCTTGCCCACATAGCTGCGGATGATCTCGATGCAGTGGCACCCCAGATCGATGACCGCGCCGCCGCCGGCCTTCTCGGCATCGAAGAACCAGGCGCTGTGGGGACCGGGATGCGTCTCCCGCGAACGCGCCACCAGGACATCCCCGATGGCGCCGTCCTGCACGGACTTGATCGCCTTCAGGGCCTTGGGGGCGTAGACCAGGTCCTCCAGGTATCCATGAAAGACGCCGGCATCCTCGACCACCTTCAGAATCTCCGCCGCTTCGGCTCCGTTGCGGGCCAGCGGCTTGGTGCAAAGGATCGCCTTGATGTTGGGAGCCGCAACCGCCTTCTGCACGGCCTCCAGGTGCATGAAGTTCGGCAGGCCGATCACGACTGTCGTAACCCCGGGGTGGCGCAGCGCCTCGTCGATGTCGGTCGTCCAGGTCGGCACGCCCCACTCCTCGGCGGACTGCCGGGCCCTTTCCTCCGAGCGGGACTGTACGATGGTGACTCGGTCCCGATTGCGTTGGCCGTTCAGGGATTGGGTGTAGAACATGCCGATCAGGCCGGTTCCCAGCATGGCAACGTTCTGCATGGGTGGTTCCTCCCGGTTCAGGGTCTGGACTTGGATATGAAGGCGCATTATGGGTTGGGTGTCCCGCGCCGGGAATCAATTCTACTTTCAAGCCCCGGCGGCACCCGGCCCCCGGTACCGCGGGACGCGCACCAGCAGGACCAGCAGCATCATCAACGCCGCTGTGCCGCCTAGGGCGAAGAACCAGATGACGTGCGGGCCGATGTAGTCGAACATCTGGCCGGTGATCCACGGCGTTACGAAGAAAGCAATTCCGGAGCCCATGTACATGTAGCTGGTGACCCGGCCCTCGGCCGGCAGGTACCTGGGCGCCAGGTTGAGGGCACCGGGGAACAGGTTGGCAAACCCGGCTCCAATCACGATCATGGCTGCATGCAGGACCGGTAGCGATTGCGGAAAGGCCAGGACAGCCAGGCAGCCTAGGGTCACGAACAGGAGGCTGACGGCAAGCAGTCGGGCGATGGACACGCGCCGCAGCAGGGGCACGCTCGCGAGCCGGGTCACGATGATCCCGAGAAAGAACTCGGAATTGATCAGCCCGCCCGTGACTTCGTCGGCCAGGTCGAGTTCGAGGATGTAGGCCAGCAGCCAGGTGGACACCGACAGCTGGAGGGCGGCGGCCATGAACAGCATGGCGGTCAACAGGAACATGGGCCACGGTGACAGGGGATAGCGTGCCTCATGCCGCTGGCGTACCGGCTCGGGACTGGGCAGGCGGAAGTAGGCAAGGGATATCGACAGCAGTGCCAGGGCGATGACTGCGTAGGACGCGGTGAGATCGCCGGTCAGGTCGTGGAAGAAGACAATCACCAGCGGGGCGAGCAGCGCGCCGACGCCCCATACGAAGTGGAGGCCGGTCATGTACGGCGCGACGCGGTTTCGGAACAGCCAGACGATCAGGACGTTGAACCCGATGTCCAGCGGGCCCTCCAACAACCCCACGACGATCAGGAGGCCGACCAGCCACCAGAAGAGGGGAACGTGGGGAATCGCCAAGGTCACGGCGGCGGCCACCGCGGCACAGACCTGCAGCATGCCGTGGGGCCGGACGCGGTCGGCCAGGCGTCCGGCCAGGAACGAGCCGACCAGGAAGCCGGCCGCCCGCGCCGTGGCCAGCAGGCTGATCTGGGCCAGGGAGACCTGCATTTGATCCGCCAGAAAGGGCAGGGCCGGTCCCAGCGCGATCTGACTCAGGCCGAGCGCGGTGAACGACCAGTAGTAGGCCGTCGTGGCCCGGAAGGCGTAGGGGGTCAGGCCCAGGCGCGCCAGCATGGGGATTGCCGTGAGGAAGCCGCCGCCGGGGCGGTCACGCGGCGGCCTTCAGGACATAGCGCGGCATCTGTCCCAATGCATACAGCAGCAGCAGACTGAGTATGGTCCCGCCAAGGGAGAAGTGCCAAATGATCTGCGGACCCACCGACTCGAACAACTGCCCGGTGATCCACGGCATGGCCAGAAAGCCCAACGAGGCCCCTGCGTACATCCAGCTGGTAACGCGCCCTTCGGGCGGCAGATGGTTTGGGGCCAGGCTAAGGTAGCCGGGGATGAGGGGTGCAAACCCTACACCGACCAGGATGGCTGCAATCCAGAGCACTGCCAGCGACGCCGGCATGGCCAGGGCCAACAGGCAGCCGGCGGCCAGGGCGAACAGGCCGCCGTAGAGAATCTGCGCAATGGTGAACCGCCGCAGGAGGAATATGCTGGCGAGGCGCGCGCCCAGCATCCCCAAGAAGAGGCTGGAGTTGAGATAGCCCCCGGTGAGCGCGTCGGCCAGATCCGTCCGGAGCACGTACGTGAGCAGCCAGGTGGCCACGACAATCTCGCTGTTGGCTGCCAGAAACATCATGGCGATCAGCATGAACATCGGCCGGGGCGGGATGTGATAGCGCGTCTCCTTCCGATCGCGGATGGGGGCGGGACTGGGCAGGCGGATGAACAGGAGCAACATGACCAGCAGGATGCCCGCGATGATGGTGTAGGACAGACGCAGGTCGCCCGTAAGCTCCACGAAGGTGACAATGATCAGGGGCGCTGCCAAGGCGCCGAGACCCCAGATGAAGTGGAGGCCGGTCAGGAAGGGCGCGAACTTCTCCCGGAACAGCCAGACAATCACGATGTTGCCCCCGACGTCGATCCCGCCCACGAACGTCCCCATCAGGAACAGGCACGCTAGCAGGAGGGGAAAGTCGGGCATGTTGGGGATCGCCAGGGTGCAGGCGGCACTGACCACCAGGCAGAACTGAAACAGGCCGTGGGCCCGGACGCGGTCGGTCAGGGGCCCTGCCAGGAAGGAGCCCAGCATGAACCCGGCCGACTGGGCGACTACCAGGCTGCTGGCTTCGGCCAGCGTGACCTGAACCTGCTCGCTCAGGAAGGGCAACGCCGGTCCGACGGAGGCGGTGACCACGCCCAGGCCGATGAAGGCCAGGTAGTAGGCGGACGTGGCCCGGAAGGCGTAGGGAGTCAAACCCAGGCGTGTCAGCATGGGGGGTGTTGTGGGCAAGCCCTCGCCGGGGCGATCACGCGGGGGCGCCCGCCTTCAAGCCGGGCAGGACATAGCGCGGCATCTGTTCCAGGGTGTACAGCAGCACCAGTTTGAGCAAGGCGCCGCCCAGGGCGAAGTACCAGATGATGTGGGGTCCCGCAGACTCGAACAACTGACCCGTGATCCACGGCATGACCAGAAAGCCGAAGGAGGCGCCGGCATACATCCAACTGGTGACGCGCCCTTCCGGCGGCAGGTAGGTCGGCGCCAGGTTCAGGCAGCCGGGGAAGAGGGGGGCAACGCCGATGCCGGCCAGGACAACCCCAATCCAGAGGACGACCAGCGAGGAAGGCATGGCCAAAGGCAACAGGCAACCGGCGGCGATGATGATCAGGCTGCCGTACAGGACCTGCGAGATGGAGAATCGCCGCAGCAGGAAGATGCTCACGAGGCGCGCGCCGAGGAGTCCCAGGAAAAAGCTGGAGTTGAGGTAGCCCCCGGTGATTTTGTCGGCCAGGCCCAGTTCCAGGACATAGGTGAGAATCCAGATGGCCACCACCAGTTCGATGGTGCCCGCCAGGAACAGCATGACCACCATGGTGAACATCGGCCGGGGCGGGATCGGATTCCGCGCCTCCTCGCGGTTGCGAATGGGCGCGGGACTGGGCAGGCGGATGAACAGCAGCGACAGGACCAGCAGAATGCCCGCGATAATCGTGTAGGACAGGCGCAGGTCGCCGGTGCGTTCCACAAAGGCAACGATGAGCAGGGGCGAAACCAGGGCGCCGAGACCCCAGATGAAGTGGAGACCGGTCAGAAAGGGGGCGAACTTCTCCCGGAACACCCAGACGATCACGATGTTGCCCCCCACATCCACTCCGCCCACAAAGGTGCCCAGCAGGAACAGACACGCCAACAGGGCCGCGAAGTCGGGGATGGCGGGGATGGCCAGCGCGCAGGCGGCGCTGGCCAGCAGGCAAAGCTGCAACAGGCCGTGGGCCCGAACCCGATCGGCCAGGCGTCCCACCAGGAACGAGCCCAGCATGAACCCGGCCGACTTGGCGACGACCAGGCTGCTGATGTCGGCCACCGTAACCTGAACCTGGGCACTCAGGAAGGGCAGCGCAGGGCCGATCGATGCGCTGATCACGCCCAGACCGATGAAGGCAAGGTAGTAGGCGGCCGCGGCGCGGAAGGAATAGGGCGTCAGGCCAAGACGTGTCAGCATGGGGGCGCGCCACCGGGCCGGAAACCCGCTCCGTTTGGGTGGTCCGGCCGGATCGCGGTCCGGCCGGGCGGGGGCTTCAGAAGGTCGAAACGACTTCCTGCACGGTGCCGGTTTCGGCGGATCGGTAGGCCTTGTCAAAGACCTCGATCACGTGCCGGGCGTGCTCCGGCGTGGACAGGGTGGGCTTGTCGTACAGCAGCAGGTCCACGAGCTGCATGATGTCCTCGTAGACATGGGCCTCCTCGTGTCCCTGGTGCGGGCCCACAACATGGGGCAGCGACGCGTTGAGATCGTAGCCGCCATGCTTGGTGTCCTCGTCCCGGCCGGGGTAGTCGATCATCTCGCCGTTGAACATGGGGCCCGAGATCGTGCCACCGGTGCCGAACAGCGTGATGCGGCCGTCCGCCCGCGGCGCGCCCGCGGCCACACCGTAGACGAAGCCGAAGAGGTTGTCGCCGAAGTCGACCACGATCAATGTACTGTCGTCCATGTCGGTCGGCAGCATTTCGCCCCTGAACTCCCGCTCGTGGATGCGCACGCCGGACATGGCGGTTACCCGCTTCACGGGGCCCAGGATGCCGGTCGTGGCGTGGAGGCCGTAGACCGTCATATCGTAGAGCGGCCCACCGCCCGGCTTGCGGAAGTACCAGGCCGGATTGATGTTCGAGAGGGGATCGTCGCCGTGGCGGACCCTTTCCTGTTCGTGGTAGGTGCTGAAGGCCGAACCGCAAATGGCCCAGGTGAGCGTGCCCAGGTCCCCGCGCTCAATCATGCGCTTGATTTCCTGGTGCACCGGACGAATCATCTCGCCGGGGCTGGCCACGATTTTGACTCCCTTGGCCTCGGCCGCCGCCATCAGCGTGTCGGCTTCGGCCTTGGTTGTGGTCATGGTCTTGTTGAAGTGCATGTGCACCCCCGCCTCGACTGCCTGCATGCCCTGGTCGAAGTGCAGGCCGATGGGCGACGCGATGGAGACCGCGTCCACGGTTCCGGACGCCAGCAGTTCCTCGTAGGTTTCGAAGTGGTTGGGAATGTCGAACCGCTCCGATGCTGCCGCGGCCCGGCCCGGCGCCGGATCGCAGACCGCTGTCATGCGCACCCGGTCATGGACATCCTCCATCGCCAGATGGGGCATGATGCCGCGCACGGCGATGCTGCCGGCGCCGACGACGCCCATTCGTACTATCTCGGCCATGGCTGGATTCCTGTGTGCTTGCGGGAAAGGCGGTGCAACGTGTGTTCCGCGGGCATTGTAGCCTGCCGGACGGGTGACGGCCTGCCGACGGAAGGAAATAGGAAGACAGATCCTCAACGGGTCAGTTGTTGCAGGGCGTTATAGACCGGGAGCGGTTCCCATTGATTGTTCACAATGCCCCACAGGGCTCTTTCGGTGGTCGGAGCGACCACCCGGAAGTTCAGGTTCCAGAGGAAGGCGGGGCCGGTCCAACCCCATGCCTCCATCATCCGGAAGGCCTGCACCGTCCATTCCGCCTGCTCGTCCTCGCTGTTGTCGTTGGCGTACAGGTAGGCCGCGTGGATGTTGTCCGCGTTGTTCCGGAATGAAGGCCAGCCGAATTCGGTAGGAACGATGGGCAGGTGGCCCGCTCCGTAGCGCACCAGCAGTTCCCGGTACCCTTCCATGGTGGAGCGGAAGCTCCAGGAGTGGTGCGGATTGTCGCAGGGGCCGTTGAAGAACTCGTTGCCTGTCGCCTGGATGGCCGCACAGGCTTCCTCCCACGTGGCGTGGGGCGGAACATTGAACCCGTGCGGATGGGCTCCGACGGCGTCCACGTATTTGGCCAGTCCACCCGCCAGCATCTGCTCCAGGTAGACGAAATCGTCCACCGACTTGCCGGTGATGCTGGCCGCAGGGGTCAGGGCGCCCGAAACGATGTACATGCCGGGACAGTGTTGGCGGATCGCCTGCGAGGCCGGAATCAGCACGGCCAGGTAGTCGTTGCCGTGCATGTCCCGATCGCCGGTTTCCACATAGTAGTTCTGCTCGTTCCAGACTTCGATGGCCGCCACCTTGCCACAATAGCGCCGGGCTAGTTCTCCGATGAAGCCGGCCAGGGCGGCCGGGTCCTTGGGATATCCCGCCACGAATTTGTCGTCGTTGAGTTCGCGGGCCCAGCGCGGGGTGGCCGTAACGCTGAGCAGCAGCTTGATGTTGCGGCGGCCGGCATCGGCCACCAGCGCGTCCAGCTCTGTGCGACTGCTCGTGAACTGGTAGTAGCCGGGGGTGCGTTCGAAGTCCTCCCAGCGGATTTGGGTCTTCAGCCACGTGAAGCCCAAGTCCTGGACCGCGTCGAGGATTTGCCTGCGCTTCCGGGTGCCCACATCGATTACGTGGGCCTGGATGCCGTAGGCGAAGGGCAGATCCGACGACAGCGGGGATCCGCCGGTGGGCGTCTGGGGGGATGCGTTTGGGGTGGCCACGGTCTCGGCGGAACTGACCGGATCCGCAACGGGGTCGGACACAACACGCTGAACAGGCGGTTCGGGAATGATGTCGGCCACCGGAAGGTTCCTTGGAACATTGCGCACCAGTGGCGCCCAAATCCAAGAGCCGTCGGCGAGTGCCAGCCAGGAACCGTCCTGATTGCGCGCCACCGGCGTCACGGGTGTGTCCGCTTCCAGCCATCCGGCCCTTGGGAAACCGGTACCGGGGCCTTCCCGCAGGTTGGAGACCCGATTGGTTGACGGACCGTTCGTGTCTTCTTCCACGGTGGCCGCAGGGGTTGGAGTTGCGGTATGGACAGGCGCTCGGGTTGGTACCGGCTCGGCCGCCGCGGTGGCCGTCGGCTGGGGAGTCGCGGTAAAGGTGGGCACGGGCACCGGAGCCTGGGGCTGGTTCGCGGCGGGGACAGGCGTGTTCTGCGATCCCACTTGACAGGCGGCAAGAAGCAGCGATGCCAGCACTCCGATCACGACGGCTTTTTGCATGGTGGGCACGGACCTGCGGAACAACATGGGACAAAGGAATGGTGCTGTTGGACGCGGTGCATCACGGGACCGCCGACATGACGGCGGAACATTGTAGGGGCGTTCCCGGCCGGGGCCCGCAATCCGTATTGAGCTGTCCCGGCGGTGTGGAACCGCAGACCGCCGACAACGCCATATCCGGCTGGCTTGGGACTGCACAAGACCGCGGGCGCCGTGCCTCGTCAAGAGTGGTTTGTCGGCGCTGCCGGGAGTTCCCGGTGGTCATCCAACCGCGAATCCTTGGCCAATCGGTTTGATCGGCGGTCCCTGCCAAACCTACAATGAACCGTTATCCCGACAAGCAGAGTCCGTTCTGTTTTCAATGCCGCAGGTTGTGGCGGCAGGAGATTCCCACATGAAACTCGAACATTCGGCCATCAACGTCAAGGATGCCAAGGCGGTTGCCCAGTGGTGGAGCGAGCATCTGGGCATGCGCATCGTCATGGAGAGCGACGAACCGCCTTTCATGCACTTTCTGGCCGACGACGACGGTGCCATGATGGAGATTTACGCCATGGCGGAGGCGGAGGTTCCCGACTGGGCAAACATCGATCCCCAAAGCATCCACTTTGCCTTCACCACCAAGGACATGGACGCGGAGCAGGCCCGGCTTGAGGCAGGGGGCGCGGAAGTGGTTGCGGGCCGAACCTCCCCGGCCGGCGACAGGCTGCTCTTCCTGCGCGACCCCTACGGCACGCCGTTCCAGCTTGTTCAGCGCCCGCGGCCCCTGCTGTAGACCGCTTCGCCCGACACCGATTTGGGACATCGGTTGAGCGGAATCGAGGTTTTCGGTGTAGACTTGGGCGAGAGTCCGCCACGCGCGACGTTGTCCGCTGGTTCGATCGCGCCGACTGACATTGCCCCGTCCCCGGTCCGGCACCGGTTGCCGTGTCCTGCCCCGCCGCGGCAGTGTGACATGTTGTGCCCGGTGCCTGTGCACTTACGGAGAGGATTGCCTGCATGTTTTTTGAACTACGCACCTATCGCACCAAGCCTGGCATGCTGGACCAGTGGGCCAAGGTTATGGACGAGAAGATTATTCCGTTCCAGATCTCCAAGGGCATGGTGGTTGTCGGCAGTTTCATCGGCGAGGACGAAGAGGATCTATATGTGTGGATCCGTCGGTTCGAAAGTGATGAACAGCGCGATCAGCTCTACCGGGCCGTCTATGAAGACAGTATCTGGAAGAACGAACTCAAGCACTTGGCCGATGAAATGCTGGATCGCAAGAAGGGGATCGACGTGAAGAAGATCCTTGCCACACCCAAGTCCGTGGTCCAGTAGGGGATCGTCAATCCATGCCTTCAATACCCTTGGGACGATTGCGGTCGTCTGTGCGCGTCCTGATTCCAGTCCTGTTGGTCGGCTTGCTACTCGCCGGTTGCGAGTTCTCGCTGCTGCCGGAGGGCCGTTCGTCGGAGGTGGCATCCAGCGAGGCCACCCCGACGCCGATTCCGACGCGGATTGTGCCCCTCAAGCCGACCTATACGGTGATGGAGGGGGAGATTGTCAAGGACCTGGTATTCAACGGCCGCATTGCGCCGGTGCGCGAGGAAGGATTGTTCTTCCGGACCTCCGGCCGTCTCAAGGCCGTCTACTTCGCGCGCAACGACCTGGTCCAGGCCGGCAATGTGATTGCCGAACTCGAGATCGAGGGCCTGGAAGCCGAACGGGAGGCGCGTCGGCTTGACCTGGCGCGCGCCCAGGCCGGCCTCGATGCGGTGAAGAAGGAGGTGGAGTTCGCGGTCTCGATGGCCCAGATCAACCTGGACATCGCGGAACTCGCCCTGATCGAGACCATCCGCACCGCCCCCGAAGGCTCGGTCGAGATTGCCATCCAGCGCAAGAACGTCGAACGGGCCCAGCTCGAACTGGCCAACATCAGCACAGCCGTGGACCCCATCCTGGTCAACAACGTGGCCCAGGCCGAGTTGGCCCTTGAGCGGATCGACAAGCGCGTGGCCGATTCACAGATCATCGCCCCCTTCAATGGCATGATCCTGTCCCTGTCGCTGTCGGTGGGCCGCGGGGTGGAGGAATTCCGGCCGGTGGTGGTGCTGGCCGATCCGGACGACCTTGAGGTGTCCTCCGACCTGATCAGCAACCAGCTGGCCGACCTGGCCGAGGAAATGCCGGTCAATGTCCTGTTGCTGGGCCGCCCCGGCGACCCGGTCACGGGCAGCATTCGCAAGCTCCCCTATCCCTATGGCAGCGGTGGCTCCGGTGCCACGGTCGAGGAACTGGACAAGTCCACCCGGATTTCGCTGAACGTGCCCGCGGCCGACGTCGGCATGCGGCTGGGGGATCTGGTGCGGGTTTCGGCCGAACTGGAGCGCAAGGAAAACGTCCTGTGGCTGCCGCCGCAGGCCATCCGCGTCTTCGACGGCCGCCGGTTCGTGGTCAAGAGTGTGGACGGCCGCGACCAGCGCGTGGATGTCAAGGTGGGCATCCAAACCATCGACAGGGTTGAAATCGTAGAGGGCCTTGAGCTCAACGACGTGGTCATCGGTCCCTAGCCGCCGGCTGCGGGACGGTCGGGGCGCGCTCGCCGTGAAGCTCTTCAATCGATACACATCCATTTTCGCGGTCGCACTGAAGCGGCTGTTTGCCCAGCGCGGGCTGACGGTCGCGATTTTGGTGGGCCTGGTGGTGTCGATTTCCCTGATCATGAGCATTCCGCTCTACGCGGATGCCGTCTACTACAAGCTGCTCAAGGACGAACTGGAAGGGCCGGCAGGCACCGGCAGTATCCGGCGGCCGCCCTTCTCCTACATGTTCCGCTACGTGGGCTCCACCTACGGGGCCCAGGAGTGGGAAGCCATGGAGCCGGTCGACACCTACCTGTCCGGCCCGGCCGCCGGCAAACTGGGCCTGCCCCATGTGCGCACGGTACGGCACTTCAAGACGGACAACGTGCGCCTCTTCCCTGCCGACAACATCATCTACTCGGATATCACGGATCCGCTCGAGTGGGTCAGCTTCGGATTCGTCACGGACTTCGAAAACAACATCGACATCGTGGAGGGCCGGTTCCCGGATCCGACCACCTCCGGCGATCCGACCGTTCCGATCGAGATCCTGATTTCCGCGGCCATGGCCGACGAAATCGGGATTCAGAGCGGCGAGAACTTCATGACCTTCCGCCGCGCCCGCACCGACGAGGGCACGCGCACCATCCAGGTGCCGGTGGTGGTGACGGGGGTCTGGGAACCGCGGGACCCGACCAGCGAGTTCTGGTTCTACAACCCGAATACTTTCGAGACGGTCCTGATTATCCCGGAGCAGACCTACGTCAGCCGGGTGGCGCCGACCTACGCCAACGACGTGTACCTGGGCCTCTGGTACCTGATCATGGACGGCACGGACGTCACGGCGTCCACCGTGTCCCAGCTCATCGCCAACACCACGGAAGTGGAGCAGGAGACGGCCGCCCTGCTGTCCAATACCCGCCTGGGGGTTTCTCCCAGCGATGCCCTCGACCGCTACCAGCTGCAGTCGGGCCAGCTGACGGTCCTGCTCTATGCCTTCAGCGTTCCCATCATGGGGCTGCTGTTGGCCTTCATCGGCCTCGTAGTCGGCCTGTCCGTGGCGCGCCAGCGCAACGAGGTGGCGGTTCTGCGCAGCCGCGGCGCCACCTCCATGCAGGTGGTCGGCATCTCCTTCATCGAATCGGTGCTGCTGGCCGGCATCGCGCTGGCGGCGGCCTACTACGGCGCTCCCTTTGTGGCCCAGGTCATCGGCTCGACTCAGACGTTCCTCAACTTTGCAACCGATGCCGACCTGCGGCTCGTGTTCAACGCCAACACCTGGCGCATCGGCGGGTTCGCCGTGGCCGTGACGGTTGTGGCCCAGTTGCTGCCGACCATCGGAGCTTCCCGCTTCACCATCGTGACCTACAAGCAGGAACAGGCGCGCACGTTGCGGCCGCCCTGGTGGCAGCGCGCCTACATGGACGTTTTCCTGTTGGTGCCCGCGGCCTACGGCATCTATCTGCTGCAGCAGCAGGGCAACATCGCCGGGCCTGGTCCCTTGACCGGCGCCACGCTCTTCGACAATCCGCTGTTGTTCCTGGTGCCGGCCCTGGGGCTCTTTGCCCTGACCCTGGTGGCCCTGCGCTTCCTGCCCTATTTCATGGCCGTGGTGGCCTGGGTCGTGTCCCGCACGCGCGGGGTCGGCATCCTGCTGGCGACACGGCATCTGTCGCGCAACCGCGGCCTCTACACGGCACCCATGGTGCTGCTGGTCCTGACCCTGTCCCTGTCCACGTTCACAACCTCGCTGGCCCAAACCCTGGACAACCACCTGTGGGATCAGATCCACTACGAGGTGGGCGCCAACTCCCGCCTGGTGGAACTGGGCTACTTCCCCGACACCGGCGGCGGGACGCCGGGCGGGGGCGGTGTGGACGCGGCCCTGGCCGATCCGAACGCCCAGCAGAGCTGGACCTTTGTGCCGGTGTCGGAGCACCTCCGGCACGACAACATCACCAAGGCGACGCGCCTGGCCGAGTTCGAGGCGGCCATTCAGCTGCAGGGGGACTGGCGACCCGTGCAGTACCGCGGCCTGGACCGCCTGGATTTTCCGACCGTGGCCTTCTGGCGCAACGACTTCGCATCCGCCAACCTGGGCTCGCTGATGAACTCGCTGGCGCTTGATTCGGCCGGCGTGCTCATGCACGGACCGTTCATGCGGCGCAACACAATTCGGGTCGGGGACACGGTGCGCATGCGCTTTATCCGCTACGGGATGCGGGGCGAGGCGGACATGACGGTCCTGGGCGAGTTTGACTACTTCCCGGGCTGGTACCCGGACGACGGTGCCCTGATCGTCGGGAACCTGGACTACCTGTTCGAGGTCATGGGCGGCCAGTTTCCGTACGATGTGCTGGTTGAGACGCTGCCCAACACCGACTTCGAAACCATGCAGCGCGACCTGTACAAGTTCGACATCAATGTCCTCAACTACTACTCGGCGCGGCAGAGCATCGCATCCGAACAGGCACAGCCGCAGCGCCAGGGGCTGTTCGGCGTCCTGTCGGTCGGCTTCGTGGCATCCGCCATCCTGACCATTCTGGGGTTCCTGCTGTATACGCTGTTTTCCTTCCGCCGCCGCTTCATCGAACTGGGCACCCTGCGCGCGGTCGGATTGTCGCGCCGGCAGATGAGTCTGTTTCTGGCCTGGGAACTGGCGTTCCTGATTGGTGTCGGCATCGGCATTGGAACCCTGCTGGGCTACTTCATGAGCGACGCCTTCATCCCCTACCTGCAGGTGGGCACCAGCCCGGAGGACGTGACGCCGCCCTATCAGGTGGACATCGCCTGGGATGCCATCACGCGCGTCTACGCCCTGTTCGGACTCCTCTTCGTCTCGGCGCTCATGGCCCTGGTGGTTTCGCTGCTGCGCATGCGGATTTTCCAGGCCATCAAACTGGGTGAAACCGTCTGACGGAACCGACCATGTCCGGCAATATCCACAACTACATCGTCTGCGACGGCCTGGTCAAGATCTACAAGATGGCCGATCTGGAGGTGGTGGCCCTGCAGGGCCTCAACCTGACGGTTGGCGAGGGCGAACTGATGGGCATCGTGGGCGTGTCGGGCTCCGGCAAGTCCACCCTCATGAGCATTCTGGGCGGCCTGGACCGTCCCACGGCCGGCCAGGTCAAGGTGGCCGACACCGACCTGCTGAAGCTCTCCGACCGCGGCCTCAACCGGTACCGCCGGGAACAGGTCGGGTTCGTCTGGCAGCAGAGCGCCCGCAATCTGGTGCCCTACCTCAACGCCATCGAGAACGTGAAGCTGCCCATGACGCTGGCCGGCATCGGCGGGCGCGTGAAGCGGGAGCGATCCGAGTACCTGCTGGAGTCCGTCGGCCTCGGGGATCGCATGCGGCATTCGCTGCGGGAACTGTCGGGCGGCGAACAGCAGCGCGTGGCGATTGCGGTGGCCCTGGCCAACGATCCGGTGCTGCTCCTGGCCGACGAGCCGACGGGCGAGGTGGATTCGGCCACGGCGCAGATGATCTACGACACGATCGCCCACCTCAACCAGGAATTCAATCTCACGACCATGATCGTGAGCCATGATCCGGAAATCGCGCGTCAGGTCAACCGGGTGGTGGCCATCCGCGACGGCATGCTGGCCAGCGAGACGCGGCGTCAGATGGTGTTTGACGGGGAGACCGACGAGGAAAGCGAACCGGGCATGGCCTTCGACGAACTGGTCATTCTGGACTCCGCCGGCCGCCTGACGATTCCCAAGGAAGTGCTGGAGCACTTCTCGATCAAGGGCCGGGCCACCATCGACATCTCCGACGAGGGCATCCTCATCCGGCCGGCCGAAGAGCACATCGACGCCCCGGAACTGGAGGCACATCTGGAGGACGAGCGACGGTTCCTGGAGGAAGCCACGATGGGTACCCGGCGCCGCGGTTTCTTCGGCCGCATGTTCGGGCGACGCCGGCGACAAGCCGAGACCGGGGCGGGCACAGCCGACACAGGACAGGAATGACGAGCATGAACGGCGACCATGGCATGGAGGGCACCGCCCCCGCCATCCTGACGGAGGAGCTGACCCGTACCTACCGCATGGGGGGACAGGACATTCCGGCCCTGCGCGGCGTCAACCTGGTGGTGCCGGAGGGACGCTACATGTCCCTCAAGGGCCGTTCCGGCAGCGGCAAGACCACCCTGCTCAACTGCATCGGCGGCCTGGACACGCCCACCTCCGGCGTGGTCCGGATTTTCGGCGAACCGATCGACCAGTGGACCGAACGCAAGCTCACCATGTGGCGGCGCATGACGGTCGGTTTCGTCTTCCAGTCCTTCGGTCTCATGCCGTCGCTCTCCGCCTACGAAAACGTGGAGCTGATGCTGCGGATGTCCGGGGCCAAGGGCCGGCAGCGCCGGGCCAAGGCGGTGGAGTGCCTCGAACTCGTGGGACTGACGCGCTGGATGCACCATCGACCCTTCGAACTGTCCGGCGGACAGCAGCAGCGCGTGGCGATCGCCCGCTCCCTGGCCAACTCCCCCCGGTTGATTCTGGCGGACGAGCCCACCGGGGAACTCGATACGCAGACGGCCCGCGAAATCCTGGGCCTGTTCCAGAAGATTGTGCGCGAGCAGCAGGTGACGGTGCTCATGGTTACGCACGACGGCCTGTCCGATGAATACGTCGACGAAATTCTGTATCTCAGCGACGGCGCGATCGCCGAACAGCAGCCGACCGCCCGGGAACGGGATCCCACGATTCCCAATCCTGCCGATGTCAGGGTCCTGCCCGTCGCCGACGCGCAGGCGGCCGCGGCCGACACCGAAGAGGCGCCGTCCGCGCCGGCCGAGTCCTGAACACCAACGCCGCCAGGCCCGACGGCCTGGCGCTGTTCGATCCCGACAGGGGCAGGCACCTGCCCACGCTGCTCGACCGGGGGCGGCATTTCCACGAGGCGTTCGGGCTGGTGTTCGCCACCCCCTTCCCCTGTCCCGAGCTGTTTGCGATCCCCCCGTTGGAACCGGATGTGGAGGTGGTCTACGGACCGGTGCCGTCCATCACCCAACCGGTGTTCAACGGCTCGTGGAACCAGATCCAGTTTGTTGACGGGGCATTCCTGTACAACAAGACCGGTGTCACGCGGGCACTGGTCAGCGACGGTTGCCGCATCGTCCTGCAGCGCGTTCCCTGGGTGCACGACGACGAGGTCCGCTACACGTTCCTGTCCATCGTCATGACGGCCCTGCTGCTGCAGAGGGGCATCCTGCCCATGCATGCCAGTGCGGTTGCGGCGCACGACGGAGCCGTCCTGTTCATGGGGCCCTCCGGCGCCGGCAAGTCGACCCTGGCCGCGGAACTGGTACGCAGAGGCCATCCCCTCCAGGCCGACGACATTGCGCCCATCGTGCTGGACAGCGGCCGACCCGAAGTGGTGCCGGGTTTCCCGCAGTTGAAGTTGGCCCTGGATGCCGCGGAACATCTGGACCAGCCGCAGGCCGGCGTGGCCCGGGTCCGTCCCGGCGAGGCCAAACTGAGCGTTCTCAGCCATGATCGGTTCCACCGCCGGCGACTGCCCCTGAAGGCCGCCGTGTTGCTGGAGCCGTCCGCCGTGGACCGTGTGCGCATGCGCAAGCTGGATTCCGTGGCGAAACTGAAGGCGCTTGTAAAGTACACTTTCAACCAGTCGTTCCTGGACGGCCTTGGCCGGCGCGGCCAGCACTTTGGACAGGTGGCCGCCGTGGGCAATGCCACCGATGTCTTTGCCGTCCAACGCCCGGACACGGGCTGGCAGTTGCCGGCCCTGGCCGATTTCATCGAACACGAGCTTCTTGCTTCCTGAGTGCCATGGCGACGAAAACGGAGATTCACCTGGCCACGCGGGTACAACAGTCCCCGAATCCCATTGCGACCAGTCCGGTCGACGAGGATTTGATGATGTTCAGCCAGGAGCGGAACAGCTACTTCGCGCTGAAGGGACCGGCGCGCGCCATCTGGGAGCGCATCGCGCAGCCGATCGTGGTCGAGCAGCTGTGCGAGGAGTTGACCGCCGAGTTCGACGATGTGGACATCGACGAGTGTCAGCGGGACGTGATCGCCTTCCTGACCGAACTCCAGGATGAAGGGCTCATCCGGATCATCGATTGAGACCTGGCGCCTCCGCCTGCACACCCTGAGGCGGTGGGACCCCCTGCGGCGCACGCTGGCCTGGCAGGCCTTTTGGTGGCTGGGCTGGTATCGTCTCCTAATTCTGACGGTCGGTTTCCGCCGGTTCGCCTGGTTGCACGGCTGGTACATGGCGGAGACGTTGCGCGGGTGCAACGCCGCGCAACGGCATCTGGCATCGGAAATTGGATTCGCCGTCCGGCGTATGGCCGACCACACTCCTTGGCAGAGTGCCTGTCTGCCCCAGGCCCTGGCTGCGCAGCGCATGTGCCGACGGCGCGGTCTTGGCAGCACCCTCTACTTGGGCGTGACCAGGAGCGGGGACACGGAGATTGAAGCCCACGCCTGGCTGCGCTGCGGCGATGCCGTCCTGACCGGGGAGGAGGAGATGGAGGATTTCGTCCAGGTAGCCAGCTACGCTCTGGATGTTGGTGTCCTGTACCGGCCGCGGCGTGTGCGTTTTGGTGCCCAAATCGGGGAGGTGAGTTTATAGTTGGGGACGGTTCGCTTTCCCGGTACAAGCTAAGGAGCACATCATCCATGCAGGCCTTGGTCGATCGCCTTCTTCGGGACGGGGTCAATCTGGGGAACA
>JAPPAJ010000155.1 GCA_026705565.1 Caldilineaceae bacterium | reverse complement strand
CGGACACCTCCTAACTTAATCTTAGTCCTGGGTGCAAAGACCGATCCAGAGCGCGCACGATCAGTGGCCCCGTCAGGCATGGACCTGAACATGGGACCGGCGCGCCTTCACCGGCTCCATTTCCTCCGCTCTCGGATTAAGTTTCCGAAAATGCAAGATTCAACTCTAAATGGTTTTCGCCGACTTACTCCATAAACAATCCTTCCGACAATATCATGTCTGCGGCTCCAAACAACATCACACCAACAACAACCGCAATCCCCCACACCAACAACATGACAACGCTGACCCACAGCAGTCTGTTGGCCATCGTCCTGTATCCAATGGTCCTGTAGACGACACTGATACAGATGCCCAACAGTGGCGAGGAGACCGCCACCAGAATCATGAACAACCGCGCGCAGCCGCCTTCGTTCCGAGCAAACTCGGACTCCGGACCGGCCAACGAATGGTTATCACGCGACATCTCAGACATGGTTCCTACCTTTTGTCAGCATGGACGATTGTCCCATACCGGCAATCCGCCGCCGCACTCTTCTACCACCGGTATCTTCAGCATTTGATGAGACGGAGCATTCGCCCATCATCGCGTGCCGCGCAACACTCTTCGAACGGCTTGTCGAGGAGGTCCATCTCGTCAGTCGCGCCGTGTAGGTCTCAAGGAAGCGAACTGGGCTTCTGGAGGTCAAACGACGGTCATCACGCGCTCGGCGAATGAGCCTCCACTCGGCCAGGTACGAGACAAGCCAAGCGTTCGACGATAGGCAATGCGAACGGGAGATCGAGTACATCGATCTGCGATACCACATACTCAAGAGCTCTCTCAACGAGATCCGAAACGTCGAGCACCGGGTCGGCATCTCTGAAGACATCGCTGCGGGGTTTGTCAGCAAGAAGGTTAAGACGCTTCACCAATTCCCAATCACGGATCAGGCTCCAGTTGCCGTCTGCATCCGATTGGGCGGCAACGACGACGGTGCGAATGGTGGCATCGGTGCCGGTGATTCGATCGCGCACCTTAAACACGAAGATGGGAGCATCCAAACCCCGGATCGTAGCGAACGCTGCGGACAATGCAACGGCATCTTGAACCGCACGGTTGACAACCTGCAGCCCGACCCCTGCGACATTCTCCCCTTCCCTTGGTTGCGGTTCCCGCGCGAAGAGAAGGTCGAAGCGGTCGATCGCGGCGATCAAGAAGTCGTCTCTCCATTCCTCCGGTGGGCGGAAACTCAAACGAAGGTTATCCGCCTGATCAGGCCGACGACCTCGAACAGCGAGGATCGCTTTGAAAAACGGCACCAGCTCTGGCAGATCAACACGTGGGATCTGATCCGCCACAGCTCCGAAGTCAAAGCGAGCGACATGGCCGACAAGATCTCGTACGGTATGCACCGCGTCCTCTCCTCCGAAAGTCGCGGTTTCAGCATCAAACCAATCCCTGAGCGTTTGGCGACTAGAGGTGGGATCAGCGTTGGCGAATACCTTGGTGAACATGCCTGGAGATGCCATCCCGATTACAAGTTGGCGAATATCCTCGGGATCATCCATCGCGCCTTGGAATGCCAGATTGATTCGCGCCAGCTTCTCGTCCAGAAGATCCCAGATATGACTTTCCACGGTGTCTGGGTTCCGTACCGTTACCACATCGACTGGATCAACTTGGCCGTAGCGGCTCAAGCGCCCAACGCGCTGGTGCAAGCGCATCGGGTTCCACGGCAGATCCACATGAACCAAGGCACTGCAGTGTTCCTGAAGGTCAATGCCCTCACCAGCTGCCTCCGTAGAAACGAGAAAGCGAACTTCTCCCCGGTTGAAACGCGCCGCCGCAAGGCGTCGATCTTCTGTCAGGTTGGATTTGTTGCCACATGAATCTCGCACATCCTCAATAAAGCCGTCACCGTTGATGAACGTCACACACCCATCACCGTAGTGCTCATGTAGCGCACCCATGAGTAGCGCCTGGGTTGCCTTGTACTCAGTAAAAAACAGCACGGATCTGTTGGCGAAGGATTCGTCGGCTACAGCCAGGATGCGCGCGATTTTCGTCTCGTTGGTAACTTCATTGGCCGCTGCAAGCAATTCCTCGAGGGCCGAGATCTCATTCGGGTTGAGGTTGACTCTGCTTAAGCTTTCAGCCACCCGTTCCTCCAGATGGCTGATCGCGTCCAGGTTTGCTGGATCGTCCTCATCCCGCAACTCCTGCAGGTACGCCAGATTCTCGAGCGACTCCTCCCACTTGGCCTCCGCGTCACGGAGCCGGGTGAGCCTTCGAGCAAGAGCCCGCCGTACTGCCGCCACGGAACTCGACGCGAGCTTCTGCATCGTGATCAGGATCAGGATCACCATGCGTCGATTCTGGAAGCGGAGACTGGCAGCATAGGCTTTCCCCGTCACGATGAACTGTGTGAGCTGCTCGTAGAAATGCGTCTCTTGCGGTGAATAGGAGTATGTCTCCTGCCTTGATCGCACCGGAGTGAACAGCGGCTCGCCCGACATGTTCGTGACGGAGTGTTTGTTGTTGCGAATCATCACGGTGCGGAGTTTCTCGAACTGTTTTTCGAGAGGCTGTTCGGGATCGAAGTCTGCGGGCCGAAGCAACTTTAGCAAGGACAGGAAGCCCTTGTCCTTGCCGCGATGGGGAGTACCAGTGAACAGCACCATGGACTGAACCTTGCTACGTTCCTGCAGGCTTTCGACAAGCTGATACGACAACGCGCGGTGGCCCTGTTCGTCCACATTCAGGTGATGGGCTTCGTCGATGAGCACGAGATCCCAGGGTTTTGCGTCGAACAGGCGCTTCCAACGATTGTCTCTGTCAAGCCGCAACGTATGAGCCGAGGCAATTACCTGATCCTGTGTATTCCAGAAGTCGGAGGTTTCCGTGTCGGCAGCGGCAAGGTAGATCGAGATCCGGATGTCAAACATTTCGCGCATTCGTACCTGCCACTGTTCGACCAGACTGGCCGGTGCCAGTATCAGCAGTCGCCGTACGCGCCCCGACGATAACAGCGGCGTGAGGATGAGGCCCGCTTCAATAGTCTTGCCAAGCCCGACATCGTCAGCCACGAGCCATCGCGTGGGCCACGATTCGAGTACGCGCTTGCAGACCCAGAGCTGATGCGGCAGCAAGTCGACGCGGGATCGGGAAAACACGCCCCAGGCGTCATTGACTGAACGAATGCACTCACCTAGGATGCGCGTGACGACATGCAGCGCGGGATCGAGCCGTCCGGCGGCCATCCGATCGGCCAAACCGTCGATGAGTTCGAGGTCGGCCGCCAAACATTCCTCTATTCCGTGCTCAAAACGGACAACGACGCTCTCGCCTTGATCCAGGAGGACTTGGCCGGAACCAAAGCGGCGGTGCCGGACTGCCGCGTTCATATCGAAGGGTGCCATCACTGCACCAAGCCAAACTGACGGCGCAAATCCGAGTCCGAAGCCACATGGCGAATTGGTATGTCGAAGGCACGATGGAAATTTGGCGTTGCTGTGTCTAACTTGGCCACCAGAAAGTCAAAGATGGCGTGCGCCTTCTGTGGGTTGGACTTGCCGTCATCCGGACGGTCAAAACCGAAGTTGCACAGGAAATGAAGCACTTGCTCAGATGGTACCCAGCAGTCCCGGTATCGACGCACTCCTTCAACAACTTTCAGACGCACGAGTTCCCGTAGCACCCAGTGGAGCCCCATATCAAGCGGCGAGCGCGGTGCGTCAAAGTGTATACCCCCGCCCGTAAGAGTCTCGTCGACTCTCGGTGCAAGCAAACGACCAATGTCGTAGTTGTCCGGGCGTTGTCCGGCCGACTTGAGCAAACGAACATATACATCTCGATATCGACTAAGTTGATAGATCGCTGGAAACAGTGACATCCACTGTGGGTACTCCAGCTTATCCATCGCATCATCTTGCCATTCCCGGAGAATCTCCATCCAGGCACCCACATCATCGGGATCCTTGAAGACATCCCACCATCCTTGCCTGTGGACCCACTCGAGAAATCCACGGTGCTGATGGTCCTGGGTACGCCCAAGGCTTTGGCACGCACCAAGAACCAGCAGCGCGAGCCAGTGATCTTTCGATCCGGATTGTAGTCGGCCTGAAATGTCGTGGTCTCGCCACAGCCACTCGGGCCAAACCCGCCTTTCGTAGGCAGCGATCACTTCATCGTGCACGGCTGCATCGTCCCACCATTCCGAGAGCCGGTTGAAGAATGTGTCAGAGTGAATCTGCACCGGCTGTCGCAGCGGTTCTGGCACGAACCGATCAGGAAAGAGAGTACTGAGAAGTCTCTGACGCCAAGGTTCCTCGCAGATATCTTCGAGCATTTGGCGGACGCTATCGTAGTCCCGAAGCCACGACGGGCGGGCTTCGAGTGGGGTGAGACACTCAAGAACACGCTTCTGTAGTCTTCCGTCCACCAGATAGCGGAGCGCAGCTGGTCGAAGCTCCTCCCTGACATCACTGTACCAACCCGCGATTTCATCGGCATCAACGCGATGCTGCACGCGAAGCCACCGGAACACGCTCCAGTCGTCGGGATGTCCGATGTACTCCGGGTCAAGAATCTGGTCGTCAGGAGCGAAGGCAGACCGCAGAAATTCGTCGCGAAGGTCTCCGTCCGCTTCATTCCACATTGCGGAGGCTTGTTTCAACAACAGTCTTCGTAGAAGTTGAAAACTCCCGGCGGTTGATCGTGCTCGAAATCCGTCGCGCCAAGTTGCGCCATGAGGATCGTTGGAAACCAAGTTCCGAACCTGGTCCTGAGACAGGGGGCGCAACGCCTGCAGCCGTGTCGGCGTCAAACGGTAATCCCAACGTTTGGCTAGTTCCGCCAATAGGTTAGCCGGACGAACCGGTGCTGGACGGATGGGATTGCCGTCCGCACTCGCGGGAGTGCACAATTGACCGAGGCGTCGGTTGGTTTCGTCGGACACGATACGCCGGTTGCCGATTAGTGACCGGAAGTATTCATCGTCGATTTCAGCGAGAGCGGAGCATAGCTCCGGGTTGTCCAAGCCACCAGTCGCGACTTCCCACGACATCTCTGGATTTAGCGGGGGAAGCAGTGGTGGAAATGGGGCTGGAAGATTGGTGGGCACAACCGAACGGGCAGCCATCCAGGCGGATATGCCGCGCCCGTTACCATGCAGACAGAGAAGAAACGATCGGCGTAGTGAATCGGGATTGTCCGTGCCGGAGGCGAGAACTTCCCACAGAGATGACAAGAAGCTCTGACTGTCACTCCCAAGCATTGGGCAGTGCTCTGCCTCCGCTGCGCCGGTCAAGACATCATGCAACTCGATCAGGCCTTTTCCGAGCTCGTCGCCAAGATCACGGATGGTCTGGAGGGTCGTATCGTCATCCAGCGACACATGGGTTCGGCCAGGGTCCAATTTGAAGGGCCCGTTGACGACGTATCCGCAGGCCCATTCCTCGCTCGTCGGCGTGACGTTCCAGAGAAACGGCACATCCCGATTGAAGGCGGTTGGAACATCGTCTCGGAGACCGAGGGCCAGCGCCGCAGTACCCATTTCATCTAATCCCGAGTCTGCGGGCCGGAAACGAAGAATTCTCCAAGAACCATCATGATTGGGCAACTTGGTCTCGTCGCCGACCGACCACGCGGACGCGCTACCCATGGGCTTGCCGTCGAAGACATGGACCCCTGGAGACGGTCCACCGGCGACAGTGACTTTCCGAACCTGCCGTGCGAATACTGGTAACAGGGCGTGAGCGTAGGAAAAGCGGCCAAACAGCTGCTGGATCAGTTCCTCTGCTTCCACATCTCGCCGCAGGGGCAACCGAATACGAGTTCCCCGATGGTCTTCAATCTTCCATTCATCGGCATCGTCCGGGACAGGCTGTTCCTGGGGCAGCAAACCGCCGGCAATGGAGAAGGCGATGAATCCGCTGACCACGAACGGAGACGAGGAGAGAAGGTGAACGGACTTGAAGCCAAGACCAAAGCGACCAGTGGTCGCGGACACTGAGGCGTCTCTAGGCGTCTCACCGGGCTTGCCACTCAGATTCATGAGCATCATGAAGTAGAGGTCCTTATCCCACTGATGATCCCGGCCCGTTGGGAAGGCCTCGTCACCGGTGTCGTTGATTGGCCGTCCCCAGTGCATAACGTCCAGTGTGGGCTCACCACCATTCTCGTGCACGCTAACGCGGAAATGACGGGTGCGGTGCGGCATCAGTCCGCCCTTGATCTCGGCTGCCTGTGCAAGCGCGTCGTCGGCATTCTGTGCGAGTTCCAACAGTACGCTATCGTTTCGGTAGCCGTAACGATGCATCAGTTTGTTGACCCGCCCCCAAAGGAAATCCCTATGCTCGGGCTCGCGGATGAGGTTCGCCAAGCGGTCAAGGGAATCTCTTTCGATCCTGATCGTTTGGTTCGAGGGCGCTTGCGCACGCTTCCATTGCGCCTGTTCGGCTGCCCTGAGACCGTCCCGGAGCGTTTCGCTACCTCTGATATCAAGTTGTCGAAGCGTGAGCGGCAAGTGTGCCTTGATTAATGCGAGCGCGGGACCGAGGTCCGCTTTGGAGCTCTCTCCCCATTCAGACCACCAAGCGTTCACTCGCTCGCGGTCCAGTTTGAGGTACTTGGTTGCCCATCTCTCGACGGTGCCACCGAGCAGCTGTAGGAGTTGGGAACTGGTGTGACTCTGCGGGTCGATGTTACGTAGCTGGATCTCCCAGAACGGTTCAGAGAGCGCTATCCCCAACCTCGAGTCGATGGGGTCGACGGCGAACAACGTACTGGTGTTGGGTTCGGCTTCCATATCCACCGACTCTCCGATAACGTTTACCGCTCTTATGCGGTTGCCACGAGCGACGCTTGGCCTGATCCAGACAGATACCTTCGCACAAGGGTCCTCTCCGTTCGGATCGATCAACTTGCTACGCATGTCCTCAATGCTGTCGTCTTCCCCCAGCCATTCCTCGGCAAGCTTGGCGATTTCGCCCAGCGAGCCGCTCCCCAGCAAGCTGAGAAACGCGCCCACGGCTCTAGGCGGGAGTTGATTACGCCAAGGATTGAAGTACAGTCTTAATCTGTCCCTGTCGCCTCTGGATTTATTCGAGTCGTATCCGACAAGCATTGATTGGGATGACCGGTCCTTGCCATTCAATTCGAGAATGGGACGGAGTTCGGAAACCAGCAGGTGTCGACGTGCGACGCCGGTTTCGGTCCTCGCGATGTCTTGACTCGAGTGCCAGTTGCCATCTTGGGTGGGCAGATCGAGCTTTGGGAGTACATGCTCGAAAAAGCCGTTGGTCTCCGCGAAACACCCCAAGAGTCTCCCGAACATGTACCCACCGGGAGAGTCCTTTGGGGGCCGCCCGTCGGCAAGGAGTGTCAGCATTTTGATCTGACATTTTGGAGGGACAGGCGCACAGAGAGATTTCGCCAACTTCAAGAGCGGCAGTTTGGAATCATCTTTGGATTGGCTGTCCCCGTATCGCAGAATGCGGTTGACGGTATGCACAAGCTGCCACCCGGGATGGATTCCGGCGAGAGTCGTCTCCAGTGCCTTATCGATCAATGAAGCGTTGACCAACCTAGACTCGGGCATGACCAGCCAGGCACCGCCATCTATTTGCGCCACCCGATCGGAAACCAAGGCATTGATCATCCGCTCTACTTGGTGTCCGCGACTTCTACGTCCCAGAATCTCTCGAACCACTGGCTCTGCCATCGGCCAAATCTGCGGATTGATGGTATTGGGAAGCCGCATGTCGCCGAAGGCCTCATACACGACTAGATCGTGGATGGCATCAAGCACTTCTGCCGGAGCAATAAGTACTGCCTCAGGGGCCAGACCCTCACCATCGCGCGTCGGCAACCAACAGCTGGTTTTCAACAGGTGGCGCACAGGGTCGGGCGGCAGGGACACCCGACCATCATTGGAGCGTATATATTGCAAGATCTGTTCGGCGAAACACCACGGACTCGAAGCTTCCAACATCAACTGAAGCACACCATCAGAGTCCAACTCATGAACGTCGTTGTAGAGATGGGCAATGTCGGAATCCGGATCCAGTAGGCATACACCTGTGCGGAGTTCCCGAGGCAATTCAGCCCTGCCCGTCGAACGCCATGCACGGTTGTCGAATGCCCCGCGGGCTCCGTCAATGCCCCGGTGCAGAGGCAACCGACGCCAGCACTGTTGTATCTCCGGTTCTGCACTGTACAAGTGCTTGAGTAGATGCAGTGTCTCCGCCTCGGTTAGCCCACTCCAGTCCACGTGCCTATCCAGACATTCACTAAGTAGGCGATGCAGTGTTTCGAGATCGGCCCGACTGACGGAAAGGGCATCAAAGTAGTCTTGAGTAAGTGGGCCCACCAACTGCTTGTCCAATGCGCACCACGACCGGCCAAGGAGGCGCAACAGAATGAGCAGAGCGCCCTCGGATCCATCGTGAACCTGGAACAGCTCGATACCACCTTCAACAACCCGCCCGGCGAGGAGCGCACGTGCCGCCAATCGAACATTGGCGTCGTCTGTAATGTTTGACGCGAGACGAAGCAGAAGGGGTATTCGAGAAGCGGCCTCGGCAAACGTCTCAGCTTGAAACACTGCATCAGCTAAGGTCTCAGGCTCGGGTGGCGGCACATTGACAGCGACGGACGCCACCGCGTCGCCATTTACCAACCACACCGTCTCGCCAAGTGCCATGGCGAGGTCTATGACAGCCTGTTTTGGAGCAGCCCGTTCTGGCTGTATTCCGTTTGTGCTGTCGTATTCTGGATCCTCGGAAACCGGACGGGCGAACACCCGATGGTTCTCGAGCTGGCGATAGAGATCGGCGACGGACCAAGCTTCCTCCTTCTCGTCCGGCAACCTGATCGCTTGGAGAAACGGCAATCCGCGTAGACGCTCATCCATGGGACAGTCAGGACGTACGGATAGCAGAATGTCGGCGAGGAAAAGCCGGGAGTGCCGTAGTCTCTCTGATTCGCCACCCTCTTCCAGCCGTTGTCCCAAAGTAGCCAGCGCACAATCCAGCCGGTCTTTGTCAAGGTCCAGCGTCGGTCGCGAATCGCCCTGACGGCGTCCAACCGGCAGCAGGAACAAACCCTCACCGATGATCTCATCATGCTTGGTGAGCTCGACGACAGCCTGTAGAGTGTCCACTGGTGTTTCCACAAGCCATGCCCTTGGAATAGCCGCGCACAGCCTACGCCACGCCTCCCGCAATTCGTAGCGGGATTCTTGCGAGGTGGATCGACGAATCGTGGGCGCAAGGGCGCCTTCGGCAATCCGTCCCACAAGCCACCGGACGAAAGTTGCTACCCGAATGTCTTCGGGACATACATCAGGACCGAGCACATGCCTGAGAACTCCGTCGAGCCACTGTAGAGATTGTTTTGATGCGAACACACCGACCGGAATGCTATTCAGGAGGCATTCGAGGTGGTCGATGCTCCAGGTGCCGAGTTTGTCCGCGAATCGAGGCGCATCGTTATCGATGAACACTGCATCGCCAATGTGTTCCCGGCAAGATGCCAAAAAGTGGTTGCGAACGGCTTCCGATGCCTGATTCCACTTCGGGATGGAAAGAACTTGGCACGTATCAGCATCCATGGTCCTCCAGTGCACCCTGTTCGGCGCAACGACTGGCAAGAGCCAATGCCGTCGGGTGACATACGGCATGCGATTCTTAACCATGTCCGAGCGGACGACCTGTTCCAACAACCTTTGGGCCACATGCTCGTCGACACCGTCAACTGCTTTGGCGAGTGCGCTTGGCAGCAGAGGAAGCAACAGTTCATCACATAACGCGCGGTTCCAACGATCGCGCATGTCGCCATCACGTGTGGCATCGCCGTTTTCATCGGTGACCCCGGGAATGGACTTGCGATCCTGGGATGGCCAGAAGTAGCCGTGCAGGATGATCTCCCACGCAGGCGATGGACCGTCGCTCTCGACGATAGTACTGGAACTGGACGCGGGATCGTCATCCAGCGGCAGGAACACGGCCCAGCGAAGACGCGTGCCTAATTTGCCCAATTGGTCGGTATCGCAGTCGGGCCGGAGTACCGTCACTGCGGCGTGAGCGAGAGCTTTCCGAGGCACCGTGGCATACCGGCCGTTCCGCCAGACAAGAGTTTTCGGCCAGTCGAGATGTGATCGGAGATCGGGTAACCTCCTGCTATCGAGAGCCTCGACTCCGACCACGGACCACTTCGATTCAAGTGACGTGATTGTGCCTTCAAAAGAACGCTCGGGACACTGACAGTCTTCATTCTCATACCTTCCCAACCATCTCGCGGTCTGGCGTACAACGCGCATCAGCATCACGCAGTTGCTCAGATCCTCAGGCCTCGCTGCACGCTTCGTGTCGATGGTCTGAAGATAATCGCATTGAGCCAACAGGAGCGCTGCAGGAGTTGAACAGCCGAACCACGAGCATAGCTGTTGAGATCTTGGGCGATTCGTGCCCAGCCCGAATGGGTGATCATCGGCTCCCCGGTCCAGCTGCTCGTCACGCCGCAACGGAATCCACAGTAGTAGACCGTTGTCCGTCTCCCCAAGCAGGTCCGTCATGGCGACCCAAAGCCGCTGTCTGTCTTTTTCTCCGATTACGTCCCAATCGGGATGAATGGGATCTCCAGATCCGCTCTCTCCGGTGCCGGCCCACGGGTTCAGAACGCCGGCTCGCCGCTCCGATTGTGCTACACCGATATAGAGGAACGCCTCGCAGATGTGAAAAACACTCTTGAGCCCAATCCCGAACGTACCGATCTTGGTGACATCGTCCTCCTTTGATCCCCCAATAGCCTTGTGTATTGCCTCACGATCCTTGTCAGGAAACTGCCCGTCATTCGCCACCAATAACGCAGGACCGAGAAGCAACTCGTTATCCGCATGGGACCAGCCGCGTTCCAGCACTGCGAACTTCAGTCGTCGCGCACCGGCATCATCGGCGTTCTGAACAAGCTCGCGGAACAATGTCCGTCCATCTCCGGCATCCTTGTAGACATCCTTCAAGAGAGTCTGAATTGCTTTGATCTCGTCGTACGGATCTCGGACTATACCGGTATTCGACCGAACATCAATGTCGCGTAGGTGATCGCTGTTGGCGTTTTCGTTCATGTTGCTGGTAGACAAGGTTCACCTTCTCCTCGATCAGGCTGCACGGCTAAGAACTGTTGATAAACGGTGGTTGTAGGCTGGTTCAGTTGGACATGGACAGAACGAAGGTGACCTTCATGAGGAGGTCGTCATCGGCGGCAGGCGCATGTCTCCCTGTGCTCCGTGTGCTCGCGCATCACACGGAGGTCATCCTGCATTTCAGCCAGCTGTAGGTCCTAATGTCGGTGGCACCGTTCCAAGTCAGCTACGCGAGCTTCCTGTGCGGTCAGGGCATCTGGTGTCGCGGTTGGATGAGACGTGGTCATGGATCATCTCGGCATGGCATGTCAGGGAACTACAGCAATCGTTGATAACGACCAGAGGTGCTCAAATCTCTCCAAGTGTGACGTGATTTTGTGTGTGCCAGTGTGAGTTTGCCATAAGGGGCATCTCATGGAGAGAGAGCCGGAAGGAAACGCCCCACTGAGAGTGCGGTTTTTGTGTTTGATGAGGGCTGGCCTATTGGTTTGGGCCGTCCTGGTGTTGCTGAATATCCAGCCGACGCGCTGAGCTGCCAGGGGCCAACGCAGTTCCACAACGACTGGGAAGACCAAAAGCTGTATGCGAAAGCAGCTCTGTTTGCGGAGACCGAGTTTTTGGGTTGGAGCACAGAGGTATGACCGATCGGCACCCACAAGCGTTGGAGGACGACATGGATTGAAGTACGTCGGGTGACCTGCGACGAGGGCCTCAGCTTGCAGCCCCGCCTTCCTCGACGGCGTGGCTGGCCTGGGGCTGGGCTACCTAGCCAAGGTAGCCCGCAACACCCATGTCTGGTCCGCGCACCCGGAGACGGGCGGATCCCTCCGACGCCCGGTCTTCTCGACCCCGTCGCAGGATCAGCATCGTGGCCAACTGGTGGCCGACCGAAGCCTGGTGTCCCTGCCTCCTGCGGAAGGGATCCAAGAAGCCCCAGACCGTATTCTGCGCCGTTCTGCGCGTGGTGGCCCACCGCAGTCTTCCCCGACCCCAATGTCTGGCTGCTACTGCGCCACAATCCCGCCACGGACGAGTTCAAGTGCTACCTGTGCCCCGACCCCACGCCGACACCGTGGACCGGCTGGTGTAACTGGCCGGCCTGTGCTGGTCGCCCGCCAGTGCTTCCGGGACGGCAAGCGGCTCTTCAGGCTGAGCGACTACGAGGGCCACAGCTGGCAGGGCTGGCACCGCCACGCCACGCTCGTCATGCTGCCCCACTTCTTCGTGGTGAGAGAGATGCTGCAGCTCCCAAAAAACTGCCCGACCTGATCGTGTCCCAGACCTGTCTGCTCGTGGACACGATCCTGCCCCGCACCGGCTCCTCGACCGACCGCGCCATCGCCATCGTAGGCTATAGCCGGGCGCGCAACGCGGCCGCCCACCGCACCCACACCCAACACCGACGGTGGTACTGCGAGTACCTATTCCGACGCCATCAAGGTTCGTTGCACTAATCAGGGTTATCGAACGGTCCGTTCACGTCAAGCAACATCCTGATGGCAAGATCAGAACAGATCCGTAGGGCACCTTGCCGAGACCCGCGCTGCCAATCGGTGACCGTCTGCAAACCAGTTAGGGCTTCTTGAACTCAATCCCGGCCAGTTTGTGGATGAGGATTCCGAAGGCCTTCTGCGCCGTCGCAAAGCTGGACAACCTGAAGAACTCGTTGGGTGCATGGATTTGTTCGTCGCGCGTGCAGAAGCCGAACACCAAGGAGTAGATCCCCAGTTCCTCCAGCATCGCCGCAGTGACGGGAATGGTGCCGCCGCTGCCGATGTAGAAGGGCTCCCGGTCGTAGATCTCGCGGTAGCTGTCGGCCATCGCTTCCACGCCGGGATGGTCCAGCGGCAACAGATAGGGATTGGCCAGGCCGCGCTTGCGGGAGACGGAAACCCGCACGCCGGGCGGCGCGTGCTTTGCGACATGCGCCTCCAACAACTCCTGAATCCGACCCGGATCCTGGTTGGCCACGAGGCGGCAGGACACCTTGGCATGGGCCTCCGACGGCACGATGGTCTTCGACCCCTCGCCCTGGAATCCACCCCACAGGCCGTTCAGTTCCAGGGTCGGCCGCCGCCAAGCCCGTTCGTTGGTGGTGTATCCGGCCTCGCCGAAGACAGCATCCACATCCAGCCCGGCGATGTACTCCTGTTCGTCAAACGGTGCCTTTCCCAAGCGTTCCCGGTCCTCCTTGCCGACGGGAACCACATCGTCGTAGAAGCCCTCTACCGCAATCCGACCATCGGCATCGTGGAACGAAGCCACCAGTCGGGCCATGGCGTGCAGGGGATTGTGGATGGTACCGCCGAAAATCCCCGAGTGGACATCGGATGACGGCCCCTGCACCGTGACTTCTATCCCGGTCATGCCACGGAAGGAGCCAAGGATTGTGGGTTTGCCCACCCCGTACTGAATCCCGTCCGCATTGACGCAGATGTCCGCGGCCAGTCGTTCCTTCTCCGTGGCCAGCAGACCCAGCGAAAAGGGACTGCCGATCTCCTCCTCACCCTCCAGGAACAGCTTGACGTTGACCGGCAGGGATCCGTCGGCCTGCAATACGGCCTCCAGGCTGATCAGGGCGGCCAGCAGGTTGCCCTTGTTGTCGGATGCGCCGCGTCCGTAGAGACGGCCGTCCCTTACTTCCGGGGCAAACGGCGGGGAATCCCAGGACTCGACCGGATCGGCCGGCTGGACATCGTAGTGCCCATACAGAAGGATGGTCGGCCGGCCGGGCGCGTGCAGCCAGTCGCCGTACACCACCGGCGTACCGCCGGTGGGTAGTTGCGCCACGTTTTCGAAACCGGCGTCTTCCACCCTTGCAGCCAGCCAGTCGGCCGCGGCATCCACGTCCCCGGCATGCTCCGGCAGCGCGGACACGCTGGGGATGGACACGAACTCGCACAGTTCCTCAAGGAAAAGGGTTTGGTTGGATTCCAGATAGGCGGCGCGTGACGATTCCATGGCACTTGCATCCCTTGGCAGTTGGGCACCGATCTTACATTCGGCGGCCCGAGAGAGTCTCCCTCCCAGTCTCCGGAACCCTGTTTCAGTCTCGTTGCATTCGGTCCGAAACCGAATAAGGGCGGGAGGCCTTGTCGTGGACTTCACACCAGCTCCTGCTCATGCCGGTCCAGCACTGGTGGTGCAAGGGTTGCCGATCGTCGCATTGTGTGGTGGGCAATGTCATCCTGGGGCAGCCTCTGCGACGGAAAGCCCACAGCCTGAGCCACGCCCGCATGGACCTAACGAGGCCGCAAGGCGACGGCCGGCAGGCACCGACGATCCCGAAGGTGATGATGATGGCATTGCTGCCGGAGAATAGGACGGCAAGCCCTGTTGCCCCCGTACGGTGAAGCACACGCCAGGCTTCCAACTCGATCTGGTCTCCTGCAGGCGGAACAGAGACGCGCCATGGAAGCTGACCGCTGGCAGAGAGCCCAAGCGGAAAAACCTCGGTTGGCACATCTTGCAGCTGAAGGATCAAAATAGGAGCCCAACTTCTGCACCTGATAGCCGTCTCCATGGAACTGTTCGCGCTTGCCTACAATGCCCCAAGGGGCAAGTTCCCACAGCCCTGCAGCAAGTTTTCGACTTCCATGCACAGATGCTACATCCTCAATTGAAGTACGCTTGATCCGGGCCCATCCCTGCAGGGTGATTGCATCTACATTGGTCTGGGCTTGAGGCCAATCAGGCAGCACAGGTAGTCCTTGTTCCACCCCGCCGCCAACCGTTTGTTGGCAATGTCCAACTTGAGTGCCCGGTCCTGTCGCAGCTGGTTGTGCGCGATGCACCTCAGGATGGTCATGTCGTGGGCCGCGTAGCCCGTGCGGATGCGGCTGTCGTCCTCGCCGAAGGCGATGTCCATGAGCCCGTGGTGGGCATTCTCGATGCTCCAAGGCTGTCGCACCGCCTGCAGCCGGGGTTGGGCCTTGGGGACAGGCTGGAAATGAAGCAGTGGGAGTCGGTCGTGACCCGGTCGCCACAGTGGCGTTCGCACTCCACCCAGACCAGGCTGGCCAGGTCGCACCAGTCGCGGTCGGGGTCGACATGATGGAGGTAGGCGGGGTCGCCGGTCGTCCAGCAGCGGCGGATCTCGATGCGCCCGTCGTCCTTCCCGACCATGTCCGAATCGTCGTGGGGACAGTCGGCGAAGTCCTCGGCCCGTTCCAAGGCAAAGGTGTCCTCCATGCGCGCGTGGAGCCCCTGGCCGTGGGCCTGCACGCGCAGCACATGGTCGGCTTCCTGCTTCCGGATCTGGCGCGCAATCTTCTTCTGGCAGCCCATGGTGTCCAGGATCACGGGCAGCCCTTCAGGCACAGCACGCGCAGCCACGCCGGGATGGCCGTGCTTTCGGGACTGGTCATCCACGGCCGTCTGGGCCAGCACCAGGCGGTGAGCCTGTGCCCAGGCACCCACCCGATACCAAGGCCCCAGCCCATGACCCCGATCGTGGGAGCCGCCCACGCTCTGGCCGTCGACGGGGATGACCTGACCGTCGGTCAGCGCAAAGGCCGCCTGCACCCATTCCCGAAAGCCCTCCTCGAACGGAGCCGCATCCGGCCGTGCAAAGACCCGCCCCAGCGTGTCGTGCGAGGGAATCCCGTGGGGCAGGGCCAAGAAGGTGCGCAGCCACTCCTCGTTGAGCGGGCCGAAGAGGGCGATCGCCACGAAACTGTCGGCGACGCAGATGACGGCCAGCACGGACAGCATCAGGATGTCGGTCAGGTTGTGCAGCTTCGTGCGGTCGCCCCGCGGCTCCCCGGGGTCTCCATGGTCTCGACCAGGGACGGAGGCATCGGGCTTTCCATGAGGGCTCCCCCACAGGCTCAATCCGGAACCGCCCATTCGTAGTCACGCATCCACTTGCACGTATTCCCCCATTTGGACACAATCGCCCTGCCCAACCCCGTCCCACACGAACATGGACCGCAATAGGTGATAGGATGGTGCTATGCGTTGCACCAAATGGGCCCGGCCTGGGAAGTTGCAGCAGGGGTAAAGGAGACTTGAATGTTCAATCGCAACGGCAAAGCAAAAAGAGGAAACCCCAAGAGCGTGCGAGTACACGTGTCGTCGCGCGGAGAACTTCGCGTGAATGCCAACGAGGTTTTTGCAAAACAGCATGTAAAGGAGCTCCTGGATCAGGTTTCGGAAATAAAGACCAAACATGCCGTGCGGTTTCCGTCCCAAAGCGAATCTGAATCTGACAGTCTGGACGACTAACTCCCATTGACCCCCAAGGTTCAGTGCATGGATATCAACCAGTTGCTGCTTCCGGTGCTGAGCGGGTACCTTTTGTTGACCCGTTCAAACGTTCTCCGTTACCGCATGGCCAGGTTATCCGGCTACCATCTACTGTTTTCGGCCACTCTTGTTGGATTCACGCTTCTTCTGGCCGCGTTGTGGATGAAACCATATTTGGACTCCTTTGACACAACAGTCGATTCGCTAGTCTCCGGATTTGTCCCCGTGGAACATGTTTACTGCATGGCCGCGAGTGTATTGTTGATAGTACTTGGGAATGTATTTTATTGGCCACGCAGAGCCGCCTTTTCGGCATTGCGAAGTAGCGGCAGTGATATCGAACTGGTGTTGGCTGGTGCGCTGCAAAACAACAATCTGGTGGAGATCACCCAAAAGAGCAGGAAAGTTTACACGGGAATAGTTGTGGAATGCAACCTGCCCACACGGAAAGAGTCGGGGGTCGGAATCATTCCCGTATTGAGCGGCTTTAGGTCCAGTGAATCTCTGGAAGTCAAATACTTGCTCAATTACAGTCCGATCCTTACTATCTATGGTTCGGACAGTTTTGAGCCGTTTTCCTGCTCCATTGGCAGCCCTTGCCGTGTTGTCGGCTTGACCGGAGGATAAATCGAGGGGGGGGCTCTGGCCCCCAAAAGGGAACCGCACGGGACCTGCTATCGTTGATGCAGTCAACACCCAACGACAGGGGATTCCCGTGCGATTGCTGGACAATATACTCGCCCTGATGCCCTGCGGCAAACCGCAGGCGACCTTCCTGGCCCACCTGCTGGCCCTGCTGCAGTGGCTGCCCGGACGCCTCAACTTCACCGGCCTCGAGGCCCACGGCGGCTGGTCGGCCCGCACCCATGCGCGCTGGTTTGGGCGTCCCTTCCCCTTCGCGCGCCTGGCCGTGGGCACGCTGGCGGCGGTCCATCCGCGGGTGGCGAAGGGGCTGGGGGAGCTGCTGGTCGTGGACACCAGCTTCGTGGCCAAGAGCGGGCGCAAGACCTGGGGTGTGGGCTGGTTTTGGAGTGGCATGGCGCGCGCCGTGCGCCAGGGGCTGGAGGTGTCGCTGCTGGCGGCCGTGGACGTGGCGGAGGGCGGCGCCTACCCCCTCTGCGCCCGCCAGTCCCCGGCACCCGGGCGGGCGCGCGGGAAGAAGCCCGACGGCGAGACGGCGGTCGCGGTGGGGCTGGCCCTGCTGCGGGAGGCGCTGGCGGCCGGGGCCGGGGAGCTGCTGGGGACGCGCTGGGTGGCCGCGGACGGGGGCTACAGCAGCCGGCCCTTCGTCGAGGGGGTGCGGGCGCTGGGCCTGCACACGGTGGGCCGGTTGCGCCGCGACGCCGTCCTGCGCCATCGCTACACCGGCCCCCATCCCTGCCGGCCGGGCCGCCGCCGCCAGTTCGACGGTCGCTTCGACCCCGACGACCCGACGCGCCTGACGCGCACCACCCTGGACGAGGAAAAGGCCGACTTGTACCACGGCGAGCTGCACGCCAAGGCCTGGCAGCGCTGGCTGCAGGTGGTGTACGTCCTGCCCCGCGGGGCCGACCCCCGGACAACCCGGGGCGTGCTCCTCTACAGCAGCGACACCGAGCTGGACCCGGCCCGCCTCTTCCGCTTCTACCGGGCCCGTTTCCAGATAGAGTTTGCCTTCCGCGACGCCAAGCAGCACCTGGGCCTCCAGGACTGCCGGGCGCGCTCGCAGACCAAGCTGGACTTCCATTTCAACATTGTGTTCGCGGCCCTCTTCTGGGCCCGCCTGCAGGCCCGCGCCCGGGCGGAGGGTCCCCCGGGCCCCTTTTCCCTGCACCAGATTAAGCAGCGCAACTTCGAGGCCGAAATCCACAAACGCTTTGCCGACCGCTCGGCCCGGAGCCGACACGCCGCCAATGCCGAGGGGCTGCGCAACCGCCGGCCACAGCCACGCCTGTGGCGACCCCCGCCCCCTCGGAAAACCGAGCCTGTCGGGCCCTGAACGCGGTCCCCAAGTCAACCCCGCACAACATTTCGAACCTCAAAAACTGTCCGAACCATAGTACTATGGTTTGGACAGTTTTGAGCCGTTTTCCCGTTGCATGTCCGGGCCTGGCACTGCATCCGGCATGACAAGGGGATAAATTGGGGGGGGGGAAGACGCTCCAGCCCCCGGGGAAAACCGCACGGAGCCTGCTATCGTTGATGTAGTTCAACGCATCATCGAAAGAGGTGTTCCGTGCGATGGTTGCGCAATATACTCGCGCTGGCGCCCTGCGGCAAACCGCAGGCATCCCACTTTGCCCACGTGACCGGACTGCTGCAGTGGCTGCCCGGACGCCTCAACTTCACCAACCTCGAGCACTACGGCGGGCGCTCGGCGCGCACCCATGCGCGCTGGTTTGCGCGGCCCTTCCCCTTTGCGCGCCTGGCCGTGGCCGCGCTGGGGGCGCTGCATCCGCAGGTGCCCGAGGGGTTGGGGGAACTGCTGGCCATGGATGCCAGCTTCGTGGCCAAGAGCGGCGACCAAACCTGGGGCACGGGTTGGTTTTGGAGCGGCATGGCCCGGGCCGCCCGCTGGGGATTGGAGGTCACGCTGCGGGCCGCCGTGGACGTGGCGGAGGGCGGCGCCTATCCCCTCTGCGCCCGGCAGTCCCCGGGCACCGTCCGGTCGCGCCGGCAGGCGTGCGGGGCCGACACCGGTCGGGAGACGGCCCTCGACGCGGCCCTGGCCCTGCTGGGGGAGGCGGTCGCGGCCGGGGTCCGGGAGACCCTCGGCGCGCGCTGGGTGGCCGTGGACGGCGGCTACGCCCGCCGCACCTTCGTGGAGGGGGTGCGGGCCCTGGAGCTGCACATGGTGGGCCGGCTGCGCAAGGACGCGGTCCTGCGCTTCCCCTACACCGGCCCCCAGGAACGGCGGCCCGGCCGCAAGCGGCAGTTCGACGGCTGTTTCGACCGCCGCGACCCGGCGCGCATGGCCCGCACCCCCCTGAAGAAGGCGAAGGTCGACCTGTACCACGCGGTCCTGCATGCCAAGGCCTGGCAGTGCTGGCTGCGGGTGGTCTACGTCCTGCCCCGCGGCGCCAACCCGGAGACGCAGGAGGGCGTGCTTCTGTACAGTACCGACACCGACCTGGCGCCGGAACGCATCTTTCGCTTCTATGGCGCCCGCTTCCAAATCGAGTTTGCCTTCCGCGATGCCAAGCAGCACCTGGGCCTCCACCACGGCCAGGCCCGTTCGCAGGCCCGGCAGCACTTTCATTTCAACCTTGTGTTCGCGGCTCTTTTCTGGGCTCGCCTGCAGGCCCGGCTCCGGGCAGAGCGGCCCCTCGGCCCCTTTTCCCTGCGCAATTTCAAGCGGCACAAGCTCGAAGAGGAAATCCACAAACGCATTGCCGCCGGGTCGGCCACGGGCCGAAACGCCCCCAATGCCGGGGCCGGCCGTTGCCGCATCCC
>JAPPAJ010000017.1 GCA_026705565.1 Caldilineaceae bacterium | reverse complement strand
CAGCGCCCAGTTTTCCTTGGGTTTGGTCAAGGACATCTGCCTGACCGAAAGCCTCAACGGCAGCCAAATCAGCTTCATGGACATCGATGGCAACCGCCTGGAGATGATTCACAGGCTGGCCAGCCGCTATGCCAACGAACTGGGGGCGGACCTGAGCTTCGACCTGACCGAATCGATGGCCGACTCCATGCAGGACGCGGACTTCGTGATCAACACGGCCTCGGCCCATACCCATGCCATGCAGCGGCTGATCCGCGAGACCGTCGAGAGTTACGGCTACTACCATGGGGGCGGCCTGGGCGGCGGCAACTACCACAACCTGCAGCTGATGCTCGATGTGGTGGGCACAATGGAGCGGATCTGCCCCGACGCCTGGCTGATCCAGAGCGGCAACCCGGTCTACCAGGGCTGTACGCTCATGACCCGCGAGAGCGACATCAAGGTGTGCGGCCTCTGCCACGGCCACTACGGGGTGCATCGGATCGCCAACACCCTCGGTTTCGACCTCGACGAACTCACATGGCAGGCCCCCGGCCTCAACCACAACATTTGGCTGACCCACTTCTTCCACCGCGGCGAGGATGCCTATCCCGTCCTGGAGGACTGGATCGCCAACGAGGCCGAGGAGTATTGGCGGACGCACGAGGCGGAACGCACCCACGACATCCAGATGTCGCGCGGCACCATCCACCAGTACCGGATGTTCGGCCTGATGCCCATCGGCGACACGCCTCGGTCGGTCGGCTGGTGGTACCACACCGACCTGGCCGTCAAGAAGCACTGGTATGGCGAGCCCTTTGGCGGACCGGACACACATGTCGCCCGCCCCTACTTTGTGAAGAACCTGGAAGAGCGGCTGGCCCACATGCAGGCCGTGGCGGAGGACGAGTCCGCCTCGCTGATCGAGGCCTTCGGCCAGGAAAAGACCAGGGAACAGCAGGTCCCGATCATTGACGGCCTGGTCAACGACAACGAGGGACAGTTCCAGGTCAACGTGCCCAACCACGGCGCGCTGCCCGGCGTGCCCGACGACGTGGTGGTCGAGGTGCCGGCCATCGTCAACGCCAAGGGCATCCAGCCGCTGCGCGTGCATCCCCTGCCCGAGAAGATCATGTACGACCAGATCCTGCCGGGCTGGCTGCACATGGAGCGCGACCTGCTCGCCTTCCAGACCGGGGACCGGCGCACCCTCCTGCTGAACGCCCTTGAGGCCGGCCAGACCCACGATTACGACCAGGCCCTGAACGCGCTGGAGTCCGTGCTGGCCGTGGAGGGCAACGAGGATGTGAACGCCCACTACCGCTACGGACCCGGCGACAGCCTGCTGCGCGAACGGCTCGGCCTCGCCGCGGCCAACGGCGCTTCGCCCAACGGTTCCCGCCCCGCCTGACCTCCACTTTATCTGTTCACCGCCAATCCACAGCCATCATGTCCACACCCATTCGCATCTCTGTCATCGGCGCCGGTAGCGCCACGTTCTCACTGGGGCTGGTCAAGGACATCTGCCTGACCGAAAGCCTCAATGGCAGCAGCATCAGCTTCATGGACGTGGATGCCGGTCGGCTCGACCTAATTCACACGCTGGCCACGCGCTATGCCGACGAGTTGGGGGCCGACCTCAGTTTCGATCTGACCGAAAGCCTGTCGGAGACCCTGCAGGGCGCAGACTTCGTCATCAACACGGCCTCCGCCTTCTCGCACGGCCTGCAGCGGGAGGTCCGCGAGGTCATCGAACCCTACGGCTACTACTACAACGGCGGCCTGCACAGCCACAACTTCTACAACCTGCAGCTGATGCTGGACGTGGTTGGCCACATGGAACAAATCTGTCCGGATGCCTGGCTGATCCAGAGCGGCAACCCGGTCTACCAGGGCTGTACGCTCATGACCCGCGAGAGCGACATCAAGGTCTGCGGGCTCTGCCACGGCCACTACGGCGTGTACGGCATCGCGCGCACGATCGGTCTGGAGGACCTGCGCAAGGTGACCTGGGAGGCCCCCGGCCTGAACCACAACATTTGGCTCACCCGGTTCATCTACGAAGGCCGGGATGCGTATCCCCTGCTGGAGGACTGGATTGCCAACGAGGCCGAAACCTACTGGCGCGATCACCGTGCCACCAGCACCCACGACACCCAGATGTCGCGCGGCACCATCCACCAGTACCGCATGTTCGGCCTGATGCCGATCGGGGACACGCCGCGCGCCGTGGGCTGGTGGTACCACACCAGCCTGCCGGTCAAGAAGCACTGGTTCGGCGAGCCCTACGGCGGGCCGGACACCCACATTGCGCGTCCCCAGCACGTCCGGAAGCTGGAGGATCGCTTGGCGCACATGCAGGCCGTGGCCGACGAGCCCAAGGCCAGCCTGATCGAGGCGTTCGGCGACACCAAGACGCACGAACAGCAGGTGCCCATCATCGACGGCCTCGTCAACAACAACGAGGGCTACTTCCAGGTTAATGTGCCGAACCACGGCGCGCTGCCCGGTGTGCCGGACGATGTGGTGGTCGAGGTGCCGGCCCTTGTCAACGCCAAGGG
Organism: Caldilineaceae bacterium; assembly: GCA_026705565.1. Classification (GTDB taxonomy): domain Bacteria; phylum Chloroflexota; class Anaerolineae; order Caldilineales; family Caldilineaceae; genus Bin34. Next base: position 17,588 of record JAPPAJ010000017.1, on the reverse strand, counting down.
CATCCAGCCAGTGCGCGTCCAGCCGCTGCCCGAAAAGATCATGTACGAGCAGATCCTGCCCGGCTGGCTGCAGATGGAACGGGAACTCCTGGCCTTCCGGGACGGCGACCGCCGCGCCCTGCTGTTCGATGCACTCGCAAGCAACCAGACACGGGAATACGACCAGGCCCTGTCCGCCGTCGAGGAAATCCTGGCGCTCAAGGGTCATGAGCAGATGAACGAGCACTACACCTACGGCGCGGGCGACAGTCTGCTGCGGACCCGGGTCAACGGCGCGGCCGTGAACGGGAACCGCGCGGCGTGACGAGCGTCGGTCTGGCGGTTGACATCGCGGTTGCCCACATCGGCGACCGGGAGGCCACCGCGCGTATCATCGAGCTCTTGACCGACCTGCATGGTTCGGAATACGAGTTCGCGATTCGGCACGTGCGCGGATCGGCGACCCTCTATCCCGTGCCGGGCCGGTTGACCGCCTGCTTCCTGATGGAAGCGCAGAGGGCGGGGCTCAGCATGTTCCAGGGCGACCTGGTGCGGTGTCCGGATGCCGGGTTTCCCGCAAGGACCGTCGGCGACGATCTGTCGGAGGTCACCGAAAGGCACTGGCATCCGGTTCAGGCCGGGGACACGGTCTGCATTGACGACCGTGCCCGTTCCATGGCCAATCTCTCGGGCGACCTGGCTTGGTTCGAGGTGTCGATGCCGGTTACCGACTACGTGGCTCCGCGCCTTGCGCCGCTGCGCAACCTGAAAGACAAGCCGGGCGGTTGCGCGGCCCACGCCGGAGCGTTCCGCCGCGAGGCGCTGCCGCCCGTCAGGCCGATGGCCGCAGACCTCGACCAGCGGGGCATGAACCGGATCAACATGCATGCCTTGGACATGCGGACCGATCGGGACCCGCCGCCATCTCCGCACTGTCATGGTCCGGTGGCCGTGGGCGACGCGGAATTCGTGAACCATTCCGAGACGGCCCTTGTCCTGCCGCGCAGCCTGTACGGACTGCCGGCCCACGGCGCGGGCCTTCCGGAGCAGGTCGACATGTATCCCCGTGTTTCGGACCCCGCCGGAGAACCGGTCGTGGTTCCGGTGCGACCCGGTTCGATTGTGGTGACACCCGGTGCCCGCGACAGGCTCATGGGCCACTGTTTTGTGAACGCCTTTGCCATGCTGGTGGCGATTCCCGGCTTCGTCTCCCCGCACCATGGCCTGCCCCGAGAGTAGTTCCTTTCACTGATGCAGCCGTTTGTTGCAGGCATGCGCACCGGGCGCGGCCTCTTCGTCCTGACCCTGAAACGGCTGGCCAGCCGCCCGGGACTGACCATTCTGGCCCTGATCGGCATTGTGCTGGCCGTGGGCCTGCTCAGTTCCGCCGCCTTCTTCGCGCAGGCGGTTGATCGGGTCATCCTCAATCAGGAACTGGCCGAACTCAGTGCGGCCACCAACCGGCCGGCCTTCTCCACGCGCATCTACTTCTTCCCATCCTCGCGCAAGCGCATGGGGATCGAGGCGGCGGAACGCGCCGGTTCGAGCATCAGCGGCACGCTGTCCGCCGAAATTGGCCTGGGCGTGGATCGCAAGGACCTGCAGATGGAAAGCGGGAGCATGGTGCTCCTGCCGGCCAAGGGCGACACCGCCTACACGGACATCCGCGAGTACCTGACCAGCGTCAACATCGTCTATATCGAAGGCGTGGCCCCTCATCTCAACATCGTGCAGGGGGACGAGTTCACGGATGCCATGGGCGCATCCGATGTGCTGAACACCTGGATGCACTTGTCGCTGGCCGATGAGATGGGCGTCTCCCCCGGCGAGGAGTTCGAACTGGCGCTCAACGCCGCGGACGAAGGCATCCGGATGCGGATTGCCGGGATTTGGCAGGCTGCCGACGGGGAGGACAACTTCTGGTTCAATCCGCCCGACACCAAGCTGGGGGATGCCCTGCTGGTAAGCCGTGCCTCCTACCTCAACTTCATTGAGCCGATTCTGCCCAGCCGTTCGCGATTCGTGTCATGGCACATCAGCCTGGACGATTCAACCCTGAACCCGAAGTACTCGCGCGAGTATGCCGAGGGCTTCGAGATGGGTATGGCGGTGATTGACAAGTACCTGCCCGGTGCCAACCTCGACATCTCCGCCCTGGATCCGCTCAAGGATTTCGTGCAGCGCAACACGCTGCTCACGATCCAACTGCTGGGCTTCAACGTACCGGCCCTCGGCTTCCTGATCTACTTCCTGATCATGATTGCGGCCATCATTGCCCGGTGGCAGCAGCGCGAGACGGCCATTCTGGTGTCGCGCGGCCTGAACACCTCGGGCGTGGTGTCGATTGTGCTGCTGGAGGAGCTGATCCTGTTCATTGTCGGCATCCCCTTGGGCATCGCCTTTGGCATGGGCATTTCCCTGTTCATGGGCTACACGGTCAGCTTCCTGAGCTTTACGACCCTGCGGGAGCCGGTTCCGGTCTCGTTCCAGGGCCTGAACTGGTATCTGATCGGAGCCGGTCTGGCCGTGGCGGTGCTGGCACGCCTCATCCCGGCGGTCCGCACCGCCCGCATGAGCATCGTCGAGGCGGAGCGGGGACGCCAGGTGCAGAAGCCGTTCTGGCAACGGGCCTACCTGGATTTCCTGCTGGTTGTGCCCACCTGGTATGCCTACGACCAGCTGGCCAACGAAGGCACCTTCGCCAACATGGTCCAGGAGCGGACCGCCGAACTGTTCTCGGATCCGCTCCTCATTCTGGTGCCGGCCCTGTTCGTGCTCACCTGCAGCCTGCTGGTGATGCGCATCTTCCCGATCCTGATGTGGATCCTGGACCGCATCGCCGGCTGGACCAACCTGCTGACCACCCACCTCGCCCTGCGCCAACTGGAGCGGCACAGCCAGCGCTACATCAACCCGCTGCTGCTGGTCATCGTGTCCCTGTCGCTGGGCATCTACACCTACTCCATGGCCCTCAGCCTGGACCAGTGGCTGATTGATCAGGTGCGCCACGAGGTCGGGGCCGGCGCGACGTTCGAGCCCTTCATCCCGCCCTCGCCGGACAGTTCCGGAGGTTCGGGCCCGATCATGGATGGAACCGGAACCTGGATTCCCACCGTGGCCGAGTTCGAGGCCCTGCCCGGGGTGACCGCCGCGGCCAGGGTCGGCAACTACAACGCCGAACTGGAGGTGACCGGCGGGGATGTCCTGCGCCTGGACTTTCTGGCGGTTGATCGGATCGACTTTACCAAGGTGGTGTGGTTCCGGGAGGATTTCGCCGACGATTCCCTCGGTGGCCTTATGAACAGCCTGGCCCTGTCGCCCAACAGCATCCTGGTGCCGCGGGCCCTGATGGGGCCGCTCAACTGGCGGGTGGGGGACGAGGTCGGCCTGGAGGTGAGCATGGCCCGAGGCCATTCCGTCCAGGACCAGTTCGTGATTGCCGGTGCCTACGATCAGTTCGCCACGATCTACCACCAGCCGTGGACGGTGATCGGCAACATGGATCACGTTTTTGCGCTGGCGGGAACCGATTTCGTACACAACATTTGGCTGGGGGTGGACGAGTCGGTGGAGGCGATCGAGTTGAAGCAGGCCATACGGAGGATGGGCATCGAACCCACCCGTTGGCGGCATGTGCCCACGCGCATTCTCGAGGAACAGGCGCGCATGGAACGGGTCGGCATCTTCGGCACGCTGTCCGTGGGCTTCCTGGCGGCCGCGGCCATGGCCTTCCTGGCCCTCCTGGTCCACAGCTATGCCTCGCTCCAGGACCGCATGTTCCAGTTCGGGGTATTGCGCGCCGTGGGCGTGATGCGGTCCCAGATCATCGGCCAGATCACGATTGAGTACATCTTCCTGACCAGCTACGGAACCATCGCTGGCGCGGTCATCGGTTCCTTGTGCTCCATCCTCTTCTCGCCATTCTTCAGGGTTACGGCCGCGGTGCGCAATCCGCTGCCGCCGCTGGTGCCTCTGATTGCCGAGAACGAGATTGCCATCCTGGCCGCGGTCTTTGCCGCCGCGATCGTGCTGGTGGAGGTGTCCGTCACCTTCCAGGCGCTGACGCGTCGCCTGTTCGACGCCCTGCGCATGGGCTATCAGGAGTAGCACCCACCGGATGGACGCCATTGGCGGCACCTGTTGCACGGAGGTTGGGCAATGCCGTTTCGCAGGCTTGACATAAAGGGGATTGACACCTACTGGATTGAACAGGGGCTGGCAGGGGAACCGCTGCACCTGCATATTTCCACCACCGAACCGGGCACGCGCGCCCATCCGCCCCATGTGCACGGGGGCTACGAGGCGTTCTTTCTGCTGGAGGGTGAGGCCACGCTGGAGTTCGCGGACGAGACCGTGAGTTTGTCCGCCGGCGAGGCGGTGGTCTTCGATCCGCACACGCTGCATGGCCTGGTCAACAGTGGGACCGTCCCCAATCGCTACATGGTGATTCTGGTTGCTTCCGACCTGGTCAACCCCTGACCGCGGGTCGGCTCCGGGTATTCCATTCAGGATCGGACCGCGCGCGGGTTAGCCGCGCGGTCTACACTTCCATGGAAGCCTGTTGGCTCGGAAAGGGCGAGTTTCCGGTGCGGCTCGGCACCGTTTGCCCAAGACAGCTGCGGTTTCAGGACGGACTGGCCCCGCCCGCGCCGCCTGCAAGCACTCCGCGAGGCTGCGGGACTGGCCCGCGCCGTTGAGCCAACCGGGACGAGGTCTGCCGGCATGTTCGACCTGCGAGCCGGTGCACAGATACAGGAGACGCCATGGCGGAAGTGATCGGCGGAATCCTCGGCGGGGTTGGCCTGCTGTTTGTCGGCATGTGGCTGTTGGCCGAGAACTTGAAGGTTCTGGTGGGACCGCGCCTGCGCATATTGGCGAGCCGGTTGGCCAACAATCGCTTTGCCGGATTTGGCTGGGGAACGCTGGCCGGCGCCATTACCCAAAGTTCCCCGGCCGTGACCTTCATCACAATCAGCATGCTGCGGTCCGGGCTGATTTCCCCCCAGCAGGGCTACCCCATTGCCCTGGGTGCACAGCTCGGCGTGGGCCTGATCCTGTTCATTGTCACGGTGGACATCCGCGTGGTCGCACTCTTTGGGCTTGGCGTGGGCGGTATCGTCATTACGCGCCTGAACCGGGACGGCTACCGCGAGCTGGGAGCGATGCTGTTCGGCGTGGCCGCCCTGCTGTTCGGACTGGTCCTAATCAAGGAGTCGGCGGCCCCTTTGGCGGATCAGCCCTGGTTCCAGGCGGGCCTGGAGATTTCCACCCGCTCCCTCCTGCTGTCGCTGGTTCTCGGTGCCCTGCTCACCTTTGTGGTTCAGGCCCTAGTTCCGGTAGTCGCCTTCGGTGTTGGCCTGGCGGCCGCGCAACTGGTGGGTGTGGAACAGGTGGTGATGTACATCTACGGCTCCTATCTGGGGCTGGGCATCAGTGTGCTTGTCCTTTCGTCCAATCTGCAGGGGACAGCCCGGCAGCTGGGGATGTTCTGGGCCTTCCAGTGTTTCTTTTCCGTCGTGGTCATGGTCCTGCTGCTCTATGTGGAGGTCTATCTGGAGGTGCCGTTGGTCGTGGCGGCGGTGACAGCCCTGGACATTGGCCTGGGGCCGCAGATGGCCTTGGCGGTCATCCTGTTCGGCATGCCTTCCCGCCTGGTGGTGCTGCCGGCCCCGAACTGGACGATGCAGTTGTTTTCCCGTTTCTGGCCGGCCAGCAGCGAAGAGGAGCAGTCCCGCCCCCAATACATTCACGACCAGGCCATGGACGACGTGGAGACCGCCCTTGACTTGGCACACCTGGAACAGAGGCGGGTGCTTGGCATGTATTCCGACTACCTGAACATGGCGCGGACCCGACAGTCCGCCACCAGCCTCAAGAACTCCGTCCAGACCCTCAATGCACGCATCGACGAATTCCTGGGTGAGCTGGCGCGCCAGAATCCGGGCCAAAGCACCGAACGCCACAATGCCGTCCTGAGCCGCCAGAAGTTGATCACCTGGCTGGAAGAACAATTTTCGGCCGTGCCCGAATTCCTGCTGCAACTGCCGGAAGATGAAGAACTGGACACGTTTCAGATGAGCATCGTCGAGGGAACCGACGCCGCGTTCCTCATATTTCTGGACGCACTGGAAAGCGACGATGTCGATTCTTGGGAATTCGTCGAGCAACTGATGGGCGACCGCAGGGTCCTGATGCAGAACATTCGGGAACGAAACCTGTCAGTAACCCCGGAGGAAGACCACGTTCGGCAACGCATCATCGTGGAGACCACCAACGCAGTGGAGAACATTTTCTTCCTGCTCGCCCAATTGACGCGCGACTTCCGGGATGAGAGCAGCCTGTCGCCGACATCGGTTGCCGGCTGACAGCCAGTCGGTTGTCGGCAGACTTGACGCGCTCCGGTTGGGGAGTGGGTGACCCGGCCACAGGAATTCCAGTCGAAGAATTCGGACGTGCCGGGTGGTGCCGACGAGCACCAATTGGCATGTTCGCGGTGGATTGGGGCCAAGGTCTTGCCCTTGGCCCGCGGGGCCCGACCTGCAAACGATCAGGGATAATTTTTGTTCGAGCCGCGTCCCGTATCTCGGCGCCGCCAACTTACCTGGCGCGCAGGCGGGTGGTACGGCCTCTCGGTTTGTGTTTGGAACTCCAAGAAAAACCCCCATGAACAATCCCATGCGTCTTTCCACCGGTTGGCTGCTGGCCGTCCTGTTGTTGTGGTCGTTGGCACCGGTGTCGGTCCGGGCGGCCGGGTCCGGTGCCTTTGCCTGCGATCCGTCCTTGGAGGCGCTGGACCGGATCCAGTCGCGCGAGCAGATCAGGGCCTTTGTCTACTGTGCGATCCAAACCATTGAGGAACAGGGCTGGGAAGCGGCCAAAAGGGCGTTCCAGTCCGATCCGAGTTGGCTGTCCAATGGAATGTTCCTGTTTGCGGGCACCGACGATCTGAAGGTGGACTTCGTAGCCGGGTCGGAGACGCTGCGGCCGGGCGATGATGTGGCTGACCTGCAGGATGCCCAAGGACACTACTTCGTCAGGGACATGTACCGCATCGCGCGCGGTTGGGGGGAGGGATTTGTCTACTACGACATTCCGGATCGCCAAAGCGGCCTGACCTTGCCGAAGACCGCCTTTGTCAAGCGGCTGGACATCAATGGTGTCCCCTACGTGTTGGGCGCCGGTTTCCACGAGCCGTCGGATCCCGCCAACTGTCACCCCGAACTCGTCCGGGCAGAGTACGTGTACAGTGCCGTCGACACCGAAAATTTCGTGGACTGTGCTGCGCGTTTGGTCCTGAACAAGGGACTTCTGGCCCTGTTCGAACTCATGGTGCCCGGAGGACGCTGGAACCATGGCCCGACCTATGTCTTCATACATGAACTGGGCACGCTCACCATGGTTGCGCACCGCGATCCGGAACTGGTGGGCACGGATCGCACCGACCGGGTTGATCCAGACGGTGTCCTGATCACCCAGGAGATCCGCCGCGTGGTCCAGCGCTATGGAGATGGTTATGTCTATTACACCAACATCAATCCATCCACCGGTGAACTCCACCGCAAGGCCTCGTATGTGAAGGGGTTTGAGCTTGGAGGACGCTGGTACTCGATCGGCAGCGGGTTGTATCAGCGCTCGGCGGCTTGCCAGGCCGCTCCCTCGACCCAGGCTATCCACCATCGAGACGACGTCATGGCCTTCGTGGCGTGCGTGCGCGATCTGCTCGAGGAACGGGGCGAGTTGGCCTTTCCGCTGCTGACCGGCCATCCGCAGTTCCGGTCGTCCGGCTACTACGCGTTCGTCCTTAACCAACAGTGCCAGGACATTCTCTATCCCCTGGACTACCGTGCCGACGATTCCAACTGTGACCTTGAGGATGTCGAGGGCACGAAGATTATGCAGGAATTCCTGAAGGCAGGCCTAGAGACGGACAACCAACAGGGCTGGGTGTCCTATCGATGGCTAAATCCAGCCACGGACCGGGTTGAGGAGAAGGAGTCGTTTGTCATGAAGGTTTCCTTCAACGGTGAAGACATGGTGGTGGGTGCCGGGATTTATACGAGAGAATAGACTGGCAGGTTGCCGGTTTGACCAAGCGATTTGAAGGTTATCCCAAAAATAGTTGGGATAAGTTGGGATAACACATGGGATTTCCGGCAATTGGCCTGGGATTCATCGATTGAGCGGCTTCCGCTCCGGCTTCCGGCGTGAAACCCGGCGGTCCCAGGCCGCGGACCGCGGGATCTTGGATGCCTCGGTTGCCCGGGCCGGAAACCGGGAAGCCGTGCCCTATGGCCTCACTGAATAGTGAGGCGGATCAGTCCCACCCTTGCGGCTCGCGCATGAACCCGATGTTCAAAACGGTACACGCGAGCATGCCCGAGATAGCCAGCAGGCATGGGCCGGTGATGCCCAGGCGCAGGAAACTCCACGGTCCGCTAAAGCCGCCGAGGGCGGATGCGGTGAAGTTGGCGGCACCCATCATCGACATCATTTGCCCTCGGCGGTGGCTGTCCTGTTCGCTGGCAAAGGCCAACAGGGAGACGATGGCAAACTCCAGGGCCACGCGCATGAGCATCAGACCCCCAACGGCGCCAACGAGACTGGTTCCCAATATCGGCAGCAGGACGAACGCCGCAATGGCCAGGACCCCGCCTGCCATCACGGCGCGGCGTTTTCCAATGCGGTCGCTGTACGCGCTGGCGCCGATGCTGCCGCAAAGGTCCCCAATGCCCATGGCCAAGGCCACGCGGCCCATGTCCCCGGCGCCGAGGCCGTAGGTTTGGGTCAGCCAGTCCCCGAACACAATCAGCACGTTGAACATGGCAAACGACAGGAACCCGGTGCAGGCGATGGTGGCCCAGGCCGACACGGACAGGGCACTCACGAGATCGGTCAACGGATGGCGTCGGCCGGCCGTGGGGTCGGACATGCGTTGCCGGGCGCCTTCCGGATGGCCGGGCGGCAGCAGGTAATACAGAACGGACAGGATTGCCAGACCGATGCCCAAAATGACAAACGGTACTTCCCAACTGGTGCGTTCGATGATCCAGCCGGCAGTTGACAGACCGGCAATGCCCGCGAAGGCCCAGCCGTACTCCACGATTCCGATGCCGCGGGCACGCATGGAATAACGCAACCGGTGGCTCAGATATCCCTGCAACGTAGGCACAAAGGCAAGGGAGGCGACGCCGGACAGGACCAACCCGAACACCTTGACAGGCAGGGATGGCCCCAGCGCCAACAACAGAAAACCGGCCGACAGGGCCATGAGTTCGACACGCAGCCACTTTCGGAATCCTTGACGGTCGGCGAGGGCGCCAAAAACAGGCGACAGCAGCCCGGTCAGGTTGCGCAGTCCCAGTAGCTGGCCCATCCGGGTCGTACTGAGTCCCAACCCGCCGGCCAGCATAGGCAGGAAGGGGTAGAAAATCTGGAATCCCGTGTCCGTCAGGCATCGCGTCACCAGTGCAATGCCAATCAACCCGACGAGTGACTCCCGGGCGCGGTGGATAAGTTCACGGCCCTGTATTGCGTCAGTCACCACACGCGGCCTGCCTTACAGGTGTCCGGCGAGGATGAGCAGCCGGAATCCGACGGTTGGCGAACCAACATGTCAGGTATTGGGGGTGGTTGAACGGTTCAAGTGCGTTGGCCATTGACAAGACGCTGTGCCGACGGTTTTCCTTGCGTGTCCATAATGATGACATCGACAGGCGGACAGGTGAAACCGGCACCAAGTTGGAGAGACGTGTGCGTGGCGTCCCGCCGAGTGGAAAAACCCGCGCGACGGTTGCCGGGAGTGGCGGCCCGTTTGCCAACCTCGGATGTTGGGGAAAGGGTTAACAGCCGACGGGCTTCCACCAGGGAAGCCCGTCAATTTAACAGTCCTGGCGCAACCGGCACCGGTCCCGCGCTGCCCGGAATGGGCGGAGGGCATCCGGTGCCTTGCGCGACCTGGCGCGCAGCCCGTTGGCCACGGCCTGCGACGAACGGTTCCCTACGCAACACCTCCGCCCAACAGGCGTTGCAGGCCGGCCACATCGTCGAGCGTCACCTGCATCCGCCCGCGCGTGATGAGGCCCTTGTCGGAGAGGTCGTGCAACACGTTGGTGACCGTTTCGCGGTTGGTGCCGATGGAGTCGGCGATGTCCTGATGGCCCAAATCCGTCAGCACGGTGGTGCCGGCCGACTTGGCCAGGCCCAGCAGGGCGCGCACGACCCTCAGCATCACGGGATCGAGGCGGATGCTGCGCAGATGGTCCAGCACGTTGCGGCCCTTCGAACTTTCGCTCTCCAGCATTCGCACCATGATGGAGGGGAACCGCTGCTGCAGGTACTTGAAGTTGCGCCGCGTGATCTCGACGCACACCGTGTCCGTGTGGGCTTCGGCGCGCGAGCTGTGCATGCGGTGGCCCTTCAGGATGGTTTGCTCGCCGAAGAAGCCGTTGGCGCCGATGCGGCCCACAATCACGTGCTGGCGGGGCGATTGCCGGGTGAGGACCACCTCGCCGTCCAGCACCAGGTAGACTGCTTCGCAGTCGTCGCCCGATCGGTAGAAGCAGTCGCCGGCGTTCCTCCGCAACACCCGTACAGCCGGGCAGACATCCCTGGCCAGGTCTTTGTCCGGAATGTCGCCGAACAGAAAGTGGCGCGCCAGTTGCTGGGAGAGTTCCTGGTAGTGGTGCATGGGTGTGAACTTCCTCTGGATGCCGGTCGCGGATGCAGCATGCATCCCGCGGCCGTCCTGCATGCTTGATATCCGTAGTCTAGGCCCGGTCCGGCCCGTTGGACGTTAAGGTCGCGTTAAGGGAGAGTTTGTGTTCCGCGGAGCGCCCCGGGCAGATGACGGGACCGTTTCCGTCACGGTGCATCGGGCGGGGCAGCGCGGTCCCAATACCGGGCCACAAGGCGAGCCGGGTCCCAAGGGCCATCAAACGCCAAATTGGTGGGTGCGGCATGGGACTGGACCGGGGTGGTGACTGTCAATCCTGGGAACTTCCTTCTTGACATACGCCATCGCCGCCGCCCCGGTTGCTCAGATGGCCAACGCGGAAGTTTCCCGGTGTCTTCAGGTCGTGTGCCAACCTTGCCGTACCACCGATGTGAGGCGTGGACCGCCACTCCAGCGTCCGGCAGCATTCCACCGAACCAACCGGATCAAGTTCAGGCGCAGGGACTTCCCTGGCTTCCTCGGCTTGGAACCAACTCCGCGGTCCTTGGTTCGCGCCCCTCCCAACTCGAGGACACGCGCGGCACCGCGAAAACGTTCCACCCCTGTGTCTTGGGCTTCAGCCGACCTCTGAGGCTGGCCCATGGACCGGCCTTGCCCGTCGCCTCACGGACCCGACGTGAGCGAACCACTGACAAGACACCTGTGGACATCGATGTCGGTTTGGAGAATCAGGCGATGCCGGCGGTCTCCAAGTCCTGAACGCCCTTGCCTGTCGAACCGAATCAGGTTGTCTCTACATACAACAGGGACAGCCCAGAGGGTGTCCCGGGAGTCCGCAGTATTGGCCGTACAAGGAAGAATCCGACTGCATCTCGTCCAACATGAACGTACCCAGGTGCTCCCAGAGGTTGGCGGGTGCCGGTTCTTCATTGAGATTGGCCTTGGCCTGGATCGGGGCCAAGGCCAGACCGGCTTGCAAACCCAAGGTCGCTGTGACCAAACCTGCGACACCGAGAAAGTTCCGACGGGTCAGCTTGCCCGGTTTGTCTCGAGTCATGCCCGCCTCTTCCTGCTTCATGGTGTTGATTCCCAGTATGCCAACTTCAAAATGAAGGCCAAGACAGTATTGATTCTACCCGTTTTCGGTGTGCACTCAATCGTCGCGGTTGCTTCCCGGTTGGGGCCATGCTGCATGGTACGCGTTGGCAGCCCTCCGCCACCCGGTGCAGGGCTGGACCAGGCAGTGTCTTGGCCCCTGTTTGCCCTCAAGCGTCCGAACCCACGCACAGCGTGTGAATCGAACATTCCAATCGTGCTAGGATCCGGGCTGCCTTTTGCGGCCCAAATTCACTTTGCGGAAAACAGTGGGACGCGGCCAGTGTGTCCTGCGCCGTGCTCGTCAGTTCCGCACGCCAACCCGAAAGACCTGCAATGACCGTCTCTGCCCAGGTACCAGCCCCCAGTCAGCCGGTGGCTGCCGCGCGCCCGCGGCTTCGCTGGTCCGAGATGTCCGGCTTGGCGCGGCGCGAGGCCATTGAGGGCTACCTGTTCCTTCTGCCCAACATCGTTGCCTTCTTTGTCTTTCTGGCTGGCCCCATGCTGGCGGCGGTGTATTTCGCCTTCACAAACTATGATTTGACCTGGCCGCCCCGGTTCACGTTCCTCGAGAACTTCCAGGTCATGTTCACCAACGATCTGTTCTGGCAGGTCTTCGGGCAGACCTTCTACTGGGCCTTCGGGATGGTTCCGGCCACCATCGTGCTGGCGCTGGGGCTGGCCCTGATGATCAACCGGGAAATGCGCGGGGTTCTTACCTACCGTCTGGTCTACTTCATTCCGCACGTGACCCTGAGCGTGGCTGCCTCCATCGTGTGGCTGTGGGTCTACCACCCCGAGGTGGGATTCATCAACCTCCTACTCGGCTATGTCGGGATCGACGGCCCCCAGTGGCTCCTGAACCGGCGCACGGCCATGCCGGCCCTGATCCTGATGGGCTGGTGGAAGAGCATCGGCTTCGCCATGCTGATCTTCCTGGCCGGTCTGCAGGGCATCCCGGCGGAACTGTACGAGGCTGCCGTGATGGACGGGGCCAATCCGCGCCAGCGTTTCTGGGCCATCACGGTGCCGATGCTGTCGCCCGCCATCTTCTTTGTCATGGTGACCTCCATCATCGGTGCCTTCCAGGGCTTCGATGTCTTCTACCTGATGACCCGCGGCGGCCCGGCCAACGTGACCACCACCATGGTGCTGCACATCTACAACAACGGCTTCCTCTACCTCAAGATGGGATTTGCCTCCGCCATGGCCATGGTGCTGTTCGCCACGATCATGATCTTCACCCTGGGGCAGTGGCTGTATGCCCGCAACTGGGTGCACGGCTTCGCCGACTGACCACAACCACCGGCAACCAACACGCGCATCGAAATTCGCATGGCCGTAAAGCAGGAAACCTTGCAGCCCACCCGCGAACTGCAGGCGGTCGGGCAGGGCGGCATGTCCAAGTCCGGGGCCAAGCGCGTCGGGGACATCTTCACGCACCTGATTCTGGCCGCGGGCTCGATCGTGATGGTGGGACCGTTCGCGTGGATGCTGTCATCGTCGTTCAAGACCCAGTACGAGATTTACAAGTTCCCACCCACCCTGATTCCCGAGTCGATCCAGTGGATCAACTATCTGGTGGTGTTCGAGCAAACCGCCCTCGGGCGCTACGTGGGCAACAGCATGTTCGTGTCCCTGTCGGTGACGCTCGGCGTGCTGCTGACCTCGTCCCTGGCCGGCTACTCCTTCTCGCGCCTCAACTTCCCTGGCCGGGACAAGATCTTCCTGATGTACCTGGGCACCATGATGATCCCGGGTGCCATTCTCCTGATCCCCAGCTTCGTGTTGATGCGGACCTTCAACTGGATCGACACCTACTACGCCCTGATCGTGCCCGGCGTGGTGAGTGCCTGGGGCACATTCCTGATGCGGCAGTTCATGATGTCCATTCCGCGGGAACTGGAGGATGCGGCCTACATCGACGGTGCCACCCGCCTGCGCATCTACTGGACCGTGATCCTGCCGGTCTCCAAGCCGGTCATCGCGACCCTGGCCATCTTTACCTTCATGGGGGTCTGGAACGAACTGCTGTGGCCGGTGATCATTCTGCGTTCGCCGGAGAAGTTCACCCTGCCCATGGGCCTGGCCAAGTTCCAGAGCCGTTTCCCCAACCGGACGCCCTGGCACCTGATCATGGCGGCCAGCACTCTGTCCGTGCTGCCCATCCTGTTCCTGTTCATGGCCGGGCAGAAGTACTACGTGCAGGGCATTGTGACCACCGGTCTCAAGGGGTAGTTACGCAGCCCGCGCACACGAGAATTGCCATATCGCCGTGGTGCGGCCCGCCCGCCGCCGCGGTTCCGTCTTGTTCGTCTTGACAACCAACAAGGAGTAGTGAAATGTCTCGCAAGTTTGGATTGAGCCGCAGGGACTTCCTGCGCGTCTCCTCGTATGCCGCGGCCGGCGTGGTGGCGATTGCGTGTGTTCCGGCCGAAGCACCCACGGTTGTGGAAGAAGTGGCCGAGGTGGATCTGGCCCGTCGTGCGGAATTCACCATGGGCACAGTGCCGATGGAAACGACTGGCACTTTCGTCGTAGGCGGCTGGGGTCCCGGCAGCGTGGCTGTCCAGGACCAGCACCATGCATGGTTTGCCGAGTTCTATCCCAACATGGAGTTCCAACCGGCTCCAGAAGGCGGCTGGAGTTCCTATTGGGAAACGATCGTGGTACTGCTGGCTTCCGGCGAACATCCGGATGCGGCCATGATCCACTTCACCCGCACGGCGCCCTTTGCCGACAAGGGCTTCATGCTGCCAATCGACGACTACATCGACGCGCTGCCGCCCGTCGACTGGCCGGACGACTTCCACTTTACGGCGGTGGACAACATCGCCTACAAGGGCAAGCAGTACGGGTTCCCGATTGACTGGGCTCCGCGCGCGATCCTGATCAACCGCGACATCATGGATCCGATCCTGGGCGACTGGCCGCCCCCGGACGACTGGACCTACCAGGACGTGTTGGATCTGGCCATCGAGGCCACGGACACCTCCGGCGAGGACAAGACCTACGGCCTGGCCACCGGCCACTGGGCCATCCGCCAGTGGAATGTGACCCGCGGCTTTGGCGGCCACTTCTTCAACGAGGATGTCACCCAGGCCAACATGCTCGAGCCCGGGACGATCGAGGCCTTCCAGTTTACCTACGACATCCTGCATACGCACGGCGTCTCCCCGTCCGCGGCCGACCTGGAACTCTTCGGTGGCCAGTTCGCCGCCTTTGCGTCCGGCAACATCGGCATGTGGTGGACGCTCTCCGACGAGACCCGCGCCTCGGTGGAGGCGGTCGGCGACAGCTTCCGCATGGGGATTGGTCCCGAGCCGGTCGGCCCCAACGGCCGTTTCGGCTTTGAGGGCAACGTGGGCTGGTTCATTCCCTCCGGCTCCAATTTCCCGGAGATTGCCTACGAGTTCATGCGCTGGAACCTGACGGATCCGGAACAGGCCCGGTTCATGGCTGTGAACGGCTTCGGCGGCTTCCCAGGACGCAAGTCCTCCGGCATTTGGAATGTGCAGGAAATCGAGCAGTTCCTGCCCAACTACGGGCATGCCGCTTGGGTACTGGGCGCCGAGTCCGAAGAGCACTTCCCGCTGTTCCCCGAGGGGCAGGAGTGGATGCCGATCTACGCGCAGCACATGGATCCGCTGATGCTGGAAGGCGTCGGCAGCGTTGAGGAAGCGTTGGAAGGCCTGTCCGCCGACACCAACGAACTGTTCGACAACTCGGTCCGCAACCTTTAGTTTTATTCAATGACCGGCCGGGGACGGCGGGATCGACTCCCGCCGTCCCCGGTCCCGGTTTCCCTTCAGGTTCAGAGTCCGGTGTTCACCATGGAGATGCGCCCGCGCCCGCGACTTGTCCGTTCGACATGGCCGGTTCTGGCCATCCTGCTGGTCCTGGCGGTCGCGCTGGCCGGCTGCAACCGCGGCCGGGACAGGTCGGAACTGATGCCAGTCTTCCTCGAGGAAGGCACGGAGGTGGGCGGTGTCCTCCGGTCCGATGCCTGGGAAATCGAGATTACCGGCCTGGCAGGCAAGGACACCCTGCTGGGCGACGAAGGGGAGGACTCCGGTCTGGCCCAGGTTTCTCAATACGAGACGTCCGCCCAACCGTCCCAACGCGGCGAATGGGTGATCGTGCCCGTCCGCCTGAAGAATCTGTCCGGTGAGGACAAGCTGCTGCTGGTCCGCACAATCCGGTTACGCGACGACCAGGGCAACGAGTACGAACTGGGCAGGCGCAACGTGCACCTGGCCTACATCTTCTATACCGACCCCGAGACGTATGGGGAGCAGTCCAACCAGCATGTCCAGCATGTCTTCGAAACCGACGAAGAGCGGCTGGGGCCGGCCATCTTCGACGTGCCGCTGGACACCACGGGACTGGTGATGATCCTGGAGGGGGCCGAAGGGGAACTGGCCATAGGGTACTGACCCCCAACCCAAAGGCCGCGTCCCGCGGGACGCGGCGGCCAGCCGCCTGTACCGACCAACTTGGGACCCTTGCCCATGCAGTATCGAATTGCCCACAGCGGAATCACGTGGGGCTACGATGCCTCCACCGCCGAAGCGGCCGTGCGCGACGTGGCCGCCTGCGGCTACAACGCCTACGAGACGATCGGCGGCGTGATCGAGGCCTATGAACAGGACGGCGCCGACTACGCCGCCCTGCTGGCCAAGTACGACATCCCCCTGATCGGAACCTATGTCGGAACCGGTTTCCGGCACGACTCCTCGCCGGCCGAGGACATCAAGAACGCCCACAACTGGATCCGCCGGGCCAGCGAGATGGGCGCCACAACCGTCCTGATTGCCGCCGGCAGCCGCAAGGACGGCATCTGCGACACGGCCGCCGGCTGGCGGCACA
Source organism: Caldilineaceae bacterium (assembly GCA_026705565.1). Taxonomy (GTDB): domain Bacteria; phylum Chloroflexota; class Anaerolineae; order Caldilineales; family Caldilineaceae; genus Bin34. The sequence goes on along the minus strand of JAPPAJ010000017.1, from coordinate 973 downwards.
TCGCGGACGCCTTCGCCGAGATCGCCCGGATTGGCCTGGACCACGGCATGCAGTCCGCGGTGCATCCCCACACGGGCACGCTGCTGGAGACCCGGACGGACATCGACAACTTCTTTGATGCGGCCGACACGGACCTGTTGCCTTTCGCACCCGACACCGGCCAAATCGCGAAGGCCGGGGACGATGCCGTGGCCACGCTGGAGGACTACAAGTCCATCATTGCCCATGTCCACCTCAAGGACTACGGCGGCGGGCGCGAGACCGGCTACGTGGGCTACGAGCCAATTGGCTCCGGTGTGATCGACATGCCGGCCATCTTCGCCATCCTCGAGGACATCGATTACAAAGGTTGGGTTACGGTTGAGCTGGACGGTACCCCCGAAGCGCCCCGTCCGCCGGGCGAAGCGGCCCGCATGAGCCGGGACTATCTTGCCGGGCTCCTGGGCGACCAGGTGGCCTGGTCCGAGCGCGGCGGCTGATCGCCTCGTTGCCCTTTTTCCAGGAATCCCCGCCCATGAACATTCTGCTGCTGGTCGGCGGATCCCACCACGACAGCCCGGAAATCCGGGAGGCCCTGCAGACCATCTTTGAAAGCGACGGCGCCCACACGGTGTCCCAGAGCGAGGACATGGCGATCCTCAGCCCGGACGGCCTGGAAGGCGTCGACGTGGTGGTCAATGCCACAACCGACCGTGAGCCGGAGCCGGCGGAGCACTATGCCCTGATCAACCACGTGGCTGGCGGTGCCGGTCTGGTGGTGGTGCATGGTGGTCTGGCCAGTTTCTGGAACTCCCAGGCCTACTTCGGGATGATCGGCTCCAAGTTCGCCGGCAAGTCGCTGGACGAACGGGGCGCAGGGGACTTCGTGGTCGAGTTTGGTCCCAACCGCCACACCCTGCAGCATCCCATTACGCTGGGCCTGGAGAACTACACCGTCAACGACGAGTTGTTCTTCCTGCAGGGGGATCAAACC
>JAPPAJ010000275.1 GCA_026705565.1 Caldilineaceae bacterium | reverse complement strand
CTTGCAAGACAGTCCTTGTGGACAACCACAAGGCGGAGCTTAGCTCCCTTGCGCAGTCGTTCCAGTAGGGCGACAAGGCCGCGTCGCTTCCAGTTGAGTCCTCCGCCGATATCCGCAGCGACTTCGGCTTCCGGGTGGCGTCCGAGCAGGAACTGGATCTGCCGTTCAAGGTCGTCCCGCTGCCTAGGGCTGGACACGTGCGCGTAGGCGTCGGTGACGGGTTCGCTGTGGCCGTGCAGGTGCACGTCGACATCATGGCGCCGCTGGCCGCTGGGCGTGACGTGGTGTTCGATCCTCCCGGTATTGGCTCACCGGCGCAAGGTGGCGGCCGACACCCCGAGGCGACGTTCCGCCTCCCGGCTTGTGACGTAGGGCATGGTTGAACTGCTTGTGCAGATCCATGTCCGACCACCATTCGTTGTCCTCGTCCTCTCCGGTGAACCAAGTTTCGGCAAAGCGGTCGATGGCCCAGTTGGAAGCCACCTGCGCCCCGCCCGCGTCCTCGGCCATCAGGGAGGCCTGCCGGTCGTTGGGACACAGGGCAATGCCGTGCCCCTTGACCAGACCGCGGGCACCGTCGGCCAAGAGTGTTGGGGGAAGGAAGGCGTTGGGCATGGGGTCCGTTGCACCAGGTCCGCTTGCTTCAGGAAGCGCATGGTACCGCGCGGAAGATGGTTCAATTGTACCAATTTTTCAAGAGATGCCCATGGATTGCGGGGCGAGCAGTTATTTCCCCGGAAAAATTTGTAGGGGCAACGGGCGGGTCGGCGGACGATTGAGGAGTATAGGGGCACCCCCATTTCAACCACCCGGAATGGGGCGCGGTTGTCCAGTTCGGAAGCCCGTACGGGGCACAGCCTCCACCTTGGTTGGCATCCGCGCGAGGCCGGGCCGCACCGGATCCTTTCGCCGGTTCGGCATGCCCCATTGAACTGTCGCTGCGCTACCGCATGGCTGTGGCGAACCGCCACCGTTCCCGTTGTTGGTCCGGCACGATGTCCTCCAAGGCGTGGGGACCAGTGCGACTGTACGACTCCGAGTCCTTGGCCGCCAAGGTTGCCAGCCACGCCTCCGCGATGGCCAAGCCTTCGAGGTTCAGCTCCGGTCGCAGCCATGTGCCGCACAAAATGCCGTGATAGCCCAGCACGCGGGCAGTTTCGAACCCGGGGGCGCGGGACTCGGCCATGTGGGCCAGGTGCTGTTCGCTGGCCTGCTTGAGAACTTCGGCAAAGGCGTCGAGCAACTGAGGATTGCGCATTTGCGTTACGAGCTGGGCCGACCGTGCGAAGTAGTAGTCCCCTGCCAGGATGGCCGTCTGCTCCAGTGAATCCAGGTCCGCCTGTGGATCCAGCAACTGATGATGGACTTCCAGGGCAATTCCGAGCAGTTCCAGGGCGACGGCGAGTTGACAGCGGTTGACGAGTGCCCGGCGACAGTCCGGATGCGGCAGTCCGATGGCCAGGATCACCGGGGCACAGACCAATTTGCCACGGAGCCGCAAGGGTTTCGGCAACAGATAGTGAAGACCGGCGTCGATTGACTCCAATTCCCAATCCAGGCCGGCACACACGAATGCCAGTTCCTGCTCGATGGTGTGGCCGTGGGCCGGTGCGGGCTTGGATCGGCCGTTGGTCATGATGGTTCGGAAGGCCAAGGGATGCGGGACCCAAGCACGGATTGGACGCCTATTGTAGTTTGTTTGGGAACCGGGGGTACCTCGCAAAGCGCGGCAGGCCATGGGATGCCGCGCCCCGGCGCGGACGATTGGACGCGGGACCGAGGGATCGGTTCAGATGGTTGGTGCGAAGAATCCGGCGATGTCCGGAGCCACGTCCGGCACATCGACGGGTACGCCTCCGTGTCTCAGGGAATCGGTTGCACAGCAGCCGGCGGCCACACTGTTGCGGGCTTCCACGGGCGATGTCCGCGGGACCGTCTCGCCGCGGACGAAGCCCAGGAATTCGTCAACGATGCGCGGGTCGGCTCCGCCGTGTCCGCCGGACAGCGGTTGCAGGGGAATTTCGATGTCGCCGTTGGCATCGTATCCATTCCGTCTCCGGTTCCAAATCTTGATCACGGTACCCTCTTCGCCGTTGCCGAAGTTCTCAATGCGGCCTTCGGTTCCGATCACCGTGTAGTTCCGCCAGTAGTCGGGCGTGAAGTGGCATTGCTGGTAGCAGGCCAGGACTCCGTTGTCCAGCTCCATCTGCATCATGCTGATGTCTTCGATGTCCACAATCGGATGCAGTCCGGTCTGGGCCAACGGCGGCCAGTGGTCCAGGCTGTGCCGGGGCCGCGGCTCCGGTTCCGACAGGCGGTTGCCGACCCGGCCGTAGACCGCCAGCGCGCCCATCGCATGCACGCGACGGCTGTAGCCGGAGCACAGCCAATGCAGAACGTCGATGTCGTGGGTGGCCTTCTGCAGCAGCATGCCCGTGGACAATCGCCGGTCCGCGTGCCAGTCCTTGAAGTAGAAATCGCCGCCGTGTCCGACGAAGTGGCGGCACCAGGCCGTCTGTACCTCACCGATGGCACCATCGGTGATCAGTTTCTTCATCGTGACCACGAAATCCATGTGCCGCATGTTATGGCCCAGGTACAGTTTCGTCTGCCCGTGTGCCGCCAGCCGGAGGATTTCGTCGCACTCGGCGATGGTGATGCCCATAGGCTTTTCCAGGTAGACCGCCACGCCCGCTTCCAGCGCGGCTCCGGCATGGCTGCGGTGCAGGTAGTCTGGCGAGCAGACGAACACGGCATCCAGGTCCTGTCCCAACAGAACGTCGGGACTGTCCGTTGTCAGAATGTCCTCTCCGTATGCGGTCCGACAATCCTGCAGAACCTCGGCGCGGATGTCGCATACGGCCGTGATGCGCGCTCCGTGGCCCGGTTTGTGGGCGTGGGTCGCCAGGCCGCCTCGGCCGCCGGCTCCAATCACGCCGATTCTTAAATCCTCCATGATGTTGCCCCCCGTTGGCGTCCGACGCAATACGAATCAAGGTGCTGTGCGACGGGCATTGGTGTGGTGGGTGCCAGACCGTTGCCCCGTGGTTGGAGCCGCGATAATTCTGTCGGCGGTATCTGCGGCCCTGCCCGGACAGTTCCCTTATAATGGCAGGTTGCGCTGTCGCATCCAACAGGAGCCTCGGATACCGGGGCCGTGCCATGAACCTTGAGCTCATTCCCTTCGGCCTGACCTACGACGACGTCCTGCTGATCCCGCGCCGGTCGCGTATCCGCTCCCGGATGGACGTGGATCTCAGCACCCGTTTGACCCGGAACCGGGACATAAGGTTGCCGGTGGTGGCCGCCAACATGGACACGGTCTGCGAAGGCGACATGGCGCGTGCCATGGCGGAGATGGGAGGGATTGGCATCATCCACCGCTTCATGACCTCCAAACATCAGGCCGATGAAATCGCCCGGGTCAAGGATGCGGGTCCGGACCTGCTGGTCGGCGCTGCGATCGGAACCGATCGGGACATGCTGGCGCGCATGGAAGCCTGTGTGCAGGCCGGCACCGATGTGATTGTGCTCGACATCGCGCACGGTCATTCGGAACATGCCATCGCGGGCGTGCAACAGTGCAAGGATCGCTTTCCCGAGGTGGATCTGATTGCCGGCAACGTGGCCACGGCCGAGGGTGCCCTGGACTTGACAGATGCCGGCGCCGATGCCGTTAAGGTGGGGGTCGGACCCGGCGGTGTCTGCATCACCCGTCAGGTCACGGGTGTCGGTGTACCCCAGCTGACCGCCCTGCACAACGTCTTGCAAAGCGGCATCGACGTGCCCATCATCGCCGACGGCGGCATCCGGACTGCCGGTGACATTGCCAAGGCGCTGGCCACCGGGGCCGACACTGTGATGCTGGGCAGCCTGTTGGCCGGCACCAAGGAAAGTCCGGGCGACGTGGAGCAGTCCAGCCACGGTCTGGTCAAGCGCATCCGCGGCATGGCGTCCCGGGAAGCGGTGGAGGACAGGGCAGAACGGTTGCGCGAGCAACTGGATGAGGAGTACTTCGAAATGCGTTCGCCCGAAGGTGTTGAGAGCACCGTGCCCTACAAGGGTCTGGTGGGCAAAATCATCGGCAACCTGATGGGCGGCGTGAAGAGTTCCTTCAGCTACCTCAATGCCGAAAACATCCGCGAGTTTCAGGAGAACGCGGCGTTCATTCGGGTATCGCCGGCCGGACTGCGGGAAGGCGAACCGCATATCGACGCCGTCTAGCCCAGCCGGGTCGTCAGAATTCGTCACCACCGAGCAGTGACAGCAGGTGGTTGAGGTCGGCATCGCTGTAGAAGCTGAAGGTGAGGCGGCCCCGGCCCGTGGGAGAGCGCTTGATGGCAACCCGGGTGCCGAAGCGTTCCTGGAGCCCGCGCTCGAGGCGGCGAACTTCCGCAAGGACCTCCTTGTCCTGCCGGGGCTCAGCGTCCTGGGGTTCCTCGACGGACGGTGCATCCGGTTGTGTCAAGGCTCGGCACAGGTTTTCCGTCTCGCGCACGGTGAGATCGTCGTCCATCACCTGTTGGAGCGCGTGGATGCACGTTTCTTCATCGGTCACCATCAGCAGCGCCCTGCCGTGGCCGGCGGAAATCGCTCCTGTCTCGAGTGCTTCCCGCACAGGTTGCGGCAGGTTCAGCAGCCGCAGGGTGTTGGTCACGTGCGTGCGGTGGAAGCCGATGCGCTCGGCGATGTCGGCATGGGAGAGCCCATGTTTGTCGGCCAGCAGCTTGAACCCGGCGGCCTGTTCCAGGGACGACAGGTCCTCCCGGTGCAGGTTTTCGATGAGGGCCAGCAAGATCCCTTCGTCGCGGTCGGCCGTGCGAATCAACACCGTGGCCGTCTTCAGGCCCGCCTGTTGCAACGCCCGCCACCGACGTTCCCCGGATATGAGCAGGTAGCAGCCCCAGCGGTCCGGATCCGTGCGCACCACCAGGGGTTGCAGCAGGCCATGGGTGCGGATGGAGTTCGCCAGGACACTCAGTTCCTCCTGGTCGAAGCGGACGCGCGGCTGCTCGGGATTGGGGCGGATGCGGGTTACCGGCACGTCCAGTTGAATGGACACTTCGTCGGGGGCCGCGTCGTCACGGTCGCCCGAGCGGTTGAAAAGGGCATCCAGGCCGCGGCCCAGGCCGGCCCCGGTGCTGCGGAAACGTTGGCTCTCGGTCATGGGTGCACCGGTGCTGGCGGCGGGTTGGCAGTGTTGGCACCGCGCTCAATGCGCGCCCGAAACTCCGCTGTCCATAGCTGGTAGGCCAGCGTGCCGCTGCTGACCGGATCGTAGAGGACCGCGGGCAGGCCGTGGCTTGGCGCCTCGGCCAGGCGGACGGCGCGGGGAATTACGGTTTCGTAGGTGTCCTCGGGGAAATGCCGGCGCATCTCCTCCACCACTTCGCGACTTAGGCGGGTCCGGGCATCAAAAAGTGTAAGCAGGAACCCGGCCAGTGACAAGTCGGGATTGAGGGATTGACGCACCCTGCGCACCGAGTCGAGAATGGCCGCGACCCCCTCCAGGGCCAGGTACTCGCACTGGACCGGCACGACCAGCAGGTCGGCGGCCACCATGCCGCTGATGGCCAGCAGTCCCAAACTGGGGGGGTTGTCGATCACGATGTAGTTGTAGCGCGTCTGGCAACCGGCCAGTTCCCGTGCCAGTCGCAGTTCCGCGTCGGCATCATGGCGGAGCTCGAACTCCAGGGCGGCCAGATTGGGGTTGGACGGCAACAGGTCCAGGTTGGGGATCATCGTGGGCCGGCAAGCCGACACGGCGTCGGTGCGGCCCGTCAGGACCTGGTAGAGATCGCCGGCATCGTCCTTGGCCGAGGCCCCCAGGCTGCTGGTGGCGTTGCTCTGGGGATCGTTGTCCACCAGCAACACGGCGAGATTCTGCCGGGCCAGGAAACTGCCGAGGTTGACGGCCGTGGTGGTCTTGCCGACGCCGCCCTTTTGGTTGGTGATGCACACCCGATGCCTGATCATTGTTCGGGTTCCGTTGCGGGATTGGCCTCCAACCAGGCCAGCACGGTCCGGCGGTCCGGGATGCGACTTGCACCCACGCCTTCCACCCCCATGGATGCCGCGGCGTTGGCAAACCGCGCCGAACTCCACAAGGCGCCGGTTTCCGCGTAGCGGATCAGGAAGGCCGTGGCGAAGATGTCTCCGGCTCCGGTCGGGTCCACTTCGCGGGCGGGTCGCGGCGGCACGTGGCGGCGCACAACCCGTCCGTGGCGGCGGATGAACAGATCGCTGCCTCGCCGGTGGTTGGACAGGAGGACGACGGGCACGCGGGCCAACAGGGGATCAAGACGCGACAGATCATGGTCCAGATCCTCGCGCGAAAGAATCAGAATGTCGAGATGGGAGAGGCTGTCGTCCGCCTCGGGCCAGACACAGGCCTCGACGCGGCCGTCCGGTGCGATGTGGCGCAGCCAGCCCTGGGCTCCGCCGGCCTTCAGGGTGCCGGCGGCAAACGAAGCCGGCAAGTCGCTGGCAATTTCCTGCATGATCGGGCACAGAAACACGGCCTCGGCCCTGCGCTGACGGGGGGACAAATCCCGACCGCCAATCGGTGCCGCCGGTTCAAAGCACAATTGGGTGCGCACCTCGCCGCGGTATTGGTTGACGAAGGTGGTCGTCGTGTGCGACGGCAGCACGGTCCAGTGTGCCAGTTCCGTCAAGTCCGACAGGTCCTCGTCGTGTGCGACCCTGGTCACGGCTTCCGCGGCCACCCCCAGGGCGTGGCTGGTGTGGGCGGCATAGGTGACGGAACCGCCGTGAATGAAACGGCTTCGATCGGATTCGTCGAGATCGCGGGTGACATTTCCCACGAGCAGCAGGCGCGGCGGCGCCTGCCTGTCCGGGGGCACGGCCGGCCGACTCATCGAACGCTATGTCCGGCGGGACCGATTGGCGCCTACTTGAGCAGGATGACAACCCGGCGATCCGACCCGGTGCCCTCGCTTTCGGTGTAGACCTCCGGGTGGTCCTTGAGGGCAACATGCACGACCCAGCGCTGGCGCTTGGTCATCGGTTCCATTTCCCAGGGCCGGCCCCGGTGCACGACATCGGCGGCGGTTTTGAGGGCTCGTTCCTGAAGCGCGGCATCCTGCTTGAGCTGGTAGTTGTCGATGTCCAAGTCCAGCTTCGGACAATCGCGCGCCAGCCGACGCATCATGGATACCAGGGTCCAGTGCATGCTTTGCAACGTGGCGCCGCGGCGGCCGATCAGCCGTCCGAGGTGCCGGCCTTCGACGAACAGGGTCAACCGATCGGCACTCTCGCGGGCATCGGTGGTCCAGGTTCGTTTTACCTGGAAGTCCTCCACCCCCATGTACTCAAGCATGCGGGTGAGGGTCTCGATGGCAATGCGCTCGTTGTCCTCCTGGCCGGCCGGTGTCGGCACGGACTCGTCGTAGTCGTCGGTGCGCACCATTTCGCGGGCGTTGCGCCGACTTCGGGTTTCCGGGTCCAGGGTCCGCCGGCCGCGATCGTCCCCGGATGCGCGCGGTGCCCGGTGTTCCCGGGATTGTTGTTGCCCCTTGCCGCGGCGGTTGCGTTTGCGCCGCGGGCGGCGGTCGGATCGGGCGTCGGCATCCGGTTCCGTTGCGACGGGCGCCGCCTGCGGTTCGCGCAGCGGCGGCTCCTCCTCTTCGTCCTCGGTGTCCCAGTCGTTCCATTCGTCGTCCGATGCGGGTTCGGGCTGGCCGGCGACTTCCTGCTGGTCCTCGAAGTCCAGTTCCGCGGCCAGGTCGTCCAGGCGGCTTATCCGGACCAACGCTTCGACGCGTCCCAGGAACTTGCGCCGCGGATGCTGCAACACCTCGATGTCCGCTTCTGCGCGGGTTAGGCCCAGTACGTGCAGACCTTCGGCGATGGCGTCGTCAATGGTGCGCCCGCTGAACTCTCCGCTGTCACTCATCGCTGTCTATCCCCTTTTCTTTCTGCGCTTCTTGCGTCGTTTACGTGCCGGGTTCCCGTTGGCACCGGCGGGAGTGGAAGCGGCCCCTTCGGCCACGGGCGGATAGGCCTCCCGGTGGGAGTGGTTGCCGGAGGCGGAGGCCGGACTTGCCGCGGCTGCAGCCTGTCCGGAACCCGTGTTGACGGCCGGTGCGTCCGTTTTGGCCTGCATCTTCGCCATGACGTATTGCTGGACCAGCTGGATGATGTTGCCGGTGACCCAGTACAGGGAAAGACCGGCCGGCACCTGCAGTGAGAAAAAGCCGAACATGACCGTCATGATTGTACCCATGGATTTCATGGTTCCGGCCTGGGAGCCCGTGCTCCCGCCCATGGTCGGATTGGTCATCTTGGTCATTACGAACTGGGTGATCACCAGGAAGGCCGGCAGCGACATGTAGGCCAGCAGCTGCCCGTAGTCGCCCTGCGAAAAGGCGGTCGTGATCCAGCCCAGGCCGCCCGTGAATGCGGGGAAGCCCAGGTCGGGGATCCAAAAGAAGGATGCATTGTCGAGCTCCGGTCCCAGGACCACCAGGGCCGAATAGAGGCCGAACAGGATGGGCATTTGCACGACCAGCAGCAGGATGGGCAGGCAGCCGCTCAGGGGATTGATGCCTTCCTCCTCGTACAGCCGCCGCTGTTCCCGCATCAGGCGGTCGCGGTCCTTGCCGTATTTCTTCTGGAGTTCCTGCAGCTTGGGCTGTACGTCCTTCTGGCTTTGCATGCCCCTGATCTGCACGTAGGTCAAAGGCAGCAGCACCACCCGAATGCCGATCGTAAAGAGGATGATGGCGTAGCCCCACGGGTACTCGGACTGGTTGTCCTTGAGCCAGTCCGACAGGCTGATCAGCACCCGCGCAAGAGGCCAGACCACCGCGGTTTGCCAGAATCCGTCCGGCTCCACGACACGCACGTCCACACCCTCGCGGGCGACGCCGCAGCCGGCCACCAGGAACGCGGCCAGCACCAGCAGGGCGATCAGCGGAATGTGTTTTCTGTTCATGGTGTTTGGAACCGTATCGATCAGGGTACCGGATCCGCGCCGCCCTTGTTGAAGGGATGGCACCGCAGGATACGCCCCAGCCCCATCCAACCGCCGCGCCACAGACCGTGGCGTTGGATTGCTTCAATCATGTAGTGGGAGCAGGTGGGGGAAAACCGGCAGGTGGGTCCCAGCAGCGGGGACACGAAGCGTTGGTACAGACGAACCGAGAAGATGGCGAATCTGGCCATACCCGTCGGGGGTCAGCCGCTGTCCGCGGCGGCACCTGGTGCAGGCGTGTCGGCGAGTTGCAGGCGCAGGCGCCGAACCAGCTGCAGCGCGGCTTGTTCCAATTCCCAGTAGCCGGCCCGTGCGGCTTCGGCGCGGCAGATCACCACGATGTCGTAGCCGGCGTGCAACCGGTTCAGGTTGAGACGGAAAATGGCTCGCAGGCGCCGCTTGAGGCGGTTGCGCACAACAGCGTTGCCCACGCGTTTGCTGACCACGAAGCCAAACCGATTGTGGGGCAGGTGATTGGCCAGGCAGCACAGGACCAGCAGCCGGTTGCGGCGGCTGCGTCCCGCTCCGCGGACGCGGGCAAAGGCGCGCTGGTCCCGCAGGCTGTACTTGCGTTTCATGGGGGTGCGAATTCCCGCAACGGGGGCGCACCGGCTAGTGAATGGACTTGCGGTGGGTCAGCTGGACAGCCAGCCGCTTGCGGCCGCGCAGGCGGCGCCGCTTGAGTACATTGCGCCCTCCCGGCGACATCATGCGCTTGCGGAAGCCGTGTGTGCGCAGGCGCTTGCGTACTTTGGGTTGCCAGGTTCTCTTGGGCATGGCGAAGGGGTCGCGGAGTGGGCGGAAGGACCGTCGACACGGTCACTGTTTCCGAACAGACAAACCGGAAGTATAGGCCCGTGCACGACCTCGGTCAAATCCAAACGGCCCCGAAACAATCGCGTAGGGGCCTTGACAGGTACTGTTCGTTCCAGTCGGACCCCAGTATTCGGTAGCAGGTCGGAATGCAGTGGCGGATTTCCAAGGCGGTCATCGGCTCGCATGCTGTTGCTATCTACCTGTGGCGCGGGCCGAGATGCAGGTTTGGGATACAGGTCAATGATGGTTGCGCGGGATGCGGAGCTGCTACTTCAGGAACAGGTATGCCCAGGTTCCGGGTGCGCCCGAGAATGAAGAGGGCCTCGCGGACACTGTGGAAGAGGATCGCGACGGGGGACAGTTCCGTCCCCCGTCGCGTGGTGGTTGGGTACGGGTTCAGCGCACGGGCACGCCGCCGACATCGCCGTGGGTCTGGACATAGTTGCCGTGGACCCAGCCGATGACGGAGCTGCTGAACCAGATCTGCCACCAGACGGGGGTGGCGGCATCCTTGCCCAAGATGTCGTAGCGGGTGGTGGAGCCACCGGGGATGAAGCCCACCTTGCCGTGGGACGTGCCCGGTCCCGAGCGCACATTGAGGTTGTAGGTGGTGGTGGCCTTGAGGCTCAGTTGGGGCGGGTTCCAGGTCACGGCGAGTCCCGAGAGGTTGCCGTGGGTCTGGACATAGTCCTTGTGGACCCAGCCGGTAACGGTGGGACTGAATTGGATCTGGTACCACGCGGCCGTGGCGGCGTTCTTGCCCAGGATGTGGTAGCGGGTGGTGGAGCCGCCGCGGAGGAAACCGACCCTGCCGTGGACGGTGCCTGGTCCGGAGCGCACGTTGAGATTGTAGGTGGCGGAGGGCTTGAGGCTCAGCTGCGGGATGGCGGGGTCCGGGGCGGCCAGGTCCCAGCTGCCGGTGACGCGGTACTTCAGGTAGCCGACGTCGCGTACACCTTCGTCCGCGTAGTAGACCTTGCCGTTCGTGTGCACCTCCAGCTTGAGGGTGCGGTCGGTGGCGCCGGGCCGGGGAATGCCGTCGCGGTCCACCGCGCGGGCCTGGGTGGTGGTCAGGACTACCTTGGCCTGCGGTCGCAGGGCGGGGGACGCAATGCGGAAGATGGGTGCGCGTCCCTGGTCGGCACGGGCAAAGTACTGGACGGGGGAGGACGCGGAGGAGAAGGCAGCGGCGAGGGTGTTGCCGCTGCGGTCCAGGGTGTAGGCGCCGCTGCGGTGTTCGGTCTGGTTGAGGGAGGCGCCGCGTTCCCGCGTGGGCCGTGCGGGCACCGGTGCCGGCGCCGGCTGTGGATTGGGCGCCGGGTCTGGGGTTCCGGTCGGCGGGGTCCCGGTGCCGGTGTCGTCGTCCGCGGTGTCGGCGGCGGGGGTCCAGGAGCCGGTGACGCTGTAGCTCAGGTAGCCGAGCTGGCGCAGACCCTCGTCCACGTAGTAAACGTTGCCGTCGGTGTGCACCTCCAGCTTGAGGGTGCGGGGCAGTCCACCGGTTTTGGGGGTGCCGTCGCGGTTGACCTCCTGCGCGGTGTCGGTAGAGAGGACGACCTTGGCCGCGGGCCGCAGGGCGGGGGCCGCGATGCGGAAGACGGGAGCGCGTCCCTGGTCGGCGCGGGCGAAGTACTGGACGGGGGAGGACGAGGAGGAGAACGCGGCGGCGACGTTGTCGCGTCCGCGGGTCAGGGTGTAGGCGCCGTCGCGGTGCTCGGTCTGGTTGAGGGAGGGACCGCTCTCCAGCACGGGCCGCGTGGCGGGCGGCTGCGGCACCGGTGTGGCCGGGGTCTCCACGGGAGCCAGGGGCCAGTTGCCGGTGGCACTGTAGTCCAGGTAGCCGATGTCGCGCACATCCTCGTCCACATAGTAGACGTTGCCGTCGGTGTGCACCTCCAGCTTGAAGGTGCGGTCGGTACCGCCGGTCTTGGGGGTGCCGTCGCGATTGACCTCCCGGGCACCGGTGACGGTCAGGGTGGTCGTGGCCGCGGGCCGCAGGGCCGCATCCGCGATGCGGAAGACGGAGGCGCGTCCCTGGTCGGCGCGGGCAAAGTACTGGACGGGGGAGGAGGAAGAGGCAAAGACGGCGTGGACGGTGTCGTCGCGGACGGTCAGGGTGTAGTCGCCGTCATGGTGCTCGGTCTGGTTGAGGGAGGTCCCGCGTTCGCGGGGCACGGCCGCGGCCGGGGTCCAGGAGCCGGTGATCTCGTAGTCGAGGTAGCCGATTTGGCGCAGGCCTTCGTCCACATAGTAAACGTTGCCGTCGGTATGCACCTCCAGCTTGAGGGTGCGGGGCACCCCGCCGGTCTTGGTCGAGCCGTCGCGGTTGACCTCCTGCGCGGTGGCGGTGGAGAGGACGGCCTTCTCCGCGGGCCGCAGGTCCGGGTCGAGGATGCGGAAGACGGGGGCGCGTCCCTGGTCGGCGCGGGCGTAGTACTGGACGGGGGAGGAGGAGGATGAGAAGTTAGCGGTGACGTTGCTGCCGTCGAAGGCCAGGGTGTAGGTCCCGTTGTGGTGTTCCGCCTGGTTGAGGGAGGTGCCGCTTTCGGCCGCGGGATCCGCGTCGACCTGCGGATCCGGGGTCCAGGTGACGAGCAGGTCGGCCAGGGGTCCGCGGGTCTGCACGTACTCCCGGGGCACCCAGCCGATGAGGAGGGCGCTCACGCGGATTTGGTACCAGGCGGCCGTGGCCGCGTCCTTTCCCAGGATGTCGTAGTAGCGGGTGGCATCGACCGGCAGCGTGACCAGCACGCGGTGGTGGGCGCCGGGACCGGCATGGACATTGAGCCCCGCCTTGGCGTCCGCCCGCGGGCTCAGCTGCGGGATCCAGGTCTCCGCCAGGTGCTCCAGGCTGCCGTGCGTCAGCATGTTGTCCTTGTGGACCCAGCCGACGACGGTGTCGCTGAATTGGATCTGCCACCAGACAGGCGGGTTGGCATCCTGGCCCAGGATGTCGTAGCGGACGGTGGAGCCGCCGGGGATGGAGCCGATCCAGGCATGTTCCATGCCGGGTCCGAGTCGGACCTTGACGCCGTTCGTGACGGTGGGCTTGAGGCTGGCCTGTGGCCGGACGGGCAGGTTTCGGCCGTCGCCGTGCAGGCGCACACAGGCGGCGGACACCCAGCCGGTGACGGTGTCGCTGTAGCGGATCCGGTACCAGGCGGCCGGGTTGGCATCCCGCTCCAGGATCGGATGGAGGTCGGTGCTGCCGGCCTCGATGGTGCCCGCGACGGTGCCGGTGGATGAGGGCACCGTCCTCACCGTGCAGGCCTGTGTGGGGTTGGCCAGGCCGACCCGGGGCGGCGGGGCTGAGTTGAGGTTGCCTTGGATTTCCACCGCGTCGTCCGCCCGCACCCAGCCGCTGACGGTATTGCTGAAGCGGATTTGCCACCAGCCGGGATATGCCGCATCCCGGCCCAGCAGGTTGTGCCAGGCGGTGCTGTCGGCCGCGATCGTGGCGCGCACGGTCTCGCTGTCCGCGGGTCCGGAGCGCACCGGCACCGCGGCCGTGTGCCCGGGCCACCGGCGCAGCCGCGGTTGGGCGGTGTTCAGGCCGTCCGTGTGGTATGTATTCACCTGGCTGGCCTGCACCCAGCCCCGGCGCACACCGCCGAACCGCACCTGGTACCAGGTGGGCGACAGGGAGACCTGCGCCGTGGCCTCCGCAAAGCCCTTCAACCTGGCCACCTTGAGTGCACGGTCCCTGGGTTGGTCATGCACAAAGGCCGTCACCCCCTCCTTGGTTTCGACGGTGGGTGTCATGGGACTCTCGGGCACCACGGGTTCGATGTCGGCGAAGGCCGCCGGTACGTCCCCTTCCGACACGGAGTCCTTGATTGTCACCACATCCCCGCGCACCCAGCCTCGCTTCGAATCATTGTTGATGTCGTAGGGAATCTGGTACCAGAGATAGTCACCGGTGGTTTCGTCGCAGGCCAGTTTTGTAATGGGCACCCAACCCGTGATGCGGGACGTGACAAGGACATTGTCGGCATCCACCAATTGGCCTTCCGAATCGCGGTTGTCCTTCTTCTCCTGTTCCCGTACTTTGACTCCTGTGGGTTGCAGGTACCGGGGCAGGTTCACCGGCCGGGATGGCGAGGCCTTTGGCACTTGGACTTGGTGCAGGTTTCCAATCTCCCTGGTGTGTTTGGCAGGCACCCAACAGACCGGGAATGACCGGTTGATTTCGATTTTCCACCAGTCCGGAGTAGGAAGGGTCTCTGCGAAGGGGTGGGGCAGATCCCACACGGCATTGTCCTTGCCGACTATGGCGCTTCCGGGGAAGGGCCGGCAGGGGTACCGGAACCGCGCATCCGCCTGCGGGATCATGTAGACGGCTCCGTCGCTCAGGACCCGGAGACGCGGCTTGTTCGGGTCAGGCTCGCCCCGCAGGGCATTGTTCATCCACTGATTGATCGCGTCCACGAGTCCGTACCGGACAGACTCCGATGCGTCGTTGATTTCGGCATCTAAGGCCTCAATGTCGGGCCAGTGGTAGATGCCTGCCGGCAGGTACTGCTGGAAGTTCACGGCTCCGCCAATGTGTTTGTGGTTGGCGGGAATCTCCGTAACGTAGTCAGGCTTCAATTGCGCATGGAGATGCACGCCGGTGGAGTTGCCGGTCGTGCCGGGAAGCCCCAATCGTTGGCCCTGATTCACCCGAGGATTAACTGTTTTTGTGTTGTAGTATTCGTTCACCAATCCCTGATCTACCTCTGCCAGGTGGGCGTAGGTGATGTGGAAGCCGTCGGATTGGACCTTGACATAGGTCCCCAAGGCCTTGCCCTCAGTAACGTCTACAATTTCGGAGATCCGTCCGGCCGCCATGGCGTAGACGGGGTGTATGACTTCGTACTTGTTGCCTACGACATCGTGGTTGAGCATGGCCCAGTCGATGCCGTTGTGCCCACCTCCGTAATCTGCATAGTCGTCACGGGTACGCAAATCGTCGAACACGTTGGTAATGACGATTGGCGGGATTTCCTCATTGGGCTCGGCCAGAGTGTCGTAGAAGGGCAGGGCCAGACTGCCTGTTCGCAGGGTGGCCGTGTAGGGCTGCCAGGTGGGGGACGTCTCATTGACATTGACGTTGTACAACGTCACCAGGTCGCCGCGCACCCAACCTTTCTCAGTTGAGCTGTACTGGATTTGCCACCAGGTACCGGTGTTCCCGGACTCGCCCGTGTGATACTTGCCCAGGACCTCATACCGAGAGGTGTGGTCAGTGATTTGCCGGTTCACCTTCTTTCCTTGGTCATCAATCGTTTCTTTGTCATAACTTGTGCTGGGTCCCGAACGCACATTGGCATAGTCGAGGTTGGGGGCGAGGCCAAGTTCGGGGATCGTCTTAGTAACCATGAAATTCCTCCCGATGGATGATGAATGGGGTACCGCGTCCGCAGGTCGGGCGCGGCACGGGGGCATTCTGGCCGTCGGGAGCGGCGGTGACCATATGCACCGCGTCAAGGGCGCGTCAGATGTACGTCAAGTTGCCCGCGCATCCGGGACCGGGGAGCCGCATGTCCGGACCAGGGCACGGCCCGCGGTCCCGGCCACTCCGGTTCCCAATGCCCGGTGACCTCGGCCCGTATGCCAACCGGGACAGTCCCGGAGTCCCAAACCGGGAACCGACGGTCCCTTACTTTGTGCTCACGGGAGGGCGCGGATCCCCGGCGACGGGTCCGGTCCCCGGGAGAGTCCGCACGTCGCGGCAACCCTTGTTGCCGCTGGTCGGAGGCCTGGAGCCTGCCGTTCCGCCACCGGGCATCGTCCGGCGGGCCGTCCAGGCACGTCCCGGACCGAGACAGCCGACGACGACACTCCTATGGCGTCCGGCACCTGCCGGAGCGGACCGTTTGGTCGGCGGACCCGGCACGGAATGCGGAATGTCAATGTTGTGGTCTACCCGGATCATCCCGACATGGTGGTCGTGCTCGACACGACCGGCTTCCCCGGGAAGGGAATCCACTTGGCCGGAGTGGAGCGGCCGTACAGCGATATGCTGGATCGGGTGACCAACTGCCAAGTGGGGGCCAGGCCTGCCTTTCCGGTCGACTGCGTCGCGCTGAGTCCGCCAGTTGCGGACGGCGGCCACCTTCTCAGCCGCGAAACGGAAGGAGCTCCGGAGGGCGGTAATGGTCCCTGACAGGGACACATGCGTCCGGCTCGCGGTCGGCTGCGCAGACCGCCAGGGTGGGTTCGGTAAACCGGGCATCGATCAGGTACGGACAGGAGCCGTATCCCCAGAAGGTCACCGAGAGCTCGCGCTCCCGCCAGGGGACCACGCGCAACAGCCCGCGGTCGTGGTCGTCCCGTGTGCGTTCCCAAACCTCCAGGATGTCTCCGATCTCCACGTTGATGTCGGACAGGAGCTTGTTCTCACACAAGGTACCCGCATCGGGAACCAGGAACAAGACCGGATCGGGCCGTGTCACCTTCACGCGGAGGCTGGCGGCCTGCAGCGTGTCCCACAGGCGATGGCCCGGTGTCAGGGTCGGTTCCAGCAGGGGCATGGCCAAGCCGAGCGTGTGGAGCCGGGGCGCATCAGCCAGGAAGTCCGCGGGCAGGGCCGTCAGGTTGAGTGCGCGCAGGTCCAGATGCACCAGATGGGGCGCGTGGACGAGGAAGTCTGCGGGCAGGGCCGCGACCCGATTTACCTCAAGTTCCACCTCGTGCAGGCGGGTCGCCTGCGTGAGAAAGCCCTCGTGCAGGACTTCCGCCTGCTGCAGATCCAGCAGCAGGGACCGCAGATTGGGGGAGCGGGCCAGGAAACCGCGGGGCAGGTCCGCCACACCGTTGGCCAGGAGCCGGACCGTCTCGAGCTCGGGATGGCGGGCCAGGAAGTCGGGCGGCAGGGCGGACACGCCATTGGCATCGAGGCTCAGGTGCCGGAGTAGCGGGGCATGGGCCAGGAAATCCTCGGGGAATTTCTTGACCAGCCCCAGTTCCAGCGTGAGTTGCCGCAGGCGGGGGGCGTTGCTCAGGAACCCCTCGGGCAGGGAGGCAAGGGGCGTGACCTCTCTGATGAGTTTCAGAATATTCCCAAACCTGTAGTCACGCTCGTATCTCGAATGGTCCAGTTCCAGGGTCTCCAGATGGGGCGTGTGGGCCAGGAACCCCGGCGGCAAGGCCTGTAGTCGGGGCATAAACAGGTGGAGTTCGACCAGCCGCGGCACATGGGTTAGGAACCCCGTCGGCAGGGCTTCCAAGTTGCCGGTACTCAAGTCGAGTTTGACCACGCGCGGCAGTGCATGCAGAAACGTCGGCGGCAAGGGTGTCAGGCTGTCAATGGACAGGTCCAGGGTTTCCAGATGCGGAGCGTGGGCCAGGAAGTCTGCCGGGAAGGCCTCCGGATTGTCGATGCGTAGACGCAGGGATTTCAGATGCGGTGCCTGCGTCAGGAAGTCCGCGGGCAGGGATGTGGTCGTGTCTCCTCCGGTGTCGATCCGCAATTCCGTCAACTGCGGCACGGAGTCCAGGAGCCGTGCGGGCAGGGAGAGTGCGCCGGTGTTGATCCGCAATTCCGTCAACTGCGGCACGGGGTCCAGGAGCCGTGCGGGCAGGGAGAGGGAACCGGTCACGTCCAGGATCAGGGCGGTCAGACGCGGGACATGTGCGAAGAAGCCGTCCGGCAACGCCCAGTTCGCGCCCCTCAATGTGAGGTGGGTCAAGGCGGGGCCCTGGGCCAGCAGGTGTGCGGGCAGGGCGGTCGTGCCGTCCACGCCGATCACTCTCAGGGTTAGATGGGTGAGACGGGGCATGGCTGGCAGGAAGGTCTCCGGCAAGGGAGAGGAGGAGGACACGGTCAGGCGGGTGTTCAGGTGCGTCAGGCGGGGCACGTGGGCCAGCATTCGGGCCAGCACCGCCGCCGGGTATGGTCCCCCCAGGTCCAGGGACTCCAGATCGGGGACCGGCGCCAGCCAGTCGCCGGGCAGGTCCAGGCCGTCCCGGCCATGAACCGTCAGATGGGTGAGCCGGGGAACCGGCGCCAGCAGGGCATCGGGCAGCTCCAGGCCGTCCCTGACGGTCACCGTCAGATGGGTGAGTTGGGCAAGGCCCTCCAGGAAGGTCTCGGGCAAGGAGGTGCGGCCATCCACGGTCAGGCGGGTCAGGCGGGGCACATGGGACAGCCGCAGGACCAGGCCCGGCGCCGAAGCCGAGTATTGGATCGGATCCTCCCAGAGATAGCGCTCCGAGTGCCAGGACGCCAGATGCAGGGATGCCAGGTGGGGGACCGGTGCCAGGAGGTTGGCGGGCAGGTCCGGGTCGTTGATGTTCCTGAGTTCCAGATGGGTGAGGTGGGGCACGGGTGCCAACAGGGTCTCCGGCAAGGGTCTGCGGGTGGACAGGGTCAGATGGGTGAGACGAGGCACGGGTGCCAACAGGGTCTCCGGCAAGAGACCGGAGGAGAACAGTTCCAGATGGGTGAGCCGGGGCACCCCCGCCAACAGGATCTCCGGCAAGGGAGAGGAGGAGGACACGGACAGGTGGGTCAGGTGGGGCACCCGGGCCAGCAATTGGGCCCGTTCCGACGGATGCATGTCCCCCAGGTGCAGGGACTCCAGATGGGGGACCGGCGCCAGCAGGTCGTCGGACAGGTCCATATGGTAGAGGGACCCGAGGGACAGATGCGTCAGCAGGGGGATGTACCGAAACCACCCCGTCGGCAGCACCAGCCAGGAATCGTCCGGCCACACCTCCAGTCGCTCCAGCCGGGGTGTGTGGGCCAGCAGGTCGGCGGGCAGCTCCCACCGGGGGTGGTAGCCCAGATCCTCGAGGGGCGGCATGTCCGGGGCCGACACCTTCAGCGTGGCGAGGTTGGTCAGGCCCAGCAGGGCCTGCCGCTCGGTATCCGCGTCCAGGGCATCAGGCCAGGACAGGGCCAGGGTGCGGTCGGACAGGGACAGGGTGCGGATGCGGGCCAGGTGGGTCCAGTCCACCTCCGAGCAGTGCAACGCGGCATCGTTCAGGGTCTGCACGGCCGCCAGGATGCCTTTCCTGATCTTCCGAGGGCGTTCGCACAGCCGGGGCTCGGTGCCGGCCAGGGGCCAGGCCAAGGCCGTGTGATATTGGAGATAGCCGACCCCGTCCACCCCGGCATCGTCCACGTAGCGTGCCCGGCCCGCGGTGTCCACTTGCATCCGAAACACGCGGCGGTCGGGTCGGTCGGGATGGGGTGTGCCGTCCGTCAGCACGGGTTGGGCACTGACCTCCCAGGTCACAGGCAGGACCGGCCGGAAGCCCTCAGGCACGGTGAACAACACCTCCGGTTGGTCCCGGGCCAGGAACTGCACCGGGGAGCGGTTCGTCTGGAACGTCGCGTACACGACGCCCTCCTCCCGCGTCAGGTGGAAGGCGCCGGCGTGGTTCTCCGCCAGGTTGCGGTAGGGGCCCGTCGCCTCGGTTCCGGGTGGCGAGGCTTCGTCCTGGGCGGCGACCGGGGTGGCACCCCACAGCCACCCCAGGCACAGCAACAGCGGTAGCAGCCCTTTGGCCAAAAGGCATGTCCCCACCGTCCGGCCTGGCAGGGTCTGAAGGCGACACAGAGGTTTGCTCACGGCTGACATAGGGATCTAATCCGCCCCCTCCAGGGACACCAGGATCCGTCCCGCCTATTCTAGGGGCCTCCCCGGCAACCTATGCTGCCGCGACGGAAGCTCCGCGGTGCCTCCGTCGGAAATCAGCGTGGGCGTGCAGGTCAGGAAGTAGCCGCATTTGTTGGCGATCAGGGACCGGGGATCATCCACCACCAGTTGCCGGCGCAGGGCAAGGACCGCCATGCGCACAGAGGCTTCACTGATGAGAACACCCCGTTCCGCGTGCATGCGTTGTGCCAGCCGGACGGCGGTAAGGGGGCGGGGATGATGCCGCGCCAAGGTTACCAGCAGATCCATGGATTGTTCGGACACCGTGTGTTGGCAGCCCTGTACTTCGACACAACCCTGATCCGGGTCAAGGGTGATCCCGGGATTGGGCTCCGGCAGCGATTTTTCCACCAGCGAGAGCAGGCAGCTGGATTCAACGGGTTTGGCCACGAAATGCGCTGCCCTTTGCAGATGGAGAGCCTTGAGCCCAGGTGTGGAGATCATGGGTTCGCCAGCCACAAGCAGAATGGGCATGGCTTCATGCTGCCAAGGATTGTCAGCCAGGGGACCGTTTGCCCGATAGGGGTCGATCAGGAGCAGCCGGTCATAGACAAAGGTTTCAAAGGCCATGGCATCGGACGTGATGTAGTCCAGCAACAGCAGATGAGGAGACCACATTTCGATCTTTTGGCAGGTATTGTTGAAGTTGTCTGCGAAGCACACCTCCATGCGGCGGCCCTGCAGGAAGCGTCCGGTCTGGTCCAAGGCAGCCGGTGTGGAGTCGACCCACAAGAGGCGGAGCGGGTGGTACAAGCCTGTTGTCATCGGGATCCTTGTATATCGGGTTGGAAGCAGAAACTTCGGGAACAGGCCCCCGAGACCCGGCGGCTGATCACCTGCTGGAGCGTTGCAACGGCCGAAGGGGACGGGAACCCACTGCAGGGATGTTCATCATTTTGGCACCGGCGAATCCTTTTTGCTATACCCGCCGCGTATCCATTGCGTACCCACTATGTACCCAGGGCAAACGCAAAGTCGCGCGGGGCGGGTGCATCGGAGCGATGAAGGGCCTG